>NZ_JBFUIV010000002.1:0-433871 GCF_056401715.1 Bacillus sp. P4_E1
GAGTTATCCCAGTCTTATGGGTAGGTTACCCACGTGTTACTCACCCGTCCGCCGCTAACTTCATAAGAGCAAGCTCTTAATCCATTCGCTCGACTTGCATGTATTAGGCACGCCGCCAGCGTTCATCCTGAGCCAGGATCAAACTCTCCAATAAAGTTAGTTTGTCTAGCATCTAAAAATAAAAATTGACGTTTCACGTTGTTTGTTTCGTTTAGTTTTCAAAGTTCAATGCCGCGTTTCAGCGACTTTCATAATATATCATAGTATATTATTTTCGTCAACAAGTTTTTTTCGATAACTTGTATCTCTCATTTGCTGACTTTTCCTATTATATACACTTTCCTATTGCTATGCAAGTATTATTATAAAAAAATAAGAGGGGGAGAAATCCCCACTCTTACTCTTCAGACGAATCCTCTTCATTAGATTCTTCTTCTTCATCTTTTTGCGCTTTTGCTACTGTCGCTACCTCTTGCTCATCTTCTAATCGAATTAGACGAACACCTTGTGTATTACGTCCCATTTGAGAAATTTGATCAACCGGCATACGAATAATAACGCCTGCTGCTGTAATTAACATAATGTCTTCTTCACCTGTTACAGACTTAACCGCTACTAACTTACCGTTTTTATCTGTAATATTACAAGTCTTCAGACCTTTACCACCACGACTTTGCAGACGGTATTCATCAATCGGTGTACGCTTTCCATAACCATTTTTCGTTACAATTAGAACATTTACATCCTCTTCGACAATTTCCATACCTACAACTTGATCTTCATCACCTAATGTAATTGCTTTTACACCAGCCGCATTACGTCCCATTGAACGCACATCTTGCTCATTGAAACGAATTAACATACCGTTACTTGTCCCAACGATAATATCCTTATCACCAGATGTTAAGCGTACAGAGATTAATTCATCCTCTTCACGAAGAGAAATTGCAATTAAACCATTTGTACGTATATTGGCAAATGATGAAAGTGGTGTTCTCTTAGAGATACCTTGTTTCGTTGTAAAGAATAAGAACTGGTCGTCACCAAATTCACGAATTGGAATAATAGCGTTGATCCACTCACCCTTATCTACCCCTAATAGATTAATAATCGGTATACCCTTTGCTGTACGACTATACTCTGGAATTTCATATCCTTTTGTACGGTATACTTTACCCTTGTTTGTGAAGAATAAAATATGATCATGAGTAGACGTTGTTAATAAATGTTCGACAAAGTCATCATCATTCGTACCCATTCCTTGTACACCACGTCCCCCACGGTTCTGTGTTTTGTACGTAGAAGCCGGTAACCTCTTAATATAACCATTATGAGTAAGTGTAATTGCGATATTTTGTTCTGGGATTAAATCTTCATCCTCTATAGCTTCCATACCGCCAATTGTAATTTCTGTTCTTCTCTTATCATTAAAACGCTCTTTTACTTCAGCTAATTCCTCGCGAATAATTTCAAGAACTTTTTCTTCGTCTGCTAAAATTGCTTTTAACTCTGCAATTATCTTCATTAAATCTTGATATTCTTGTTCGATTTTTTCGCGTTCTAATCCAGTTAAACGTTGCAAACGCATATCTAAAATCGCTTGCGCTTGTTTCTCACTTAAGCCGAAACGTTCCATCAAACCTTGTTTTGCAATATCAGCTGTTTTTGAACTACGGATTAAAGTAATAACTTCATCAAGATGATCTAAAGCAATTCGTAAGCCTTCTAAAATATGAGCACGCGCTTCTGCTTTCTCTAATTCATAAGCAGTACGTCTACGAATCACTACCTTTTGATGCTCTAAATAATAATATAGATTTTGTTTTAAATTTAAGACTTGTGGCTCTCCATTTACAAGAGACAACATATTAATACCGAAACTTGTTTGGAGTGCTGTATGTTTATATAGATTATTTAATAGTACATTGGCATTGGCATCACGACGTACTTCCATAACAATACGCATACCATTTCGATCTGATTCATCACGTAAATCTGTAATACCTTCAATTTTCTTATCACGAACTAATTCTGCGATCTTTTCAATTAATCGCGCCTTATTAACTTGATAAGGTAGTTCTGTTACGATAATAGTTTGTTTACCATTTGCTCTCTCTTCAATTTCAACTTTAGCACGAAGTATAATAGAACCGCGACCTGTTTCGTAAGCTCTTCGAATTCCACTTCGCCCTAAGATTAAACCTGAAGTTGGGAAGTCTGGTCCAGGAATATATTCCATTAATTCCGCGATAGTGATATCAGGGTTATGACTTAATGCCAACACACCATCAATTACTTCTCCAAGTTGATGCGGTGGAATGTTTGTTGCCATACCAACCGCAATACCCGTCGTACCATTGACTAATAAGTTAGGGAAACGCGCTGGTAATACAACTGGCTCTCTTTCAGAACCATCGTAGTTATCTTGATAATCAATTGTATTCTTTGTAATATCGCGTATTAATTCCATAGAAATCTTAGACATTCTTGCTTCTGTATAACGCATTGCTGCCGCTGAATCTCCATCAACAGAACCGAAATTACCATGTCCATCAACAAGCATGTAACGTTGACTAAAATCTTGTGCCATACGTACCATTGTTTCATAAACAGCTGAATCACCGTGCGGGTGATACTTACCAATTACTTCGCCGACAATACGCGCCGACTTCTTATATGCTTTATCAGCTGTAATTCCTAAATCATTCATCGCATATAAAACCCTACGATGAACTGGTTTTAATCCATCACGAACATCTGGTAATGCACGAGACACGATAACACTCATTGCGTAATCTAAAAATGAGGTACGCATTTCATGACTAATATTAATTTCTCGAATTCGTGCTTGTTGTTGATTGTCTGACATCAACGAGCACCTCCTCTTACATTTCCGTTACACATACATTGATTTATATGTAGAAGACAGGAATACTTAGATTCCTGTCATTACTCACTTAAATATCAAGGTTTTTCACGTATTTTGCATTTTCTTGGATAAAGTTACGACGCGGCTCTACTTTATCACCCATCAAAATTTCAAATGTTTCATCCGCTTCAATTGCATCTTGAAGGGAAACTTGAAGTAACGAACGTACTTCTGGGTCCATTGTCGTCTCCCACAGCTGAGTTGGATTCATTTCCCCTAGACCTTTATAACGCTGAATCCCAGGCTTAGGTTGAGCTGGTAATTCAGCTAGTATTTTTTCAAGTTCTTTATTGTTATAAGCATATTGAATTTTTTTACCTTGTTGGACTTTAAACAACGGTGGCTGTGCGATATATATATATCCACACTCAATGATTTGACGCATATAACGATAGAAGAACGTTAATAATAGGGTACGAATATGTGCACCATCAACATCGGCATCTGTCATAATAATAACTTTATGATAGCGAGCTTTTTCAATAGCAAAATCCCCACCAATATTTGTACCAATTGCTGTAATAATTGTACGAACTTCATCATTTGATAAAATCTTATCTAAACGTGCCTTTTCAACGTTAATAATTTTACCCTTCAGTGGTAAAATCGCTTGAAAATGACGATCGCGTCCTTGTTTTGCAGATCCGCCCGCAGAGTCACCCTCCACGATGTAAATTTCGCTAATTGCTGGATCTTTAGAAGAACAATCAGCTAGCTTCCCTGGTAAACTTGAAACTTCTAGAGCACTCTTTCGGCGCGTTAGTTCACGAGCCTTTTTAGCCGCTACACGTGCACGTGCTGCCATAGTCCCTTTATCTATAATTTTACGTGCAACATTGGGATTTTCTAGTAAGAACTTTTCAAACGCCTCTGAGAATACAGACTCTGTAATCGTTCTCGCTTCACTATTTCCAAGTTTCGTCTTTGTTTGTCCTTCAAATTGTGGATTTGGATGCTTAATTGACACGATTGCTGTTAAGCCTTCACGAACATCTTCACCAGTTAAATTACTATCCGCATCTTTTAAAATATTATTTTTACGACCATAATCGTTAATTACACGTGTTAGAGCAGTCTTAAAACCTACCTCATGTGTACCGCCTTCATACGTATGAATATTATTTGTAAATGAATAAATATGATTTGTATAGCCTTCGTTATATTGAAGAGCAACCTCAACCTGAATCCCATCTTTTGAACCGTCAACATATACAGGTTCTTCATGAATCGGTTGTTTTGAACGATTTAAATGTTCAACATATGATTTAATTCCACCTTCATAATGGAATTCTTTCTTTTGCTTATGTTCACGCTTATCTTCAATTGTTAATTTAATATTACGATTTAAAAACGCCAACTCACGCATACGAGTCGCTAATGTATCAAATTCGTATTCTGTCGTCTCTGTAAAAATTTCTGAATCTGGCTTAAAGCGTGTGATCGTTCCTGTACGATCAGTTTCACCTATTACTTTTAAATCTGCAGCCGGGACCCCACGTTCATATTTTTGATAGTGTATTTTTCCATCTCGATGTACAAATACCTCTAATTCTGTTGATAAAGCATTTACAACAGATGCACCTACACCATGCAAACCACCAGAAACTTTATAACCACCACCGCCAAATTTACCACCGGCATGGAGTACCGTCATAATAACTTCTACAGCGGGACGTCCCATTTTTTCTTGTATACCAACAGGGATACCACGACCATCATCTGTTACAACAATACTATTATCTTCTTCAATACTGACATTAATTTCATCACAATATCCTGCTAAAGCTTCATCAATACTGTTATCAACAATTTCCCACACGAGGTGATGAAGACCTTTTCCACTTGTAGAACCGATATACATACCAGGACGCTTTCGAACTGCCTCCAGTCCTTCTAACACCTGAATCTGACTTTCATCATATGCATTTTCCTGCATTTGCTTTTGTTCCATTGACACAAAGATCACCTACTTTTCCATTTAAACAGAAATTATTTTCTGTCTATTTCACAATCTACCGTGCCGTTCGTTACATGAATTGTTTTCGCTTCTTTCAATGTTTCGTGTTCAATTCCCTCGACACTCGTCGTTGTCACAAAGGTTTGTACTTTTCCTTGAATTGTATTTAGCAGATGCGATTGACGATAATCATCTAATTCTGATAACACATCATCTAGTAAAAGAATTGGATATTCCTTAACCTCTGAGTATATCAATTCAATTTCAGCCAATTTTAGGGATAGTGCGGTTGTTCGTTGTTGTCCTTGTGAACCAAAGACTTGAACATTTTTACTATTAACGAAGAATTGTAAATCATCACGATGAGGACCAAGTAAAGTTGTACCCCGAAAAATTTCACGTTGTTTCACAGATTGAAAACTTTCATAGTATACTTCTTTTATTTTCGACAAATCCATTGATTCTGATACATCTACACTTGGTTTATAAACGATTTCTAACTCCTCTAATCCCCTGCTAATTCCGCGATGAATTGGAGCAGCCCATTCTTGTAGTAAATGCAAAAACTCAAAACGTTTTCGCAAAATTTTTGCACCATGCTCAATAAGTTGAAGTGTAAATACATCCAACATCGTTTCCTCATTTTTACTATTCCCTTGCATCTTCTTAAGTAAATGATTTCGTTGCGTGAGTACCTTTTGATATTGACTTAATTCATACAAATAGACCGGAGCTATTTGTCCAAGTTCCATATCCAAAAAGCGTCTTCGTACTTGAGGGCTTCCTTTTACAAGATTTAAATCTTCTGGGGCAAACATAACAACATTCATTTCACCAATATACTGGCTCAATTTTTGTTGTTCTAACTGATTTAACTTTGCCTTTTTACCTTTTTTTGAAATGTTTAATTCTAAGGATACTGAACTATTTCGCCTTTGTAATCTACCTTTTATATTACCATAATCCTCATCCCAACGAATGAGTTCACGATCGTTCGAAGTTCTATGAGATTTCGCCATCGCCAATACATAAATAGCTTCCATCAGATTCGTTTTCCCTTGCGCATTTTCACCAATAATTACATTGACTTTATCCTCAAAGGAAAGCTCTAAATGCTCATAATTGCGATAGTTTTTTAATTGTATTTCTGTAATAAACAAAGGGATCCCCCTTTATGCCTGAACTTGGAAAGTTCCGCTTCCCGGAATTTCAACAATATCATTTGCATATAACTTTCGGCCTCTTCTATTTTCAAGTTCTTGATTCACGTATACTTCATATTCTTGTAAGAACCATTTCACAGCGCCACCTGTATCAATTACATCAGCTAACTTTAAAAATTGTCCTAGTGTAATGTATTCTGTTGAAATCTTAATAAGTTTCATAAAATCGCTCACTTTCTGAAAGTGTTCATTCTTTCATTGTACTAAATAAACTAGCATTAGGAAAGTAATACCCCACAAATCAAATAAGGGTCACTAGTACCTTTACACTAGCAACCCTTAATCCTTACTTAGTAAGTACGGACTGGTAAAATTAATTGGATAATGGAATCATCATTTACTGTGCGAATTAAAAACGGTCTCATCGCTCCAGTAAAACTAACTTTAATTTCTGTACTGTCTAAAGCCTTTAATGCGTCCATCATATATTTTGCACTAAAAGATATTTTTAATTCTTCTCCATCTACATTTTCACATTGAACCTCTTCTACTACTTTTCCGATTTCTGGTGCATTCGAAGAAATCTCTAACATCTGTTGTTCTAATGTCGATAATTTAACAACGTTGTTACGACCATCTCTTGCTAACAACGACGCACGATCAATCGCTTGTAAAAATTCTTTTGTATTTACAAATATATCAGTTTTACTTTCAGCTGGAATTAAACGCGTTGTATCTGGATAATTTCCTTCTAATAATCTTGAGAAGAATAATAAATGTTTTGTACGGAATAATACTTGATACTCCGTAATAACGATATCTACCATTTCTTCAGATTCATCTAGAATTTTACTTAATTCACTTAAGCTCTTACCAGGAATAACGACATTCGCTTGAAATTCATCGGCAATATTATACCCTTCGATTTTTGCTTTACGAAGTGCTAGTCTGTGACTATCTGTTGCAATACAAGTTAGCTCGCTGTTATATACCTTCCAGTTTACACCTGTCAAGATCGGTCTTGTTTCAGAACTTGAAACTGCAAATACTGTTTGACGAATCATGTGCTTTAGTAAATCTGTTGGAACCTTAAATACATGATGTTCTTCGATTTGTGGTAATAACGGATATTCAGCAGCATCTAAACCATTTAAGTTGAACTCTGATTTTCCAGATTTTATTTTTGTCATAAAATGATTTTCCACAGAAATTTCGACAGTTTCTTTAGGTAATTTTTTTACGATCTCACTAAAATATTTTGCTTGTAAAATAATACTTCCTGATTGTTCAATTTCCACAATTTCTTTTCCAGCATCTTCGACTGGGATAAATGATTCGATAGAGATGTCTGCATCACTACCTGTTAAAGTAACTCCTTCTTCAGTTGCTACAACTTTAATCCCTGTAAGAATTGGAATTGTTGTACGAGAAGAAACTGCCTTCATTACATCTTGTACACTTCTTACAAGATAGTCTTTTTGTATTGTAAAACGCATAACGAAAAACCTCCGGTAAGTATAAGATTTTATTTATTTAATAAAGATAAAAAAGTAGTAGTAATAGTAATAGGGCTTGTGGATATGTGGATAACCCTGTTTAAAGATGTAAAAACAGTCTATCTACATGTGGATAGACTGTGCGTAAAATAAGCTAAGTTATTCACACTATTCAGCTACTACTATTTTAAAATATCCTTAACTTCTTCAACGTGTTTTTGTAATTGAGTATCCGTTTTTAATAGCTTCGAAATTTTTTCGTGAGCATGGATTACTGTTGTATGATCGCGGCCACCAAATTCTTCACCTATTTTTGGCAAAGATGAGTCCGTAAGTTCACGTGATAAATACATCGCAATTTGGCGAGGAAATGCAACGGATTTGGTCCGTTTTTTTGCTTTGAAATCTTCTAATTTTACTTGATAGACGCCCCCAACAGCCTTTTGAATATCAGAAATAGAAATAATTCTAGGTATAGAGTTTGGAATAATATTTTTAAGCGCTTCAGCCGCTAAATCAGCATTCATATCTTTATTAATTAAAGATGAATAAGCTACAACTCGAATAAGTGCACCCTCTAGTTCACGAATATTTGAATCGATTTGATTTGCGATATAAAGCATAACTTCATTTGGTATATCAAGACCTTCTGCTTTTGCTTTTTTACGTAAAATTGCGATTCTAGTTTCTAAATCTGGTGGCGTAATGTCCGTAATTAACCCCCATTCAAAGCGAGAACGAAGGCGATCTTCTAAAGTTGGGATTTCTTTTGGTGGTCTATCGCTTGAAATCACAATTTGTTTACTTTCTTCATGTAACGCATTAAATGTATGGAAAAACTCTTCCTGTGTTTGTTCTTTTCCAGCAAGAAATTGAATATCATCTATCAATAAGACATCTACATTACGATATTTATTACGAAAATCGACAGCTTTATTATCACGAATTGAATTAATAAATTCATTTGTAAATTTTTCAGATGATAAATATACAACTTTTGCATTTGGGTTGTGTTCAATTACATAATGCCCAATTGCGTGCATTAAATGTGTTTTTCCAAGTCCAACGCCCCCGTAAATAAAGAGCGGATTATAGGCTTTAGCTGGTGCTTCAGCTACAGCTAAAGAAGCAGCATGTGCAAAACGATTACCAGAGCCAATAACAAATGTATCAAATGTATATTTTGGGTTTAACATACTCTGTGGTAAGTGATTAGACTCATCATGGGCGTGTTTTTGCTTAACAGAAGGGAGATCTATATCCTCTTCTGCCTGACTTTGGGGAATGATAAAACGAATAGCTAGTTTTGCCCCTGTTAAATCATAAAGTGTTTCGGAGATTAGTTCCGAATAATGAGATTCTAGCCAGTCACGAGCGAATTCATTTGGAGCTGTAATAGTTAATACATCTTTTTTTAAGTTATGAGCAGTTGTTGATTTTAACCATGTTTCATAACTTGGCTTGCTTACCTTTTTTTCTAATTCTTTTAAGGCACTATTCCATAAATCAGAGATATTTTCCAAAGGTGTCCCTCCTTTACAAAGATGGTAAAAGAATAAGGTTGCGCAACAATTGTACAACCTGTAAATATTTCTAATGCATATTTATACGAAACGTATTTTAAAATATAAAAACGTCGTTAGTATCCGAGATAGAGTTTTCGACAAAATAACACATGTGGACAACTATTTACTCACATGTGATTTAAACTATCCACATGTTATGCACAAATTGTGGATAAAATAAAGGTGTGGAAAACTTATTCAAAGTGAAAACACAACTATAATATCAAAAAAAAGCAGCTATAGCAATGAATTTAAGAAAGTTATCCACAAAATCAATACCTTGTGGAATAAACTTGTCCACAACACGATATACTGTGTAAAAGTAAAAAAAGAGTTTGTGGATATAAAAAAGAGAAAAAATATTTATCCACAAGGAAATATAGGGACTGTGAAAAAGTATGTGAATAGGTTGAAAATGAATATTTGATGAAAATTTCGAGAACCATTGACATTTTCCTATTTGATTTACTATAATTTATTAGACTGTCTTTAACAGATATTCCTCAGGGAGGTGTCATATAATGAAAAGAACTTACCAACCAAATAAACGTAAGCGCAGCAAAGTACATGGTTTCCGCAGCCGTATGAGCACAGCAAACGGACGTAGAGTGCTTGCAGCTCGTCGTCGTAAAGGAAGAAAAGTATTATCTGCGTAGACCACTGAACGTTCAGTGGTCTTTTTTTCTAATAATAATGAGTTTCCGCTGATGAAATACAGGAGTGTCAAATGATATGAAGAAAAAAAATCGTATAAAAAAGAATGATGAATTCCAGGCTGTTTTCCAAAAAGGACAATCAAATGCCAATCGCCAGTTTGTTGTATACAAATTAGATAAAGAAAAACAGCCGCATTTTCGCATTGGTCTTTCTGTTAGTAAGAAAATAGGAAATGCAGTAGTGCGTAATCGAATTAAGCGTATGATTCGCCAATCGATTATAGAATTAAAAGATGAGATAGATTCTGGAAAAGATTTTGTTATAATAGCAAGGAAGCCTTGTGCAGAGATGACATATGAAGAGTTAAAGAAAAGCTTAATTCATGTCTTTAAACGCTCTGGTATGAAAAGAATAAAAAAGTAGCGTAAGGAAATGAATTACACTATATACATACCGAAACAAGGAGGAGCAGGCTTTGAAAAAGAAAATAGGTTTATTAGCCATGGTTATTATGTTAATGGCAATCGCTACCGGTTGTAGTGAAACAAATCAGCCGATTACACCGAAAAGCACTGGGATTTGGAATGAATATTTCGTATACCCGCTTTCTCAGTTAATCACGTATTTTGCAGAATTATTTGGTAGTAATTACGGTTTAGCAATCGTTGTTACAACTCTTATCATTCGTTTTGCATTATTACCATTAATGATTAAACAAACGAAGAGTACGAAAGCAATGCAGGCGTTACAACCAGAAATGGTGAAATTAAAAGAGAAATATAGTTCTAAAGATCAAGCAACACAGCAAAAACTACAACAAGAAATGATGCAGTTATATCAAAAGAATGGTGTAAACCCATTAGCAGGATGTTTACCAATATTTGTTCAGATGCCTATTTTATTCGCGTTTTATCATGCGATTATGAGAACAACAGCAATTAGTGAACATACATTTTTATGGTTCGATTTAGGACAGGCGGATCCGTTCTATATCCTTCCAATTGTTGCAGCTATTACGACGTTTATTCAGCAAAAGCTTGCAATGGCAGGAACGGCTGGACAAAATCCGCAAATGGCAATGATGATTTGGCTTATGCCAATTATGATTTTAGTCTTTGCAATTAACTTCCCAGCAGCACTATCATTGTACTGGGTAGTTGGTAATATCTTTGGTATCGCTCAAATGTATATGATCAAAGGGCCTGACATTAAGGCTAGTAAGGCAGGAGGATCAAGCAAGTGAGTATGATTACTGCTAAAGGACAAACAGTCGAGCTGGCAGTACAAGATGCTTTAAGACAATTAAATGCTTCGAAAGATCGAGTAGATATAAATATTATCGATGAGGGTAAGAGGGGGTTCCTAGGTTTATTTGGGAATCGCCCCGCTGTTGTAGAAGTTGTATTGAAAAAAGATCCAATCCAAGAATGTGAAGAATATTTAAAAAATGTTATTCAAAATATGGGTGTGGAAGTTGAGATTAGAAAAATTGTAAAAGGACGCGAAGTTGAATTTACAATTTCTGGTGAAAATATTGGTGTTTTAATTGGTAAAAGAGGGAATACGTTGAATTCTTTACAGTATTTAACAAAGCTTGTTGCGAACCGTAATACAAAGCAATATATTGGTATTACACTGGATGCTGAAAACTATCGTAGTAAAAGAAAAAATACGTTAGAATCTCTTTCCTATCGATTAGCAAAACAAGTAGTGAGTACGAAAAAAAGAGTTGTTCTAGAACCAATGCCTTCTTTCGAACGAAAAATTATTCACCAAGCATTATCTAATCATCAAAATATCATTACAACTTCTGAAGGAAAAGAACCACATCGGTATGTTGTAATATCTTCCAAGTGACCGGTTACTCAATTGAGTGCCGGTTTTTTTGAGGAGAAAATAAATGTGGATAACTAAAAAACACTAAACTTATCCACTGTGAATAAGTTTAGTGTTTTTTACATAAGGACATAATAAAATGAGTTATTATTCTTTTGTAGATAGGTTCGTTATGGTATCCTAATAATTTAGTGACGGAAAAAATTCATGTTGAAATAGAGATAAATAAGCAAGTGAGGTGAAAGGACATGGAATTTGATACAATTGCCGCAATTTCCACAGCACTTGGGGAAGGTGCAATTGCCATTGTTCGAGTAAGTGGGGATGATGCGATTGAGAAAGTCGATCGTATTTTTAAAGGGAAGGATTTAACACAGGTTTCTTCTCATACAATTCATTATGGTCATATTGTCGATTTAGATACAAATCAAGTTATTGAAGAAGTTATGGTGTCCATTATGCGTGCACCAAGGACTTTTACGCGTGAAAATATAGTAGAAATTAACTGTCATGGTGGACTTGTTTCGGTAAATAAAGTATTACAGCTTATTTTAGCGCAAGGAGTACGACTGGCAGAGCCTGGTGAATTTACAAAACGTGCTTTTTTAAATGGACGTATTGATTTGTCACAAGCAGAAGCTGTTATGGACTTAATCCGTGCGAAAACAGATCGTGCTATGAATGTAGCGATTAACCAAATGGAAGGACGATTATCTAAATTAATCGGCCATCTGCGTCAAGAAATATTAGAAACATTAGCTCATATTGAAGTGAATATAGATTACCCAGAATATGATGATGTAGAAGAGATGACGCATAATATTCTAATTGAGAAAGCTACACATGTCCGTGCTGAAATTGCAAAGATATTAGAAACATCGAAGCAAGGAAAGATTTTACGTGAAGGCATTTCTACCGCGATTATCGGTAGACCTAACGTTGGGAAATCATCGCTATTAAATAGTCTTGTTCAGGAGAAAAAGGCAATTGTAACTGATATTGCAGGAACAACTCGTGATGTTATTGAAGAGTACGTTAATGTGCGTGGTGTACCACTTAAACTTATAGATACAGCCGGAATTCGTGAAACGGAAGATATTGTTGAACGAATTGGTGTAGAGCGTTCGAAGGAAATGATGAGCCAAGCAGACTTAGTGTTAATTGTAGTGAATTATAGCGAGGCTTTAACAAATGAAGATGAGGATCTATTCCGTGCCGTACAAGGAAAAGATTTCATTGTTATTGTAAATAAGACAGATTTACCGCAAGAAATTGATATGGAACGTGTTACAGATTTAGCGGTAGGCAATCGTGTTATTACAACATCTTTAATTGAGGAGCAAGGAATAGATGAGCTTGAAAAGGCAATAGCTGATTTATTCTTTGAAGGAACAATTGATTCTGCGGATATGACATACGTGTCTAATGCGAGACATATCGGATTATTAACACAAGCAGGAAGAACAATTAACGATGCAATTGAAGCGATAGAAAATGGTGTTCCGATTGATATGGTTCAAATTGATTTAACAAGAGCGTGGGAAATACTTGGTGAAATTACTGGTGATACTGTCCATGAAAGCTTAATTGACCAATTGTTCTCTCAATTTTGTTTAGGAAAATAAAGTAAAACTTTAATCAGAGATGATTTAGTAAGATAGAGGTTATTAGGAGGAATAAACAATGGGATACAATGCCGGTTTATATGATGTCATAGTAATCGGTGCAGGTCATGCAGGATGTGAAGCTGGTCTTGCGGCAGCACGAATGGGCTCAAAAACATTAATGTTAACAATTAACTTAGATATGGTAGCGTTCATGCCATGTAACCCTTCTGTTGGTGGACCAGCAAAAGGGATTGTTGTTCGTGAAATTGATGCATTAGGCGGAGAAATGGGACGCAATATTGATAAAACACATATTCAAATGCGTATGTTAAATACGGGTAAAGGACCAGCTGTACGCGCGCTTCGTGCACAAGCTGATAAATTCTCTTACCAGCATGAATTAAAGAAAACAATTGAAGAAACACCAAACTTAACGTTGTTTCAAGGTCTGGTAGAGCGTTTAATTATTGAAGATGGTTTATGTAAAGGGGTAATTACGCAAGCTGGTGCTGAATATACAGCGAAAACAGTTGTAATTACAACGGGAACATTTTTACGTGGTGAGATTATTATGGGAGATTTAAAATATTCAAGTGGTCCAAATAATCAGCAACCATCTATTACATTATCTGAACACTTAGAGGAACTTGGTTTTGATCTTGTTAGATTTAAAACAGGTACACCTCCGCGTGTAAACAGTAATACGATTGATTATAGTAAAACAGAAATTCAACCAGGTGATGATAAGCCACGTGCTTTCTCTTTTGAAACGACAAAATTTATTATGGATCAAATTCCATGTTGGTTAACGTATACAAGTACAGAAACACATCGTTTAATAGATGAAAACTTACATCGCTCAGCTATGTATTCTGGTATGATTAAAGGAACAGGGCCTAGATATTGCCCTTCAATTGAAGACAAGGTAGTAAGATTTAATGATAAACCACGTCATCAAATTTTCTTAGAGCCAGAAGGACGTAATACACAAGAAGTATATGTACAAGGCTTATCGACGAGCTTACCAGAAGATGTACAGCGTGCAATGCTTAGAACAATTCCTGGCCTGGAAAATGTTGAAATGATGCGTACGGGTTATGCAATTGAATATGATGCGATCGTACCAACTCAACTATGGCCAACACTTGAAACGAAAAAAATTAAAAATTTATATACAGCAGGACAAATTAACGGAACTTCTGGTTACGAAGAAGCAGCAGGACAAGGGCTTATGGCTGGGATTAATGCAGCGTGTCGTTCTTTAGGTAAAAAAGAAGTTATTTTAGGTCGTGCTGATGCTTATATTGGTGTCTTAATTGATGACCTTGTAACGAAAGGTACAAATGAACCATATCGTTTATTAACGTCTCGTGCAGAATATCGCCTATTATTACGCCATGATAATGCTGACCTTCGTTTAACTGAAGTTGGTCGTGAAATTGGCTTAATTAAAGAAGATCGCTATGAGCGATTTACAAATAAAAAGTTACAAATTGAACAGGAGAAGGAACGGTTAGAGAGTATTTTTATTAAACCGCGTCCTGAAGTTCAAGAATTAATTCGTAGTATTGGCGGAAGTGAATTGAAAGATGGAATACGTGCAAGTGACTTATTACGTCGTCCAGAGGTGACATATGAGCATATTCATCTTTTAGTACCAAGTGAAGTAGCATTAAGTGATGAAATTACGGAACAAGTTGAAATTCAGACCAAGTACGAAGGATATATCGAGAAATCTTTACAGCAAGTAGAACGTATGAAGAAAATGGAAAACAAAAAAATTCCTGTGGATATTGATTATGATGCGATTTCTAGCCTTGCCTCAGAAGCAAGACAGAAATTGAAAGATGTTCGTCCGCTTTCAATGGGGCAAGCTTCACGTATTTCTGGTGTAAATCCAGCTGATGTTTCAATTTTGCTTATTTACATTGAACAAGGAAAAATTGCACGAGTATCGAACCAATAACATAGTAAGGAGATATTGCTAGATGAACATAGAACAATTTCAATCTATGCTAGAAGAGAAGGGTATTTCCCTCTCTTCTAGACAGTTAGAGCAGTTCGGAATCTATTTTGAAACATTAGTAGAGTGGAATGAAAAAATGAACTTAACGGCTATTACGGAGAAAGAAGAAGTATACTTAAAACACTTTTTTGATTCTGTTACAGCGGCTTTTTATTATGATTTTTCGAAACCATTTTCTATTTGTGATGTTGGAGCAGGAGCTGGATTCCCAAGTATCCCTTTAAAAATCTGTTTCCCGCACTTAAAAGTAACAATTGTAGATTCATTACAAAAACGTATTAATTTCTTAAATCACTTAGCGCAAAAGTTAGAATTAAGTGATGTTGCATTTTGTCATGATCGTGCTGAAACATTTGGAAAAAAAGAAGGTGTACGTGAAGCATACGATATTGTAATGGCACGTGCAGTTGCACGTCTTTCTGTATTAAGTGAGCTATGTTTACCACTTGTAAAAGTAGGGGGAACATTCATTGCAATGAAAGGTGCAGCGGCGAACGAAGAAATCGAAAATGGCAAATATGCTTTAGAGGTACTTGGCGGAGAATTGAAAGAAATGTCTACGTTCCAATTACCGTTTGAAGAAAGCGAGCGTAATATTTTATTAATCGAGAAAAAGCGCAAGACACCAAAGAAATATCCACGCAAACCGGGAACGCCCAATAAATTACCTATTGAAAAATAAATCTTATTAGACGTAAGATTAAATTATATAAATGAAAACGTAAATGTTTCATAGGAAACATTTTATGTAGAACAGTCAATAGGCCTAAAAGGTGGTGGAATATGTATGAAAAATACGTTTTCTCGTTTATTTGGCTTTGGAGATAAAGAGAGCGAATTCGAATTACAAGACGAAAGCCATGAAGAAATAGCTAAAAAGGTATATGAAGAAATACAGGAAATTCCGATAGTAAACATTACCCCTAACCGTTATCAACCACGAACAGTTTTTGACGATGCACGTATTGAGGAGCTAGCATTAACGATTCGTACACATGGGCTTATCCAGCCGATTGTTGTGAGACAGTATGAGGATGATAAGTACGAGATTATTGCCGGGGAAAGGCGTTTCCGCGCAGCAACAAAGTTAGGGTGGGAAAAAGTTCCTGCAATAATAAAGAATTTAAATGATACTGAGACAGCTTCTGTAGCGTTAATTGAAAATTTGCAACGTGAGGAATTAACAGCAATTGAGGAAGCTGTGGCATATCAAAAGCTGATTGAGTTACATAATTTAACACAAGAAGCATTGGCACAACGACTTGGAAAAGGACAATCGACAGTCGCAAATAAATTGCGATTATTAAAATTGCCTGAAGAAATCAAAAGTGCATTATTAGAAAAAAGTATTACAGAACGGCATGCTCGCGCCCTTATTCCTTTGAAGAATGAGGAATTACAACTGAAGGTTTTACAAGAGATTGTGGAGAAGCAATTGAATGTAAAGCAAACAGAAGAACGAATTGCAAAGTTATTAGAAGAAGTAAAACCAAAGCGCAAAGCGAAGCAAAAAGCAGTAAGTCGAGATGCGAGAATTGCTATGAACACGATTAGACAATCATTACAAATGGTTGCTAATAGTGGTTTGAATGTTAATTCTGCGGAAGAAGAGTTTGATGAATACTATCAAATTACGATTAAAATTCCGAAGAAAAAATAATTACGTGCTAGAGACCTTATCCTATTGGAGAGGTCTCTTTTACTATATTTTCTTGTTAAAGCAAGAAGGAGTTTAGAAATAAATTTTGAAGTTTAATAAGGACATAAAAGAAAAACTTTTATTTCATGTTACAATAAACGTAATTGTTTCTAGAATAAGAAAGAAAGGTTGAAAGTAGGTGACATCATGGGAAAAATCATTGCTATTGCTAATCAAAAAGGCGGTGTTGGAAAAACAACAACATCCGTTAATTTAGGGGCTGGATTGGCACAAGTAGGAAAAAAAGTCCTTCTCGTAGATATTGATGCTCAAGGAAATGCAACGACTGGTGTAGGGATTGAAAAGTCTGAATTAGATCAATGTATTTATAATGTTCTTGTAGAAGATGCAGATGTTCAAGGTGCCATACGGAAAACCGCAACTGAAAACTTAGATGTTCTACCCGCTACAATTCAATTGGCTGGTGCTGAAATTGAATTGGTACCAACCATTTCCCGGGAAGTACGCTTGCAAAGAGCGTTACAGCCAATTCGTGATGAATATGAGTATATTATTATTGACTGTCCCCCATCCTTAGGGTTATTAACGATTAATGCATTAACAGCAGCAGATTCTGTTATTATTCCTGTACAGTGTGAATATTACGCGCTGGAAGGGTTAAGTCAGCTATTAAATACAGTTCGACTTGTGCAAAAGCATTTAAATAAAAATTTAGCAATTCAAGGTGTATTGTTAACGATGTTGGATGCTCGTACAAATTTAGGAATTCAAGTTATAGATGAAGTGAAAAAATACTTTAGAGATAAAGTATATCGTTCGATTATTCCTCGTAATGTTCGCTTAAGTGAGGCACCAAGTCATGGAAAACCAATTATGCAGTATGACGCTAAATCAAGAGGAGCAGAAGTATATTTAGATTTAGCAGAGGAAGTGATTGCAGGTGGCTAAGGGATTAGGAAGAGGAATCAACGTGTTTTTTCCAGATTTAGATGTGAAAGAAGAAGAAACAATTCAGGAGATTATAGTAACTGAATTAAGGCCGAATCCATATCAACCACGTAAATATTTCAATAAAGAAGCGATTCAGGAATTAGCGGCTTCTATTAAAGAGCACGGTATATTGCAACCTTTAATTGCTCGAAAGAGTATTAAAGGATATGAAATAGTTGCAGGTGAAAGAAGATATCGTGCTGCTAAAGAGGCCGGACTTGAGAAAGTGCCTGCTGTCGTAAGGCAATTAAATGAGCAGCAAATGATGGAATTTGCTTTGCTTGAAAACTTACAACGAGAAGATTTAAATCCTATGGAAGAGGCAATGGCATATCAGATGTTAATGAACGAGCTAAATGTAACACAAGAACAATTAGCAAAACGTCTTGGTAAAAGCAGGCCTTATATCGCAAATTATACTCGTTTGTTAAGCCTCCCTTCATTCGTTCAAGATATGATTGCAAACGGTCAACTTTCAATGGCTCATGGAAGAACTTTACTTACAATAAAAGATGAAGAACAGTTGAAATCTTTATTGAAGCGAATTGAAAAAGAAGGACTGAATGTTCGCCAATTGGAACAAATTGTCCAGGAAATTAATCAACGTGTTTCACGTGAAACACAACAAGTGAAAAAAGAAAGAAATATATTTTTTGTAGAGCGTGAAACGTTTTTAAGAGAAAAGTTTGGTACGGATGTAAAAATTAAAGAAACGAAAAAAGAAAAAGGTAAAATCGAAATCGAATTTTTTAATAAAGAAGATTTAAATCGAATTTTAGAATTATTATCAAAGGGAAATTAAAAAGCAAACCATCTTATTGTTTATAGATGGTTTGCTTTTTTTAATGCAGATAATTTTTGATCGGTTTCTTTTATACTTTGTGCAATTACATCGGCCATCTTCATAACTAAACTTAGTCTTGTATTTTGAAGTACGAAAAACTCCATGAAACCATTTAAATTTACGATGCCATGAATATGCAAATCACCAATTTCAGGTAATTTCTTATTCATCGCAGCTCCAGGTTTACTGGGACCCTTTCCGGTAGTTATAGAACCGATACTTTGAGATTTTCCTAAACATGCATCAACAGCAATAATAAATGAAGTAGGGTTTTCTTTCTGTATATTCTGAATTTTTTCCTCTAGATTTAGTGCATGTATTGGTTCGTCTAGTGTGCCGAATACTTGAAGGTTTTTGATTTCAATTTGTTCTAGTTTAGTACCAACTAATGGACCAAGTGCATCACCGGTGGAACGGTCTGTTCCGATACAAACGAGAATGAGTGGCATATTAGTCTTAATGGGAATATGGGAAAGTAAGAAATTACTGATTGTCTCAGAGGCTTCTAAGTCATGATGCATAACATTTTGAGTTTCTTTTTCAAAAAAAGGTAAGCGAAAACTTCTAATATTCATGAAGCACCCATCCTTTTAATAAATTTTCACAATATGTTATATGGTGTGTGAAATGGAAAATTATAAGTGCATACTTTCTACAAACTGTGAATGAAAATGGAAATAATAGTACTAGTATATATATATTCGTTTCATTTTATACCTGAATGGAAGTTAACAAATGGAATTAAAGTCATAAATTTTTTTCAGAAATCAGAGAGAGTTCTGATACAATAATAAGGATAACTAAAAAGAAATTTTAGCTAGAGAGGTAGAGGGACATGGATTTAGCGTTGAAATGGTTTGAGTCCATTGATTGGACGAATATAGGTGTGAAGTCACTAAAAATAATCGTTATTTTAATACTTGGTGCAATCGTTGTGCGAGTTGCAAGGGCAATTGTACGAAATGCGTTTCGTATGGGAAGCCGTTCGCCGATTCAAATTTCAGAACGTCGTACAGTTACGGTAGCGAAGTTGCTTGAAAATATTGTGGCATACGTTGTTATGTTCATTATGTTAATTGCGATTTTAGGTGTGTTTGATATTAATGCATCAGGTCTATTAGCCGGTGCTGGGGTAATTGGTTTAGCAGTCGGTTTTGGTGCACAAAGTTTAGTTAAAGATGTTATTACAGGATTATTTATTTTGTTAGAGGATCAATTTTCAGTAGGTGATTATGTAAGAATAGGGCAATTTGAAGGAACTGTTTTGGAAATTGGACTACGTACAACGAAGATGAAAAGCTGGACAGGTGAAATTCATATAATACCAAATGGTAGCATTGTACAAGTAACGAACTTTTCCGTTAGTAATAGTGTAGCATTTGTTGATGTATCTATTTCTTATGAAAGTGATATAGTACGAGCGGAGCAAGTTATTGAAGATTTATTAGTAGAATTACCAGGAAAATATGAGAAAATGGTAACAACACCTCAATTGCTAGGTGTTCAAACATTGGCAGCGTCTGAAGTTGTATTACGTGTTATTGCTGAAGTTGAGCCGATGCAGCATGCAGTTATTGCGAGGGCTCTTCGCAAAGAGATTAAAAATCGTCTTGATTTACATGGGATTGAAATTCCATACCCACGTATGGTTTTATATAGTCGCGAAGAATTAGTTAGTGAAAAAGCAATTTAATAGTGGGAGGGATTTAGAGAATGGAGCAAAAGCAATATAACTTGTACGATGTTGTGGAAATGAAGAAAGCCCATCCATGTGGTGAAAATCGCTGGAAGATTATTCGTATGGGAATGGATATCCGCGTTAAGTGCGAGGGGTGTGACCATTCGGTAATGATTCCTCGAAGAGAGTTTGATCGCAAGGTAAAAAAAATACTTGTGAAGCACGAAGAATAGTGAAAAAGCAACGGCTGCAGTAGACAGCCGTTGCTTTTTTTCATTTGGTGGAAACTTGTCATTTTTTTCGTTACTATCTATAATGATGAAAGATTGAGACATAGGAGTGAAAAATATGGGATTAACGGCTGGGATTGTTGGATTACCTAACGTAGGTAAGTCCACTTTATTTAATGCAATTACACAAGCAGGAGCAGAATCTGCGAACTATCCATTCTGTACAATCGATCCAAACGTAGGGATTGTAGAAGTACCAGATGAGCGTTTAAATAAATTAACGGAATTAGTAGAACCGAAAAAAACTGTTCCGACTGTATTTGAATTTACTGATATTGCAGGTATCGTAAAAGGTGCGAGTAAAGGTGAAGGGTTAGGAAATAAATTCTTATCTCACATTCGTCAAGTAGATGCAATTTGCCAAGTTGTTCGTTGTTTTGAAGATGAAAATATTACGCACGTTTCAGGAAAAGTAGATCCAATTGATGACATTGAAACAATTAACTTAGAACTAATCTTAGCGGATTTGGAATCTGTTGATAAGCGTATCGAACGAGTTGCGAAGTTAGCAAGACAAAAAGATAAAGAAGCTGTATATGAGCATGAAATTTTAGTTCGTTTAAAAGAAGCTTTTGAAGAGGGAAAACCAGCTCGTACTGTTGAATTTACAGAAGAGCAAATGAAGATTGTTAAAGGCCTTCATTTACTTACAACGAAAGAAATGCTATATGTAGCAAACGTAAGTGAAGATGATATTATGGATCCTTCTGACAATAAATATGTACAAATGGTAAAAGAATTTGCAGCAAATGAAAATTCTCAAGTAATCGTTGTATGTGCAAAAATCGAAGAAGAAATCGCTGAGCTAGACGAGGAAGAGAAAAAAGTATTCCTTGAAGAACTAGGCATTGAAGAATCTGGTTTAGATCAATTAATTCGTGCTGCATATGATTTATTAGGACTTGCTACTTACTTCACAGCTGGTGTGCAAGAAGTACGTGCATGGACGTTTAAACAAGGTATGAAGGCACCACAATGTGCTGGCGTAATTCATACAGACTTTGAGCGTGGATTTATTCGCGCAGAAACAGTTTCTTATGATGATTTAATGACAAACGGTTCTATGACAGCTGCAAAAGAAGCTGGAAAAGTACGTTTAGAAGGAAAAGAGTATATCGTAAAAGACGGAGATGTTATGCACTTCCGCTTCAACGTTTAATTTAATATTTCCTAGGAAAAATAAAGATATGAGCTTGGCAAATATATTATGTGTTTGCCAAGTTTTTTACGTATTGGTGAGTTGATTCATATAACTTACTATGATATAATCTAAACTCGTGAGTAATTACTATAAATTAATTGCTCCTTGCCCATTATGGGCCGTTTAGACCAAAAGGAGGTGAAAGTGTAATGAGAAAGTACGAAATTATGTACATCATTCGTCCTGGCGTTGAAGAAGAAGCTCAAAAAGCTTTAGTTGAACGTTTTGCAGGTGTTTTAACAAACAATGGTGCAGAAATCATTAACACGAAAGAGTGGGGTAAGCGTCGTTTAGCTTACGAAATCAACGACTTACGTGAAGGTTTCTACATGATCTTAAACGTGAACTCTAACTCAGAGGCGATTAACGAATTCGACCGTTTAGCTAAGATCAACGAAGATATCCTTCGTCATATCGTTGTTAAAGAAGAAGAAAAATAATTGATATATAAGGGAGAGTGGTTCGATTGATGAATCGTGTTATCCTCGTTGGTCGTTTAACTAAGGACCCTGACTTACGTTACACGCCCAATGGTGTTGCAGTAGCTACTTTTACGTTAGCTGTGAATCGCGCATTTGCGAATCAACAAGGTGAGCGTGAAGCTGACTTTATTAATTGTGTAATATGGCGTAAACAAGCAGAAAACGTGGCAAATTATTTGAAAAAAGGTAGCTTAGCAGGCGTAGACGGACGTCTTCAAACTCGTAATTACGATGGACAAGATGGTAAACGTGTATATGTAACAGAAGTTCTTGCGGAGAGCGTACAATTTTTAGAGCCGCGTAATGGCGGTGGGGAGCAACGTGGTTCATTCAATCAGCAACCATCAGGAGCTGGTTTCGGTAACCAAAGCTCTAACCCATTTGGTCAATCTAGTAATTCAGGTAACCAAGGTAATCAAGGTAACTCTGGATTTACGAAGAATGACGATCCATTTTCGAATGTTGGTCAACCGATTGACATTTCGGACGACGATTTACCATTTTAATGGTGTGAATCGGCTATTTTTAACAAAGAATGGAGGGAATAGACATGGCAGGACGCAAAGGTGGACGTGCGAAGCGTCGTAAGGTGTGTTTCTTCACATCTAACGGCATCACTCGCATTGACTATAAAGATGTTGATTTATTAAAACGTTTCGTTTCTGAGCGCGGTAAAATTTTACCTCGTCGTGTAACAGGAACAAGCGCGAAATACCAACGCAAACTTACAGTTGCAATTAAACGTGCTCGTCAAATGGCACTTTTACCATATGTTGGTGAATAATAGCGTATGAAATGCACAGTAGAGTCGGACTCTACTGTGCATTTTGCTATGCTTTTCTTTTTTTGAAAGAGAGGTTAGATGATGAAGAATACGAAATTTATTACTGAGGGTGCAGCACTGTTAGCGATATATGCAATGTTATTGCTTATATCTATGTATGTTCCAATTTTAGGTACAGTTGTAACGTTTGCGTTGCCATTGCCATTTATATTGCTAACGATAAGATATAGATTATCTAGCGCCTTTATAGTTTTTACTGCGGCGCTTTTTATTACTGTTATTGTCAGTCAGCCGATGAACCTAGTAAAGACAACTATGTTTGGATTGATAGGTATCGTTTTAGGATATATGTATAAAAAACGAAAAAAGCCGGTAGAAACTTTAATGGCGGGGACGCTTGCGTACTTAATTGGTATTATGCTCATTTATATTGCGAGTATAAAGTTTTTTAACATAGATTTAATGAAGCAAATGCAAAATATGTTTAATGAAAGTATGGCGCAAAGTGAAAAGATAGTTACTGCTGCAGGTATGCCTATTAGTAAAGAGCAAAAAGAATTATTTGCACAATTTAATGATGTGTTACAAACGTTATTCCCAAGTTTGCTTGTAATGGTTTCTGTATGTTTTTCTTGGATTACAGTTATGATATCAGGTAGTGTTTTGAGAAAACTAAAGCATGACGTTATACCGTGGCCTAAATTTAAAGACATACAATTGCCAAAGAGTATTATTTGGTATTACGTCATATTTATTTTGTTAGCAACTTTTATAAAGGTAGAACCAACATCATATTTACATATGGTATTTTCTAACCTATATGTAATCTTTGCACTATTGCTCGTACTGCAAGGTTTGACATTTATCGCCTTTTTGGCACATAGAAAAGGATTTACTAAAGGTGTTCCTATTATTAGTTTTATTGTCTGCATGTTTATTCCGATGATGTTTCCTCTTGTAACAATCTTAGGTATAATTGATTTAGGGATTTCATTGCGTTCTAAAATAGGGGAATAAAATAATATTCCTTACACTATTTTAATTTGTTTAACTAACTGGAAAGTGAGTTAGTTTTACTTTATAGGAGTTGTATACATGCCTGAATTTTATAAGAAACAGTGGTTTTTATATCCTGTTTACGTATTGGCATTTTTTGTATTCGTGCTAATTTCACTCCTCTGTTACTTTCATTTAATTATGGGGATATCAGCCTTTTTTATCTTTTGTATTGTACTTTTTTTCGTTATACGATTCGAACTTACTTTTCAAAGGAATTTTGAAAAACATACGACAGATATGATTACAAGGGTAAAGAAAGTGAGTAATGAAGCATTTAACCAAATGCCAATTGGTATTTTGTTATACAATAAGGATTATGGGATTGATTGGGCGAATCCTTATTTATCATCATGTTTGGGGCAGCATGCATTAGCTGGTTGGCACCTTTACGATGTATCAGAAACATTACTCCTTTTTATTAAGGGGGAAACTTCTGACGATATAGTTTCTTTAAATAATCGTAAGTTTCGTGTTTTTGTAAGGAAAGAAGAAAAACTAATTTATTTCTTTGATGTAACGGAACAAACAGAAATTGAAAAGATGTATGAAGATCAACGCACTGTTTTAGCTGTTATTTATTTAGATAACTATGATGAAGTTACACAAGGATTAGATGACCAATTACGTACGAATATAACAAGTCTTGTGACGTCACGTCTAAATGAATGGGCTGTTAAGTATGGTGCATATTTGAAACGTGCATCTTCAGAAAGATTCTTCGTTGTACTAAATGAAAGTATTTTAGCGCAAATGGAGAAAGGGAAATTTAGTATTTTGGATCAAGTGCGTGAAGAAACATCAAAAAGGAATATACCACTTACATTAAGTGTTGGTGTTGGCTCAGGTGATTTACCTTTATCAGAGCTTGGAGCGATGGCCCAATCTGGTTTAGACCTTGCATTAGGACGAGGAGGAGACCAAGTAGCTATTAAACAAGCAACGGGTAAAGTTAAGTTTTACGGTGGTAAGACGAATCCGGTTGAAAAGCGTACTCGTGTACGTGCTAGGGTTATTTCGCATGCATTAAAGGATTTAGTATTAGAAAGCAGTAATGTCATTATAATGGGGCATAGAGCTCCTGATATGGATGCGATTGGTGCAGCGATTGGTATTTTAAAGGTAGCTCAATTAAATGAGCGCAAAGGATATATTGTATTAGATGAAAATGATTCTGATAAAGGAATCAAACGTTTGATGGATAAAGTGAAACAAAATGAAGAGTTATGGTCACATTTTATTACACCAGGGCAAGCGATGGAATTTGCAAATGATGATTCATTACTTGTTGTTGTTGACACGCATAAACCTTCAATGGTGATGGAGGAAAAACTGTTACACAAGATTGAAAATGTAGTAGTTATTGACCATCATCGCCGCGGGGAAGATTTCATTGAAGATCCATTACTTGTTTATATGGAGCCATACGCTTCTTCAACGGCAGAGCTTGTTACAGAATTACTTGAGTATCAACCGAAAAATTTAAAGATGACAATGTTAGAAGCAACGGCATTGTTAGCTGGTATTATTGTTGATACAAAAAGTTTTACATTCCGTACAGGCGCTCGTACATTTGATGCCGCTTCTTATTTACGCTCGCATGGCGCAGACACTGTACTTGTACAAGAGCTTTTAAAAGAAGATATGGGTCAGTATTTACGAGTTGCAAAAGCCATTAAAAATGCGTACATTTATAAAAATGGAATTGCGATTGCTAAAGTTGATGGTGATGAATATTATGACCAAGTACTTATTGCACAATCAGCAGACACATTATTGACAATGACAGGTATCATTGCATCGTTTGTTATTGCAAAACGTGGAGAAAATTTCATTGGAATTAGTGGTAGATCTTTAGGTGAATTGAATGTACAGCTAATTATGGAGAATTTAGGAGGTGGCGGGCACTTAACAAATGCAGCCACACAAATGAAAAATGTTACAGTAGATGAAGCGGAGGAGAAGCTTCGATTTGTTATTGATGACTATTTACAGGGAGGCACACAATCATGAAAGTAATTTTTCTAAAAGACGTAAAAGGTAAAGGTAAAAAAGGAGAAATAAAAAACGTACCAGACGGTTATGCAAATAATTTCTTACTAAAACAGGGGTTAGCTGCCGAAGCGACAAACAGCAGTATGAAAACTTTAGATGCTCAAAAGCGCAAAGAGGAAAAAGATGCAGCAGCAGAAGTTGAGAATGCAAAAGAGCTGAAAGAAACATTAGAGAAATTAACTGTAGAAGTAAAGGCGAAATCTGGAGAAGGTGGCCGCTTATTTGGTTCTATCACGAGTAAACAAATTGTAGATGTAATGCAAAAGTCACACAAGATTAAACTTGATAAACGTAAATTTGAAATGGATGATGCAATCCGTGCATTAGGTTATACAAACGTCAATGTGAAATTGCATCCGCAAGTAACAGCAACAGTAAAAGTTCATGTTAGTGAACAATAAAAATAAATTAAGCAAGGAGGATTGCGCATGAGTGATGTAATGGCTGATCGTACCCCTCCGCATAATATAGAAGCTGAGCAGGCAGTCTTAGGTGCCATATTAATTGATCAGGATGCGTTAACGTCAGCATCGGAACTATTGGTACCTGACTCATTTTATCGAACGAAACATCAAAAGATTTTTGAAGTCATGCTTGGGTTGTCTGATAAGGGAGAACCAATCGACTTAGTAATAATGACATCAGCGATGGCTGATCAAGGATTACTAGAAGAAGTTGGTGGGGTTTCTTATCTAGCAGAGTTAGCAGAAGTTGTTCCAACAGCTGCTAACGTAGAATATTATGCACGCATCATCGCTGAAAAGGCACTTTTACGTCGTTTAATTCGAACGGCGACTCATATTGTATCGGATGGATACGAGCGAGAAGATGATGTGGATGGCCTTTTAAATGAGGCTGAGAAAAAAATATTAGAAGTATCTCACCAAACAAATGCAAAAGCATTCCAAAACATTAAAGATGTTCTTGTAGATGCTTATGATAAAATTGAACTTTTGCATAATCAAAAGGGTGAAGTTACCGGGATACCAACTGGATTTACTGAATTAGATAAGATGACCGCAGGTTTTCAGCGAAATGATTTAATTATCGTGGCGGCGCGTCCATCGGTAGGGAAAACTGCATTTTCACTAAATATCGCACAAAACGTAGCGACGAAAACTGATGAAAATGTAGCGATTTTTAGTTTAGAGATGGGCTCTGATCAGCTTGTTATGCGTATGCTTTGTGCAGAAGGAAATATTGATGCACAAAGACTTCGTACCGGTTCATTAACTTCTGATGATTGGGCGAAATTAACAATGGCGATGGGTAGCCTTTCTAATGCTGGTATATATATTGATGATACACCAGGGATTAAAGTAAATGAGATTCGAGCAAAATGTCGTAGATTAAAGCAAGAGCAAGGTCTTGGGATGGTTTTGATTGACTATTTACAGCTTATTCAAGGAAGTGGGAAATCAGGAGAAAACCGTCAGCAGGAAGTATCTGAGATTTCTCGTACATTAAAAGGGATTGCACGTGAATTGCAAGTACCTGTTATTGCCTTGTCGCAGTTATCTCGTGGTGTAGAATCTCGTCAAGATAAACGTCCGATGATGTCTGACATTCGTGAATCAGGAAGTATCGAGCAGGATGCTGACATTGTAGCCTTCCTATATCGTGAAGATTACTATGATCGTGAAACAGAAAATAAAAATACAATTGAAATTATCATTGCAAAGCAACGTAATGGTCCGGTAGGTTCAGTAGAGCTTGCGTTTGTTAAGGAATTTAATAAATTCGTCAACTTAGAACGCCGCTTTGAGGATGGACATGCACCGCACGCATAAAGGCAGTATAAAAAAGAAACACATTTCTTATAATAAGATGTGTTTCTTTTTTTTTATATGAAAGATAGGGCTTTCATAAGGTGAATATGTAATTCTTACGAACGAAAACGTTTTTCGATAAAAAAATGTTCGCTTTTTGGTTGACTTCTCTTTCTGTTTTGGTACAATTATATTGTTTGAATAGATCGTTTGAAAATTGCGGAGGTGCTTTAATAATGTCTTCAGTAGTAGTTGTAGGAACACAATGGGGCGACGAAGGAAAAGGTAAAATCACTGATTTTCTTTCTGAGCATGCGGAAGTAGTTGCAAGATATCAAGGTGGAAATAACGCGGGACATACAATTGTTTTCGGCGGAGTTAAATATAAATTACACTTAATTCCATCTGGTATTTTCTATAAAGAGAAAATTTGTGTAATCGGAAATGGCTTAGTAGTAGATCCGAAAGCATTACTTGAAGAGTTGAAATACTTACACGATCGTGGTGTAAGTACTGATAATTTACGTGTAAGTAACCGTGCGCACGTTATTTTACCTTATCACTTAAAACAAGATGAATTAGAAGAAGCGAGTAAAGGTGATAACAAGATTGGTACAACGAAAAAAGGTATCGGTCCTGCATATATGGATAAAGCTGCTCGTATTGGTATCCGTATGGCTGATCTTTTAGACCGTGAAGCATTTAAAGAGAAGCTTGAGCGTAATTTAGTGGAGAAAAATCGTTTGTTTGAAAAAATGTACGATACAGAAGGTTTCAGCGTAGAAGAAATCTTTGAAGAGTACTTCGAATACGGACAACAAATCGCACATTACGTATGCGATACATCTGTCGTATTAAATGATGCACTAGATAACAATAATCGTGTATTATTTGAAGGTGCACAAGGTGTTATGCTTGATATCGACCACGGTACGTACCCGTTCGTTACATCTTCTAACCCAATTGCTGGTGGTGTAACAGTTGGAACTGGAGTTGGTCCTGCGAAAGTTACTCGCGTTGTAGGTGTATGTAAAGCATATACAAGCCGTGTTGGTGATGGTCCATTCCCTACTGAACTTAATGATGAAATCGGTCACCAAATTCGTGAAGTTGGTCGTGAATACGGAACAACAACGGGTCGTCCACGCCGTGTAGGTTGGTTCGATAGCGTTGTTGTAAGACATGCACGTCGTGTTAGTGGTTTAACAGATTTATCATTAAACTCTATCGATGTATTAACAGGTATTCCAACTGTTAAAATTTGTGTTGCTTACAAATGCAATGGCGAAGTTATCGATGAAGTTCCAGCTAACTTAAACATTTTAGCGAAATGTGAGCCTGTATATGAAGAGCTTCCAGGTTGGACAGAAGATGTTACTGCTGTGAAATCACTGGATGAGCTTCCTGAAAATGCAAGAAAATACGTAGAGCGTGTTTCTGAATTAACAGGAATCCAATTATCTATGTTCTCGGTTGGACCAGATCGTAATCAAACAAATATCGTTCGTAACGTATACGAAGCTTAATTGATATAAAAAATTGATTTTTTTAAGAAAAAACTCATATTTTTATGAGTTTTTTCTTATTTTTTATAAAAAAATAAAAAAAGGTATTGCAAAAATGAAAGATAGCATGTTATGATATGTCTTGTCGTCACGAAAATATGACGTTGGTGAGTATGAGCCATTAGCTCAGTTGGTAGAGCATCTGACTTTTAATCAGAGGGTCGAAGGTTCGAATCCTTCATGGCTCACCATTTTATTTTTCGTGGCCCGTTGGTCAAGTGGTTAAGACACCGCCCTTTCACGGCGGTAACACGGGTTCGAATCCCGTACGGGTCATGTTTTTTTTATGTTCATTTTTGGTCCCGTGGTGTAGTGGTTAACATGCCTGCCTGTCACGCAGGAGATCGCCGGTTCGACCCCGGTCGGGACCGCCACTTTTGTTTATACCACCATTAGTGGTTTTATATATAGTTTTGGCTCGGTAGCTCAGTCGGTAGAGCAGAGGACTGAAAATCCTCGTGTCGGCGGTTCGATTCCGTCCCGAGCCACTCTCAGGATATTAAGTGGGCCCACTTAATATCCTTTTTATTTTGTCCAGTTTTACAAATGTGGGTAGTTATTTTACAATAGAATGAGGAGCCTCTAGCAGTTGAAGCTAGAGGTTTTTCTATAGATCGTATAGGATTCCGTGTAAAAGTGGATGATACATGAGTCTATGAGAATAGAGGAGAAATACTTAGACTAAGATTGTTGTCATATAGGAACATACTATAGAAACACCAATATGTTTGAGGATTATTGATCATATTTTTATAAGGAGGAAATAGACGATGATGGGAAAGAAAATTTTAGTAGTTGATGATGAAAAGCCAATTGCGGATATTTTGAAGTTCAACCTAGAAAAAGAAGGTTTTGAAATTGTAATGGCGCATGATGGTGATGAGGCGATTGAAAAAGCAAATGAAGAACAGCCAGATATGGTTTTATTAGATATTATGTTACCGGGAAAAGACGGTTTAGAGGTATGTCGTGAAATACGTAAAAGCTCAGAAATGCCAATTATTATGCTTACAGCAAAAGACTCTGAAATTGATAAAGTATTAGGGCTTGAGCTTGGGGCAGATGATTATGTAACGAAGCCATTTAGTACGAGGGAGTTACTTGCTCGTGTGAAAGCGAATTTACGTCGCCATCAGCAGGGTGGTGCTGCAGAGAAAGAAGAAAATACCGAAATGGTTATTGGACCAATCGTTATCAATTCGAACGCTTATAGTGTAACAAAGCGTGAAGAAAGCATTGAGCTTACACATCGTGAATTTGAATTACTACATTATTTAGCGAAGCATTTAGGTCAAGTTATGACTCGTGAACATTTATTACAAACAGTTTGGGGTTATGATTATTTTGGAGATGTACGTACAGTAGACGTAACAGTACGTCGTTTACGCGAAAAAATTGAAGATAATCCAAGTCATCCTACTTTAATTGTAACTAGACGTGGGGTAGGGTATTACTTGCGTGACCCAGAACAGGAATAGTATATGAAGAAAGTTGGTTTTTTTCAATCTATTCATTTAAAATTTGTGCTCATATATATGCTGTTAATATTAATAGCAATGCAAGTAATTGGTGTATATTTCGTCAGGGAATTAGAAAAAAGCCTTGTAAAAGGCTTTCAAGATTCCTTAACGCAGCAAACAAATCTACTTTCTTATAACCTGAAGCAAGAGTTTGTAAAAGAACGTCCTAAAACAGAATCAGTAGATAAAGCTATTAATGATTCGATTCAAAAATTCGCATCAGATCGTAAGAAAGATATTCAAGAAGTAAGTGTAATTGATTCTACTAAAAAATTAATGGCAATTTCAGACGGGTCTAAGCAAAATAAGGTAGGAAGAACGTCAGCAGATACAGCTGTACAACGGGTAATGGTACAAAAGAAACCAGAGTCAAAGATTGAGAAAGATGGAAATACAGGTCATCGAGTTCAAGTTATGATTACCCCTATTCTAAAAGATCCAGGCGGAGAGGTACTTGGTGTCATTCATATCGTTGCATCTATGGAAGATGTGTATAAACAAATGAAGGACATCAACCAAATTTTCGCAACGGGTACAGTAATTGCTTTATTAGTAACAGCTGTACTTGGAATTTTATTGGCTCAAACAATTACGAGACCAATTTCAGATATGCGAAGACAAGCAATTGAAATGGCGAAAGGAAATTATTCGCGAAAAGTAAAGGTGCATAGTCACGATGAGATTGGACAATTAGCATTATCTTTTAACAATTTATCTAAAAAATTACAACAAGCTCGTTCCTCCACAGAAAGTGAAAGACGAAAATTATCATCCGTTTTATCACATATGACAGATGGAGTAATTGCTACTGATCGAAAAGGGGATATCATTTTATTAAATGATCCTGCGGAAAAGATGTTAAATGTTTCGCGTGAAACGGCGCTAGATCAATCAGTGTTAGAAGTGCTAGGAATACAAGAAGAATTTACACTGGATCATTTATATGAAGAGCCTGATTCAGTTTTATTAGATTTTAGTACGAGAAATGAACCATATATTTTACGTGCTAGTTTCTCTGTTATTCAAAAAGAAACAGGGAAGGCAAATGGTTTAATTGCTGTATTATATGATGTAACAGAGCAGGAGCGGATAGAACAAGAGCGCCGTGAGTTTGTTGCGAACGTATCTCATGAGTTAAGAACGCCGTTAACAACGATGCGCAGTTACTTAGAAGCACTTACTGATGGAGCATGGCAAGATCCCAATATTGCACCGCAATTTTTAACAGTTACACAAGAAGAAACGGAAAGAATGATCAGGCTTGTAAATGCATTGTTACAATTATCTAAACTAGATAGTACAGAACATCGCTTAATGAAGGAATGGGTCGACTTTACTGATTTCTTTAATAACGTTATCGATCGTTTTGAAATGTCTAAAGAGCAAAATGTAAGCTTCAAACGATCTTTCTCTAAAAAATCTCGATTTATTGATATGGATACAGACAAAATTACACAAGTTTTATATAACATTATTTCCAATGCACTAAAATATTCGCCAGAAGGTGGTACAGTAACATATCGCCTACGTGACCGCGGGGAGTTATTAGAGATTAGTGTGAGTGATCAAGGAATGGGAATTCCGAAAGAAAATGTAGATAAAATATTTGAACGTTTTTATCGTGTAGATAAAGCGCGTTCGAGACAAATGGGTGGTACAGGTCTTGGGTTAGCCATTGCGAAAGAAATGATTGAGGCACATGGCGGCTCGGTTTGGGCGAAAAGTGAGGAAGGAAAAGGGACAACTATTTATTTCACATTGCCAATGGCGACAGATGAAGAGGACGATTGGGAATGAGTATGGAAAACTTTAAAACGATAGTTCTAATTAATTTGGTTGTCATTAGTCTATTTCTTACTTTTAACTTGTGGACATATGTTCCTGATTCTACTTCTATGCAAAATACAAAGTTCGTTCAAGGTAACGAAGAGATAAATACGATAAAGATTTCGGAGGTTGTTCGCCCATCCTCTGTCGTTATTCATAAAGAGAAAAATCATTATGTAAGCGAAAAAAAGGAAAATGTGGATTCAATCTATAAAATTCTTGAAAACGGAGAATTACATAATTTCGAGGAAATAACGGGGACAGTCCCTAAAGGTGATTTTCTGTCTTATGTACACGGAGAAGAAAAAATTGAATTTGTTTTTCCTACAAATATCCCGTTAGATACGATTAAAAATATGTTTAATATTAAAGATAAAAACATAGAAAGTAACAGAAGTTTTAATCGTATTATAATTGATCCTTCTAGAAGTAAGGACCAAGAAATTAAAGTTAGCTTTGTTTCCTATGATACTCCTCATAAAATATATCAAGCAACATTGAGTGGTGCTTATATAAAGGATATTATAAATGCTCAAAATCAACTTATAACAGTAGCAAGACCATATTTTGAGTATCAAATAAATGATACAAAAAAACTTTTTTTACCAGAGGGGATTACGGAATTAAGTAAGGCAGAGTATATTACAGCTAAACTAGAAGTGGATCCATTTAAAAATGCTTTATTTAGTGATCCACGTTATTTAAGTCCTATTTCTGAGAAAACAAAGGAAACATTTACAGATGGCATCCGTTCTATGGAAATTGATAAGTCGGATGCAATGTTGAAATATAAAAATTCCGCTGTACATGGTGATAAATCTACGGATAATGCGGTAATTTTACAAAAAAGTTTTGACTTTGTAAGTGGGCATAGTGGATCCTTGAAGTCCTATCGTTTTGATTATATTAATGGGAGGAAAACTTCATTCCGTTTATATGAGGATGGTTTGCCTGTATTTAATGCAAATGGAATAGCGGAATTAAAACAAGTATGGGGTTCAGGTGAAATTATGCAGTATGAAAGACCCTTTTTTGAGTTCAGTATTACTTTGCCTAGTAAACAACAAACAACTTCTCTCGCATCAGGTCGTACAGTGATGACATCATTAGAGAATAATCCAGAAATTGATAAAAAATCAATTCAGGATGTTGGTATTGGTTATAAAATGTCATTGGAACCGTCCATCAGTGATGTGAGAATCGCTGTCTTACAGCCGATATGGTATGTAAAATGTGAAGAAGATGGTAAGCAACAAATATATGAGTGGAGTGAGGGGGGACTAAATGGATTGGGATCGAATTAAAACCATATTTATTGTGACCTTTTTTGTTTTAGACCTCTTTCTTATCTTTCAGTTCATTCAAAAGCAAGATAGTAATCAATTAGAACTTGTGACGGAAACGAAAATCGATCAACAATTAAAAGCCGAAAAAATTACTATGGGAAATTTCCCTAAAGAACCGAAAAAAGAGTCATTTATAATGGCAAAAAATAAGGGTTTCAAAGAAGAAGATGTGCAATCTTTAAAAAATCAGACAGCGCATGTGCAAGAGGAATATCAAATAGAGGGTAAATTAAAAGAGCCTTTTTTAAATACAAAATCATTGTCAAAAGATAAGTATAATGAGTTTTTGAAAAATTATGTGCTGGATGGACAAAAATATGAGTTTGGAGCAATAAAGGACTCAAAAATTTACTTCTTTCAAAAGTATAAAGATAAACCAATCTTCTACAATAATCGTGCGATGATTGTTGTAGATTTAAATGAAAAAAATGAGCTTATTTCATATACACAAACAATGTTAACGGATTTGAAGGAAATGGGCGAAAGCGAAAAGACGAAAGAACAAGAAATTATTACTGCTCAAACAGCTTTAGAAAATATATATTTGAAAAATAAAATTGCAGAAAATACGCACGTGAAAGAGGCGCAGATTGGATATGCGACTCTTGCGGAGTCTTCTTCTAATATACAAGTGCTTGCTCCAACATGGAACTTAAAGACAGAACAAAAAAAGGATTTTTTTGTGAATGCAATTGAAGGACAAGTTATGGAATTAGGGGAAACTCAAGTGCCGGAAGAACATAATGGAGTGAGAAAGAATGAGCATGCATTTTAGTGTACTTGCAAGTGGAAGTACAGGGAATATGCTATATGTAGGAACAGATGAAAAAAAACTGCTTGTCGATGCAGGTTTAAGTGGTAAAGCGACAGAGGCTTTATTTAAACAAGCTGAACTGAATATAAATGACATATCAGGTATTCTTGTAACACATGAGCACAGTGATCACATTAAAGGATTAGGTGTATTGGCGCGTAAATATGATTTACCTGTTTATGCGAACGAGAAAACATGGAATGCAATGGAACATTTAATAGGTAATATCCCAACTGATCAAAAATTCATTTTCTCAGTAGGAGACGTGAAAACATTTGGGGATATTGAAGTTGAATCATTTGGTGTTTCTCATGATGCGGCGGAACCGATGTTTTACGCTTTTCATAACAATAATAGAAAGTTAGCTCTTATTACAGATACGGGCTACGTAAGTGACCGTATGAAAGGTGTTATTAAGGGAGCAAATGCTTTCGTGTTTGAAAGCAATCATGATGTGGAAATGCTTCGTATGGGACGCTATCCATGGAGCATTAAGCGACGTATTTTAAGCGACGTTGGCCACGTTTGTAATGAGGACGCTGCATTAGCGATGGCTGATGTTATTACAGATGAGACAAAACACATTTATTTAGCACATTTAAGCTTAGATAATAACATGAAAGAATTAGCGCGTATGTCTGTATCACAAGTATTAGAAGAAAAAGGTTTTGGGGTTGGAGAATCCTTTGAAATACATGATACGGATCAAAAAGTGCCTACGAAAATTCAATACGTATAATTCTTCATTTTAGTAAACAATAAAGGTGAATATAGTTGTTTTCAGGAAGATAGGTGAACAAATATGTCCTTTATTGATGAAGAAAAATATCGTATTAAACGTGCAGGCAAAAAGAAACATAAAGGTATTGTCATTTCTAGCATAGCGGGGACAATTGTAGGGGCTTCATTATTTGCGTTTGGAGCTCCTTTATTTTCAAATCATGCAGGTAAGCTTCCGCAAGCTGAAGCAAGTGAAAAAAATATGGCTGAAGCTCAAAGTGGAAATGTTCCTGTTAAACAGATTAGCTTTGTAGACGCTGTTGATCGTGCTTCAGAGGCTGTTGTTGGTGTTATTAATATTCAACGAGACAATTTTTCAGAGGCTGATTCGGAAGCTGGTACAGGCTCTGGTGTGATTTATAAGAGAACAGATGGACATGCGTATATTGTAACGAATAACCACGTTGTTGCTGGGGCGAATCGTATTGAAGTGAGCTTAAGTGACGGTAAGAAAATTCCAGGTAAAGTATTAGGAACCGATGTAGTCACGGACTTAGCTGTACTAGAAATAGATGCGAAGCATGTGAAGAAAGTGATTGAAATTGGCGACTCTAATACCGTTCGTAGAGGAGAACCAGTTATTGCGATTGGAAATCCACTGGGGTTACAATTTTCCGGAACTGTCACACAAGGTATTATTTCGGCTAATGAGCGTATTGTTCCTGTAGATTTAGATCAAGATGGACATTACGATTGGCAAGTAGAAGTATTGCAAACAGATGCGGCAATTAATCCAGGTAATAGTGGTGGAGCGCTTGTAAATGTAGCGGGACAATTAATAGGTATTAACTCAATGAAAATTGCAGCAAAAGAAGTAGAAGGAATTGGACTAGCTATTCCAGTTACGAGAGCTGTTCCTATTATGAATGAACTAGAAAAGTACGGTAAAGTAAGAAGACCTTACGTTGGGATTGAACTAAGATCATTAAATGAGATTCCGAGTTACTATTGGTCAAAAACATTACACTTACCAGGTAACGTAACAGAAGGGGTCTGCATTTTAGATGTGAAAAGTCCTTCGCCAGGTACGGATGCGGGTCTTAGAGAACATGATGTTATTGTGGCGGTAGATGGAAAAGCGGTGCACGATATTATTGGGTTCCGCACGGCCTTATATAATAAAAAAATTAATGATAAAATGACTCTTACGTTTTATCGTGGTACAAAACGAGCGACAACAACGGTGAAATTAGGCATTCAAAAGTATTAAAAACAGGAGGGCCTACCTCCTGTTTTCTATTGTAGAAAAGTGAGGTGAAGAATATGAATTTACCTTGTTGTTTAGAACATGTTGAATTAGCATTAGATATCATTGTGGATGAGTGTGAAGTCGCACCGGTTATTAACAATGTGGATAACTCTAAAGAAGAGAAAAAAACATGTGAATTTTGTCAAAATGAGGCGACATATGTTGTATCGAACACAGATTCTCACACAATATGTGGGTAACATTTGTGGATATGTGGATAAGTCCTGTGGATAACGTGTTTGTAAGGTGGGGAATAAATGTGAATATCTCGATTATTTCAATCGGAAAATTAAAAGAAAAATACTTAAAACAAGGTATAGCAGAATACTTAAAACGATTATCTTCTTACGCAAAAGTAGAAGTAATTGAATTGCCAGATGAAAAGGCACCAGAAAATTTAAGTGCAGCAGAAATGTTAATTGTAAAAGAAAAAGAAGGTATTCGTATACTGGATAAAATTTCTGATGATACGCATGTCATTGCGTTAGCTATAGAAGGAAAACAAAAATCATCAGAAGAATTTGCGGTAAGTATAGATCGCCTTGCTACATATGGAAAGAGCAAGATCACATTTGTAATTGGTGGATCACTGGGGCTTAGTTCTGAAGTAATGAAGCGTTCAAACGAATCTCTTTCTTTTTCGAAGATGACATTACCACATCAATTAATGCGATTAGTATTGCTTGAGCAGGTGTATAGAGCGTTTCGGATTAATCGTGGTGAACCGTATCATAAGTAAATGAGGTTTAAATTGTATTGTATTACCTTTGAAGGCAGCTTTATTTTATGGTTAAATATTAATTGGGACACAGGGTTATCTGTGTCCCTTAATAATTTAAAAAATAATCTGTTGAGAATTTATCTAGGAGGTTTCGTATGAAAGGTAGTATTGTTAATTTATATGATAAAACTAATGAGGCAAATGCTTTATTAGACTTTATAATAGATAAATCTCAAACTAATAAGAGTATATCCTGGCAAAAAAAATCTAAAGGACAATTTTATACACATAACTTAATTGGTGAAAAATTAATTTTAGATTTGATTAATCATTTAGAGGGCTTTGAAAATAAAAAAAACATCTCTATTATAGATCCTTTTTGTGGCGATGGAAGGTTAATTAAAAGTTTCCTTAAAGAAGTATGCAAATTAGATAAATTTAAAAAAACTCAATTCGAATTGCATTGTTGGGATATTGATGAAGAATCGGTAGAAGCTGCTGTTGAAAATTTGAAGAAGGCAGCGGTTAATTATAATTTAAGTGTAGTAATTGAAGGTAGAGTCTGCGACAGTTTCTCTCATGCAGAAGATAATAGAGAACAATTCGATATTTGTATAACTAATCCACCTTGGTTAATAGTAAAGCCTTCAAAAAAAGAAAAAGAATTGTTATCTCAAGAAGAACAAATCGAATATATCCAGGTATTAAAGGACCTGGATAACTTGTTAAATAGATATTATCCTTTATCAGTACCGAGTAAGAAATTTGCCGGTTGGGGAACAAATTTGGCTAGATGTGGTACAGAGTTATCATTAATGTTAATTAACAAAACAGGTATATGTGGAATCGTATCGCCGGCTTCTTTGATTGGGGATCAAGTTTCAACAAAATTAAGGAAGTGGATATTTGAAGAGTTCTCGGTGAAGAGTATTTCTTATTTTGTAGCCGAGGCAAAGCTGTTTGGTAACGTTGATCAAGATGTAATATCTATAACGATTACTAATGAAAAAAATAAAAAAATACCACCTATTTTAACTCATTATAATAAAAATTTAATACCCGCTACTTATAATTTGGCTAATAAACAATGGGAACAGATACGAAATGAAGGTTATATTATTCCCATTCAATTTGGTTTTCAAATTATTGAAATGAATGACTTGTTTAGTAAATTGAAGAAAATGAAGGATTTAGAATTATCTAATGATATTTGGATGGGAAGAGAAATTGATGAGACTAAGATAGATACTAAACTTAGTAATCGAGGAACCTATCCTTTTGTCAAAGGGAAAATGATAAATCGTTATAATTTTAATATTAATCCGGATAGATATTTAGATATGAGTAAATTCAATAAATTACCAAAATCTATTGATTTTGAACGTATTATTTGGCGGGATGTATCAAGAATGAGTCAAAAAAGAAGAATGATTGCGACAATAATGCCTCCGAATTATGCCGCAGGTAATTCTTTACATGTTTTATATAGTAAAGAAGGGAACTCCAAATTATTAAGGGCACTATTGGCGATAATGAATTCTTTAATTTTTGAAGCACAAGTCCGAGCTAGTTCAGCTACAAATCATGTTTCTTTAGGCGTTGTTCGGAATATCAAAATTCCTAGAATTAATGAAGAGCAGATAAATAAATTATCACAAATGGTGGAAAATATTGTCGAAAATGAAGTGGAGTTAGAAATATACGTTGCTTTATTATATGGACTTTCTTATGAACAGTTTTTAAGTATGTTAACAATGTTTGATAAATTAAGCCTAGCAGAGAAGCAGACTTTTGAACAGGAAGCAATTAAATATTTTGACAGGGGTGAAGTTAATTGATACCAAATCATTTATCACAAAGTCTTAGCGAATTAGATAGAACCATTATTGAGCATGTACCTCCGGGTGGAAATTGGAAAAATATACCCGAATGGGTTCCTTCTAAGAGATTAGAGCAAATTAGGGAGAGCTATGCAGCTGGAAAAGGTAGTCGTTCAACATACTATGGGAGACTGAATCCTAAAAAACCTTCATACACAATGAATACGTATTTTAATAGACCTGGTAATGGTTGTCATATACATTATGAACAAAACAGAACTTTATCACAAAGAGAGGCAGCTAGATTACAATCCTTCCCTGATAATTTTATTTTCCAAGGAAGTAAGACTGCTATAAATAATCAGATTGGTAATGCTGTTCCTCCGTTATTAGCATATCAGTTAGCAGAGTTATTTCCATTTAAAGGGGCATATATAGATTTGTTCAGTGGAGCAGGAGGATTATCTCTAGGATTCAAGTGGGCAGGATGGGAACCACTTATTGCTAATGATATTGATAAATGGGCATTAGAAACCTATAAAAGCAATATTCATTCGGAGGTGATTTTAGGTGATTTGAGAGAAGAATTTATATCAAATCATATTGTATCTATAGCTTTGAATTTTAAAGAAAAATATCCTAAGGTTCCTCTATTTATTTTAGGAGGACCGCCCTGTCAAGGATTCTCTACAGCTGGTAATAAAAGAGATATAGTTGATGAGAGAAATTGGTTGTTTGATGCGTATGTACAAATTTTAAATAAGGTACAACCTACAGGATTTATATTCGAAAATGTAACAGGCTTATTAAGTATGGAAAAAGGTGAGTTCTTTGAAATGGTTAAGGGCGAACTTGGTAAATGCGTCGATACGTTAAATGTTCATAAAATAGATAGTGTTAATTTTGGAATCCCTCAGAGAAGAAAACGTGTAATTATAATAGGGACCTCTTTACAACAAAAAGAAGATTATGGGTTAGCACAAATTACAAGCTTAGATAGCGAGGGAGATTTATTTTCTGAATACCAACCAGCTATATCAGTATATGATGCACTGTCTGATTTACCTGAATTAGAACCAAATGAAGATGGGAGTAATAAAAAATACTTAATGCCCCCTAAAACTTCATATCAAGAATTAATGCGAGATATGATAAATGCTAAGGAATACTTGAGTTCCTTAGCATTTGATAAAAATTTAGTCTAGAGAAGTGGCGACCATTCTAACATATCTATCATCTAGCCACATAGCAGATAATTGATTACCTACTAATTGCATAATTTCAACTAGTATACCTTTTGATCTTAGGTAATTAGTAGGTTTTTCTGTTATTGGAGGCAGAATTTCCAAGAACTGTTGTAAATCATAATCTGTTACTGTATTGTTTTGGAGTTTATTTAAAAGTGTTAATTGTATAGATTGTAAATCTGGATTGGTGGCATCAAATAATAAGCTGTTAATTTCCTCTATTTTTGCTGAAATTTCATCGTTGGTAATTAACAAGGCATTTCTATTTTCTTTTTTTGCATAAGTATCTAGTGCCTGTAAACCAACTCGGATTCTTCTTATTTTTTGCTCAATTATATAACTTTGTTGACGTTCACTAAATACTAAGTTGGCATTGACGATATGGTTATTTACCTTTATATTTTCAAAAGTAACATTTCTGTTTGCATATTCCAGTCCTAAAAATGTGCATAGGAATACAAGGTGTCCTCCTTGATAAAGGTTGAATAATAGGAGCATTGCAGAATGCCTGTTATCCCGTAACATTTTACTTAAGCGAAGTGCAGTCTCATTATCATTTACATCAAACTTTCTTAAATTCCATAAATGAGAAGCGTACCAAGATGACACTATTTCACCAGTATCTTCAGAGTTGATTAAATTTTGTACATCTGAAAAAGTCATCCGATTATTTTTAGCGCTGTTACATGCATTACATAGTAATTGAAAAGTAGGGCGGTGTCTAAAACCCAAAGATATTGGACCAATATGATCTGCTGCACAAGGCCCTGGATGATTATTTAAACATCTGATTTGGTTTAGTTTTGGAGCAGAGCGAATTAACCCCATTAATCGATCTGCTGCAATCCAATCGCCATCAACCCAATATTCAAAGGCTCTTCTATCTGTACTATATGAACTAAGATTTTCTGGCCGGCGTCCTAAATCTTTAACATTTCGGCAACAAATATTTAGTGTATGAAATCCGTCCAAACGGTCAGGAGCATTTGACATAGCACCTGGACTTAGCATATTTGGCTCATTAGGAATGTATTCTTTATCAAACCATACCAGTGCTGTATTTATATCTGTGAAAGAAGGTATATTTTTAACTGAGCTACACTTAAATAAACCCTCAAAATTCTCGAAAATCCTATTGCCGTATCTTATATGCAATCTCTCTATTAGTTTTAAAATATGCTCAAGAGGATTAAATTCAAAATCATCTTCTATATATGCTAATTTAATGAATCTACCAATTAAGTTCTTGGTAGGATAACAATATCTTAGTTCCATGAATTCTCCACAATTAATACAAGGTTTCATTTTAGTTGGATGAATAGCTTTAGCAGTTTTACTAATCCAAAAATTCTCTTTAGGATCAATACCAATTGAAATAGCCTTTTTTATCCACCATTCTTTTCTCTTAATATGAGAATCTTTAAAAGCTCCACTTTTTCTATTAGAAGGAGCTTCCCATTGAATTTCATCATTTTCAAAGTATAAATCAGGCATGCCTTCATAGGCTTTATTTTCAGCAATGTCTTTTTTATATTTAATAAAGTTAGGATGACCTAATCCATAATCAGCTTTTTTCCCCATAATATATACCCCCTTCATATATTTCGTACGTAATAAAAACCATTTTAAGAATATATTAGTAATTATAATGAGTTCTATTATTTAGTATATCAATTTTCGAATATATTGGAAGGATTTAAATGGAATCAGTAAAGAGAGTAAGCACTTTTTGTGTAAGGTTAGTAAAAATTAGGTGTTTTATATAGAGAGTGTTGGGGGATGAATCCTGCAACACAACTATGAAATCATGAATAATTTCTTGTAAGGATGGTTCCTATACTTATTTACTAAGGTTTATGGGCAACTATAACTATAGGGGTAAGAAAAGGGAATGAATTTTATTCAACCTACATGTTTTTAGGTGTAATAAAGAATTTTTAAAGTATATATTATAGTCATGAAAGAGAATTAGTAGTCCTAGCCTTAATTAGAGGTTAGGGCTTTTTCTATTTACAAGGAGGAGATAATAATGGATTTAAAATTAGAAGAATTTTGTAGCTTTATGAAGTACACATTTAGTGTAGATATTGATGAAGAACAGGTAGGAGAAGAAACTATGCTTTTATATAAGGAAGATCTGGATGGGAATCTTGTTTCAGAAATATTACTAGCAGTTACTCCTGATTTAGTATTAGTTCACACATATGTTTATGATACAGAAGAAAATGAGTGGATGGTTTGTATGGTATCCGATGCCAATGCAAATTATCCACTTTTTTTAATTTGTTTAAAAGATGGAGAAAAAATTTATGAGAAGCTATTAAAAAAACAGAAAGATAAAAGTTCACATTTTTGTCACAATTAGTTTTTCAGACGTTTGTAATTATGGACTAAGTACAAACGTCTTTTTGTTGGCTTTTTCCTATTTTTATATAGTATTTTTTTGATTGCCTTTATAGTTGTATATAGCGTTTAATAAAGTTTGTAAATAGCTCTTATTTGCAGATTCGAATCTAAACTAAACATGCTGCAGCATTAAATAAACCGAAAGTGAGTGAATTTAATGCAAAACAATAATTTTAATCAATTAACATCTCTAAAGGTAGAGTATGCTTTTCAAATTGACAGATATGAGGTCATTACTGCACGTACATCCCAGCGCTTTTTAAAATTGGTTTTTAAGGTTTGGAATGAAAATGAAGACTTTGAAATTGATCAATTATATATGCTTTATGATGACAATAGTGCCCATTCTTCATTTTATGATTTTATTAATCAATTTCGTCAGTTTGGAGAAGTCAAAGATGAAATTTTGGTACAAGATTTAATTGGTGAAAGAGGAACTTGTTATTTTAAAACCAATTTTTCAAATGGAAAGGTGTATCAAAAAATCGTATTAACATCTTGGGGGGGCAACATAAATGAATGAATTTATACAAGAATTTGAACTAAAAAAAATACATATACTTAATTGTCATGGCAGTCTCAAATCTTTAACGGAAAACATTAATGAATTGTTTTCCATTAGCCAACTTGCAGCTGCTGCAAGACAAGTAAAGAATATATCTCTAAAAAAGTTATTGGAACTTTTGTTATCTAAAAAAGTGGTTGATGAATTAGACTTCTCATTAATTCAACCCTTTAATTCAGATCATGTGAAAATTTTAACATCTGAACTGCATCATGCGGTTCAGGTATCAAAAGCAATCCAAACAGGTTTTATTTATGAAGAAAAAAAGAGAAAGTATCAATTTAATTCTAATTTATTTGCAGATTATTTTCTTACAAGAGTAAAAATGGTTTGTGATGAGAATGGTTTACTTTATGCTTATAGCAAACAGGGGGTATTTAAGTTATTGACAGATACGGAGATGGGGAGGCTTGTTCGAATATTAATGAATGAAGGATTAGAGCATAGTTGGCGAAGTAGTCATGAAAAAGAAGCCATTCAAGCTATTAAACGGGAATGTTTTTCAAAATCACAATTGGATTGCATGCGTGAATACGTTAATTTGCAAAATGGTATGTATTCATTAAAGGCTGGTTCGTTAGAAAAACATCATCCTGACTTCTTATCTACTATTCAAATACCAATTAAATATGATGGCGAGGCAGATTGTCCTACATTTAAGAAATTTATTAAGGATATTACTTGTAATGATGAAGAATTGAAAAATGTACTACAAGAGTTAATGGGTTATTTATTGAGCCCAGAAATTAGATGTGAAAAAGCATTTTATTTTTTTGGTAGGGGTGCAAATGGAAAAAGTGTTTTGGCACGTATCATAGCTATATTAGTTGGTGAACAGAATGTGAGTAGTATTCCACTTTCTCATTTTAGTTCGGATTTTGGTCTAGAGGGTATCATAGGTAAAACCGTTAACATTGCACCTGAGAATGAAATGCGAGGTTCACAATTAAATACGGAAGCATTTAAGGCTATTGTTAGTGGAGATGGAATGAATATTAATTTAAAATACAGACCTTCAATTACTAACTATAAGTCAAAATGTAGACTGGTGTTTTTGGGTAATGAACTACCGGATACAACTGATTTAACAAATGGCTATTTTCGTAGGATGTGTATTATTCCTTTTAAACGGACATTTAGTGAGTCAGAACAAAACCGAGATTTACTGATGGAATTAACTGAAGAATTACCTGGCATTTTTAATTGGGCTATTGAAGGGCTCAAAAGATTAAGAGAAAACAACTATGTATTTAGCCGATCATCAGTAATCGAAGAAGAGTTGAGGAAATACCGCTTGTCGCAGAATCCAGTTCTTAATTTTTTTGAATCTATCGTTGTATATGATGCATCTTCTAAATTAAAACGTAGTGAATTATACAATTATTTCAAACTTTGGTGTGAACAAAATGGGATTGATCGTATTCGCACACGCCAAAGGTTTTATAAGGACTTAATGAATGTGATAGATAGTAAGGAATTATCTATTGTGGAAAAACGAATTCAAGGTCATGAATACTTTGAAGGGATTAAATTACAATCATTTTAATTAATTTAGTGGTCAAATTGGCTCTAAGTTGGAAAGTTTTAAAATTTATGTTATTCACTTTTTTTGAAAAGTTTTTCACCTTTTCTTTTTTGACCACTAAATGTAATAAGAGAAATTATAGATATATATTATAAAAGTGAGGCTTTGATAATGGAAAAAGAAAATATAAATGAAGTACTTGCTATTTTAACTTCAATGCTGATTGACTATTTAAATCAAGAAGGAGGAACTGATGCATAATGATAGAGAGTATGACGACTAAAACTGTAGCAATTTATGCAAGGGTGTCTACTATAGAACAAGCCGAAGAAGGTTACAGCATTGACGAACAAATACGTGTCCTCAATAAATTCTGTGAGCGTGAAGGCTATTTGGTTTATGATGAATATGTGGATAGAGGAATTAGTGGGAAAAATATTTCAGGACGTCCCGCAATCCAACGATTATTGCTTGATGCAGAACAAAAGAAATTTGAAGTAGTGCTTGTTTGGAAAATGAATCGCTTAGCACATAAAAGTTTGGATTTAATGAACATTGTTGAAAAGCTAGATAGTAAAAACATCGCTTTTCGCTCCTATACAGAAAGGTATGAAACAGAAACGTCCACTGGAAAGTTACAATTTCAACTGATGGCTGCTATTGCTGAATATGAACGTAACAATATTGCAGAAAATGTAAAGATGGGGATGATAGCTAGGGCAAAGGAAGGACGTTGGAATGGTGGACAAGTGCTGGGATATGATGTTGTAGAGATATCAAGTGATAATAGGAAACGCAAAAATACGCATCTTGTTATCAATGAAAGAGAGGCAAATACTGTTCAGTTGATTTTTCAAATGTATAGTTCCGGACACGGTTATAAATCGATTGCTAACTATATCAATAAAAAAGGATACCGAACAAAAAAGGGCAAAACTTTTTCATTGAATGCAATTAAAATAATTGTTACGAATCCAGTTTATGCTGGCTATATTCGATACAACGTTCGTAAAGATTGGAATGAGAAAAGACGAAATAATATCAATCCTAATCCAATCATTCAAAAAGGGGAACATGAACCAATCATTTCAGAAGAGGTGTGGCAGATAGCTCAAAATGTTTATCAAAGTCGTTCATGTAAACCAAATCGTATACATGATGGTGAATTCCCACTAACAGGCATTATGAGATGTCCAGCTTGTGGTGCAGGAATGGTCATTAGCCGAACTACAAACACATTAAAAGATGGAACTAAACGAGTTCTTGAATACTATGTTTGTGGTGCGTGGAAAAATAAGGGTACACTAGTTTGCCGTTCAAATGGTGTACGAACGGAGTACGCAGATGCGTTTACATTAGATAAACTTCAACGATTGATGCATAGTGATAAACTTATTAAAGAGCTTGTAAAAAGTGTGAACAGTCGCAATGGAAAAATATTTGTTCCGCTACAAAAGGAATTTGACATGTACGCTAAACAGATGAATGAGGCGGAACAAAAGCTTTCGAAAACGTTTGATGCCTATACAGATGAGTTGATTTCCAAAGCAATGTATGTAGAAAAGGCGAAAAGATTAGAAGGGCAAATACAAAAATTAAAAGAACTGATGGAACCTTTAAGAAAGCAAATGCAAGGAAATACAGTGAAAGTTGTTTCTTATGAAATGATTAAAGAAGTATTGTTAAATTTCTCAAAGGCTTTTCAAAATGCTTTAACGAGGGAACAACGAAAAAGGTTGTTACATTTACTCATTCATAAAATCACAATCAATGAAGATAGAAAAATTGAAAGTATCCAATTAAAACTTAATAATGAAGTATTAAAAGAACTAAAAATAGGGGTAGATGACTCATCAATTGATGAGTCATCTACCTCTTTTTCAGTTTTGATCGCTATTTAAAGGAGGTGATTCCATGGATCCAATCAAACTTTTTACAGCCGGTCTAACACTAGCGGTAACAGTTTGCTTACAGATCAAAAAGAATTTTTAGGAAGGGTGGGAAAGGTTGATGCGTTGGTTTTTATGTGGGTTTGGAGCTGGGGTAGTTATTGTTTATTTGTTTATAAATAAGTAAGAAAAAAAGCGTCTATTTAATTTTAAAATGTTATTATTGTGATCAGGGAGAACATGAACTAGAGGTGGAAAGATGAAAGAACTTCAGGAATTTACAAAAGGATATCAGCGAGAACTTAACTTTCATATCAAAGATAATTCATATGAACGGTGTAAAACATCACTATTAACAAATCATATGTTACTAACAACAGAGGTAGCAGAGGTAGCAGAATTATTACGAGAGTTATTTGCAACAACAGAAAAGAAAATGCTTGAAGGTTATTCTGAGGTAGAAGCCTTTCAATTTGCAAAGGAACAAATTACGAAGGAGCTTGGAAAAGAAATTTCTGATTGCGTTGCTTACTTATGTAAATTAGCTAATTTCTTTGAAAGAGATATGGAGACAGATTTTTATTCTAAAATGGAGGAAGTAAAACAAAGGATGAATAAGTAGTGAAGTATGAAAGGATCCTTAACTGAAGTTAAGGATCTTTTTTATTATTATTTTAAATAGAGAATTTGTTTGGTAATTTAACGTTTAAGAGGGAGAAGGTTCATTATAAAACGATGACCTTTCTCCTTCTTTTTGTATTGTCATTTACCTATAAAAAGGAGCGAACAATATATGAGCATTATTGGGCTATTTAGGAATTATATTGAGGAACATCATCCACATCTTGCTGAGAAGGAATGGATAGTAGATGTTAGAATGTTATTAGTAACAGAGATTCAAAATGGAGAAGTTAAGGCTATAATTCCTAACGAAATCAAAGGGGAACTAAAGTGCTGGATATTCTACTATAATGGTGGTGCACCTAATGTTGTGTATCTATTACAAGATAAACGGGGTTTGCAGGATATTGGGATGGGTCTACTAAAAGCAGGAAAACTGGTTAAGCCTATTTGCTTTGTTTAAGGCACTTATAGATGGGTTTAGGATATAAATAGATACAATTAATAAATCGGAAAGGATGGAACTAAGGGACATCATATTCCCCTGTTATAAAAATGTGGTAATATTGGAGGGGATAACTTTAAGTTAGCTAGCTCGTGAGTTACAAGCTAACTTGTACCCTAACCAAAAATCAAACTTCAATGAAATTATCTATACATATAGATAGAAGTCTCATCTGCAAGTAACAGTAAGAGCGCATGATTAGGGTCATTGTTTAAGGAATTTGGGTATGATGAATTGTAAATTAAAACATTAAGAGAACTTTATTATATACGAAAAATTAACTGGAAAAAGGGGAGATTTATATGGCAACTAAGTATTATAATATTGCTAACTATCTGCAAGATACCAAATATGCATCCGAACATCTAATAGAACAGATAGTAAAAGCGGATAAAAATAGGAAAATAATAATCAAAACACTTGAGGATTGGGCTAAGGTTGAGGAAAAGGAATTGGAGTTTTTAGGAGTAGAGGCGGATTCACCTGAATACTTCGAAGCTCGAGATGCCCATACAGCAGAACTTAAGAAATTTGATAAAAAGTATAAGACAGACCATATAAATGCCTCCGATATTACTTTGATAAAGAGCAAATACAATGATAGTTTGAAAGCTGCTAATGGGACGGTGGAAGCATTATCAGGGGCTGTATTACAAATTGCAAAGCAAGGCATTTCAATAGTTCACGGTTCAAATAAATTTGATTGCGAAAAGGTGGGGTGTAAAGAGTTTGCATCGGCAACATTACTGGATGTTATATGGGAAGGTAGGAATCAAGCCATGCATTTTGAGGAACGTAAATTTGGTGAAGGAGTAGATCTTTGCTTTGGAAGTTTATCATCAGTAAATTCGATCTTTGCTGATTATAAGAAAAACAAAAATATGGCACATGAAATAATAAAGCTACTTAAATGGGAAAATTATAAAAATTTTCATAAAGATATGATGTCATTTAAAAGATAGAAAAAGAAATAATTGATTTTTAGAAAAAATGCTAGTTATTGAAGAGTTTGAATAACCTCATTTAGATGCGTCACGGTGAACCTTATCATAAATAAATTTTTCATTTGTATATAAAGAGTAAAAAAGACCATTGGACAAAAATAACCGATGGTCTTTTAAACATTAATAGATGGTATGTAGATTTCCTAAAATAAGTATGTTTCTATTTCTAAAAAAATATGCTGTAATATGAAGAGGGAAAAAGTATAAGTAGTCATAGAAGTGAGGAATTAAAGGTGAAGAAGTTTAAGAAGTTTTACTTGGAGATTACGAGTGTATGTAATCTTGCGTGCAGCTTTTGTCCGCCGACGGAAAGGCAGAAGCAATTCATTTCTGTAGAGGATTTTGCTAAAAGATTAGACCAAATTAAACCTCACACAGACTACATTTATTTGCACGTGAAGGGTGAGCCGTTGCTCCATCCGAAAATAGATCAACTATTAGATTTAAGCCATGAAAAAGGGTTTAAAGTTAATATTACAACGAACGGAACGTTAATTAATAAGAGAAGGCATAGACTGTTAAATAAGCCTGCGTTAAGACAAATGAATTTTTCACTGCACAGTTTTGATGGACACCCAGGTTCGCAAGATAAAGAGGGCTATGTAAGGAGTATACTTTCTTTCATTAGAGAGGCAACAAGTCAATCGGACTTAATCGTTTCACTAAGATTATGGAATTTAACTCAGGATAATAAAACAAATGCTGAAATCCAAAAAAATAGGGATTTATTATCTATAATTGAAAATGAGTTTGATCTATCTTATCAAATTGAAGAGAAGCTTACACCGGGAAAAGGTATAAAAATTGCGGAACGTGTCTTTATTAATCAAGACTATGAATTCCAGTGGCCGGCATTGCATGAAGAAGAGGATGATGGAAAAGGATTCTGTCATGGTCTTCGAAATCAGGCTGGAATCTTAGCGAACGGAACGGTTATTCCTTGTTGTCTAGATGGTGAGGGAATTATTAATCTTGGAAATATTAATAATGATTCATTCTCTAATATTATTGAAGGCGAAAGAGCGAACAATATTGTAGATGGATTTTCAAAAAGGGTTGCAGTAGAAGAACTATGTAGAAAGTGCGGATACCGCAAAAGATTTGGAAAGTAAATATAGAATAAGCCCTCATAAAGCGAGGGCTTATTTTTATTCTTGATAAGAACGTTCTAATTCATCAATTAAGGAACCTACGTAAGAAACAGCTTTACGGATTGCATCTGGTTTTGACATGTCTACTCCAGCGTGTTTCATTAATTCAAGTGGTTTCATTGTACCGCCTGCACGGAGTACATCAAGCCAGCGATCAACAGCAGGTTGTCCCTCTTCTTTAATCATTTGAGCTACAGCGGTAGAAGCAGTTAGTCCCGCAGAATATGTGTAAGAATATAAGCCCATATAATAGTGAGGTTGACGCATCCATGTTAAACCGGCGCCTTCATCAATTTCTACGGAATCTCCCCAGAATGTCGAAAGGACCTTCGTTTTTATTTCAGTTAAAGTTGTAGCTGTGAGTGCTTGCCCTTCTTCTGCTAGAGCGTATACTCTTCTTTGATATTCTCCCTCAAGTAGATGGGTAACGAAGTTGTGGTAATATGTGCCGAGTAGTTGCAGAATAACCCATCTGCGCATTCTCTTATCTTCAGTAGTCGCAAGTAAATGCTGGGCTAATAGTAATTCATTCATCGTTGATGGAGCTTCAACGAAGTACATAGATGGACGCACATTCATAATACGCTGATTTTTATTTGCTAAATAAAAGTGACCAGCATGTCCAAATTCATGAGCTAATGTGAAACACCCGCGCATCGTACCCTGCCATGTAATTAAAATATAAGGGTGAGAACCGTATGGGCTAGAGCAGAAGGCACCTGTTGATTTTCCTACGTTATCTGCAAGGTCTACCCATCTTTCTTTGAAGCCCTTTTCGATAATGGAACTATATTCATTTCCTAATACTTTTAAAGAATCTTGAATGAGTTTGCCAGCTTCTTCGTAAGTGATTGTTGGATTAAATTCAGGATCTAACGGTGCATGTAAGTCACAGAAAAGCATTTGATCAAGCCCTAATACATTCTTTTTTAAATCTGCAAAACGGCGCATATGAGGCGCTAATTCGTTATAAATAATATCTAGTTGGTTGTTATACATTTCAAGTGGAACCTTTTGAGGTTCTAAAAGCATATGGGTAACGGACTCGTACTTGCGCAAACGAGAAAGCGCCACTTGTTTTTTTACTTCAGTAGCATATGTTGTTGCAACTGTATTTTTATATCGTTTCAATGTGGAAACAAATGATGAATATGCTTTTTTACGTATATATGCGCTTGGAGAAAATTCATATTTGCTTTCGAATAATGCAAACGATACAGGCAAATCATTTCCCTGTTCATCTTGTATAGAAGGGAAATCCATATCGGCTAATTTAGTCATGCCGTAAATTTTGTAGGGTGAACTATGAACTTCGCCGAGTGCAGCAAGAGCTTCTTCTGTTTCAGGAGAGAGAGTGTGCTGCCTCTTTTTGAGTATCTCTAGTAATGATTTACGGAAAGGTTCAAGTTTTATTTCCTCAGTTAAATATTTTTCAATTGTTCCCTCCTCAAATGAGAGAATTTCGTTATGAATAAAGGATAGTGCGGTATGTACATTCGTTCCTAGAGCGGAAATTTTGGAAGAGTTCGCTTGAATAACTGAATCTGTACGATCAGCGGATTCTTTTAAATTTGCATATGCGCCGATTTTTGTTAGCTTCATTAAAAGCTCTTCTTCTAAAAGCAGGCAATTTAATAAGGTAGCGGGGCTAGTGTGTAATTGTCCTTTAAATGCATCAAGTTTTTTTATATCGGCTGTTAATACACGTAATGCAGTTTCCCACTCTTTATCAGATTCGTATAAATCAGAAAGGTCCCATGTCAATTCAGTAGAGACTTCCGCGCGAATAAGGCGTTTCTCAATTACATTTTTCATTTGTTATATCCCCCTTATTATAAGTATCTAAAAACATGATACTAGAAAATTCAGTGAAATGAAAATATTTTACATTTTTATATATGAAAAAGAAGGACAAGCATAAAAAATGCTTGTCCTTCTAGTTAAATTTATAAATTAATATACTTTGTCACCGTTGAAAATAGAGTTTTTCACGACTACATAATCTACAGTACGAATTGAGTCTAATTTTGTTCCACCAGCGTAAGAGATAGAAGATTGAAGATCTTGTTCCATTTCGATTAAAGTGTCTTCTAAAGAACCTTTATGCTCAACGAACATTTTCTTACCTTCAACGTTTTTCTTCTCACCTTTTTGGAATTCAGAAGCTGAACCGAAGTACTCTTTATAAAGTTTGCCATCTTTTTCGATTGTTTCCCCTGGAGACTCTTCATGACCTGCGAATAGAGAACCGACCATAACCATAGTTGCTCCAAATCGAATTGATTTAGCTACGTCGCCATGTGTACGAATACCACCGTCAGCGATAATTGGCTTACTTGCAGCTTTTGCACACCAGCGAAGTGCAGCTAGCTGCCAACCGCCAGTTCCAAAGCCTGTTTTAATTTTAGTAATACAAACTTTACCAGGTCCAATGCCAACTTTTGTTGCATCAGCACCAGCGTTTTCTAATTCTCTTACCGCTTCTGGAGTTCCAACGTTTCCAGCGATAACGAAGCTTTCTGGTAAATGTTTTTTAATATGTTGAATCATGTTGATCACAGCATTAGAGTGACCATGCGCGATATCGATTGTAATGTATTCAGGTGAAAGTTTCTCAGCAGCTAATTGTTGTACGAATTCGTACTCGTCTTCTTTAACACCAACGCTGATTGAAGCAATTAATCCACGTGATTGCATATCTCTAATGAATGAGATGCGTTTCTCTGGTTGGAAACGATGCATGATGTAGAAGTAATTATTTTCAGCTAAATAAGTTGCGATTCTTTCATCAATAATCGTTTGCATATTTGCAGGTACGACAGGTAATTTAAATTTATGTTTTCCTAAAGTGACAGTTGTATCACACTCAGATCGGCTATTTACAATACATTTTGCAGGAATTAATTGAATGTCTTCATAATCAAATACATTTTCCATCATTTGCACCCCTAAAATACGAATATTTTATTCAGTTTCTTTAAAAACGTTCGTCCAAATGATAATTTACAGTATTTTTAGTAATAAGTCAAAGGTTTTAATGTTTAATTTAAAAAATTAAAGTTAATTTAATAGTTATTGGGTTTATATGGTTGTAATGTATTTTAATATGTAATAGTTTAATGTAGAATTATATATGGAAAATAGTAGATAAATATATTGATTTAGGGGAGATTTTATGGGACGTTTAGTATATATGGATTGGCTACGTGTAGTAGCGACAATTGCGGTTGTTACAATTCACGTTGCTGCTGGTTATGTTTCTACATTAGATTCAAATAACGTATCGCGTTGGCTGGCTGGTAATTTTTACGACTCACTTTCGCGTGCTAGTGTACCAATTTTTGTAATGATTAGTGGAGCGCTATTATTAAAGGGAACAAAAGATACTTCTATTGGGGAATTTTTAAAGAAACGTGCAAGTAAAGTGATTATACCTTTGATAGGTTGGAGTGCTATATTTTATATCTATGGGGCTTGCGTAGGATATTTTCCGGCTTCTTTAAAGCAAGGGATAAAGTACTTTTTAACAAATAGTATTGGGTTACATCTATGGTTCTTATATATGATTGTAGGAATATATTTAATCGCACCTTTACTGAAAGTATTTGTGAAAAATGCTAAGAAGAGAGAGATAGAATATTTTTTAATTTTATGGCTATATGCATCTGTTATCGTCAAGCTAGTAAATTATTATTATCCTATCAACTTTAATATCGAACTATTTTACGTTACAAATTATGTAGGGTATTTCCTACTTGGTTATTACTTATCGAATTATGATATTGTGAAAAAATGGAGAAATATTTCTTATATTGGAGGACTTGCAGGATTTATTGGTACGTTCTTTATTACATATCATTATACAGTCAAAGCTAATGGACAGCTGGATCAATATTGGTATGAATATTTTGCTCCGGGTGTTGTACTTATGGCAATTGGGTTATTTGTCTTTTTCAAATATGCTTTCCAAAATTCAGAAAGACAATTACCATTTTTATTACGTGGCATAAACCAAGCAAGTCTTGGGATTTATATTCTTCACTTTTTCTTATTAAATAATTATCTATACATGGTCATTCCAAAGGTGAATGCACATGTACATGCAATATTGGCAATACCTATAAATGTAATTATTACACTTGTCCTTAGTATGTTAATAACTTTAGTATTGCAAAGAATACCGGTTGTAAAAAGGCTAGTTCCGTAAAGAAAAAATCTGAAAAGAAAATATTTTCCGTTATGTAGGTGGACAGGCTTATTATTAAGACTGTCCTTTATTATGTTGTTTTAAAAAACAATATAAAAAGAGTTATACTTAGGTTAAGTTGATATTTTAGCGAATTAAAAATATTAGTTTGATATATCCTCTTAGTATAATTAAATGTAGGGGAATAAAAAATATAATTATTAAATACAGAATAAAATGAGGTTATTACATGAGCAAAAGAAGTTTTACCGATTATGCATTAAGTAAAGAAATTGTAAGAGCACTTACTGGTTTAGGATATGAACATCCAACGGAAGTGCAAGGAGAGGTTATTCCAGTTGCCTTGCAAAAGAAAGACCTTGTCGTGAAATCACAGACTGGAAGTGGAAAAACCGCTTCATTTGGCATACCACTTTGTGAAATGGTGGAGTGGGAAGAGAATAAGCCACAAGCTTTAGTTTTAACACCGACGAGAGAGCTTGCGGTGCAAGTAAAAGAAGATATTACGAATATAGGTCGTTTCAAAAGAATTAAGGCCGCTGCAGTTTATGGTAAATCTCCATTTGCACGTCAAAAATTAGAGTTAAAGCAAAAAACACATATTGTAGTTGGGACTCCTGGCCGTGTGTTAGATCATATTGAAAAAGGTACCCTTTCTTTAGATTGTTTGAAGTATTTAGTTATTGATGAAGCGGATGAAATGCTGAATATGGGTTTTATCGATCAAGTAGAGGCAATTATTGACGAATTACCTAAAAAACGAATGACAATGCTATTTTCAGCAACACTTCCAAAAGATGTTGAAAAGTTATCTCGTACGTATATGGATTCGCCAACGCATATTGAAATTAAGGCTACCGGGATTACAACAGATAAAATTGAACATACACTTTTTGAGATGAGAGAAGAGGAGAAGCTTTCACTTCTTAAAGATGTAACAACGATTGAGAATCCAGATAGTTGTATTATTTTTTGCCGTACGCAAGAAAATGTAGATCACGTATTTCAGCAGTTAAAGCGGGTTAACTATCCTTGTGACAAAATACATGGTGGTATGGTACAAGAAGATCGTTTTGAAGTTATGGACGATTTTAGAAAAGGAAAGTTCCGTTATTTAGTAGCGACAGACGTAGCTGCTAGAGGAATTGATATTGATAATATTACACATGTTATTAACTATGATATTCCATTAGAAAAAGAAAGTTATGTACATCGTACGGGAAGAACGGGACGAGCTGGTAATAACGGGAAAGCTATTACATTCATGACGCCGTATGAAAATAGATTTTTAGAAGAGATTGAGGAGTACATTGGCTTTGAAATTCCAAAGGCACTTGCACCTTCAAAAGAAGAAGTTATGAAAGGGAAAGCAGTATTTGAGGAAAAGATACATGCTAAACCAATTATAAAGAAAGATAAAAATGCAGACCTAAACAAAGGAATTATGAAATTGTACTTTAATGGCGGGAAGAAAAAGAAAATTAGGGCGGTAGATTTCGTCGGTACAATTGCTAAAATTAAAGGTGTTACAGCAGAAGATATAGGAATTATTACAATACAAGACAATGTTTCTTACGTTGAAATATTAAATGGAAAAGGACCACTTGTTTTAAAAAATATGAAAAACACAACGATTAAAGGGAAACAATTAAAGGTTCATGAAGCAATTAAGTAAACAAAAAAACTATCCACCTCTAACAGGTGGATAGTTTTTTTTGTTTAAGTTTCTTTGAGGTCATCAACTAGTTTCTCTGCTAAACGTCTATACATATTACTCATAGTCACGAAGGATGTTAGTAATAAAAACTTTTCTAGCTTTGGATCTTCTAAGGAAGAAACCTCATTTACTTCCTTAACACGGTTATTCACGTCTTGCTTAAAGCTTTCCACATTGGTGTCAGTAAGAGAAAGGTAATCTTTATATAGAGTATTTAATTCGAATGTATCATCGTTTATTAACGGTGCATTTATATTTTCTAAGGAGCTTTTTATATCATTAATGGAAAGAGCTCCTTTTAATTGATAAATTAAGCTGATTAAAATCATATGTTCTTTTGAATACTTTTTATTTTTGATAGGGATGAATAATTTCCCTTTTGCGTAATTGTTAATCATTGTTTTTGTTAATACTTTTTCATCATCAGTTCTCGTTGTATCCGCATAAGTATTCTCAAATAGTTGGACAACTTGGTCTACATATAAGTCGACATTTGGGATATCCTCAAGTTTAATACTTTTTTCTAAATGTAATGATTCAAGTAATTTATTTATATTTTCCACGTAGAACCCCTCACTTTTATAACTTAGTGGAACTTAATGTTTAGTATATCTTTAAATATGGTATTACGAAACAAATGAATTGTAAATGTTGACCCGTACGGATAATACGTATATAATTACATGTAGTTATGAAAACTACATGTAATTATATGAGGGGTGTTTATATGAATGTTTATGTAAGAGAACCGGTTAATGCATTTACTCACTTAGGAGGAGCTGTATTATCATTTATTGCATTATTAGCTATGCTTGTGAAAGTTTCTGTTAAGATGCCATCTGTTGCTGCAATTACAGCTGTTATTTTATTCGGTATCGGGATGATGGTCCTTTATATGGCATCAGCTGTGTATCATAGTGTCGTAGCCAGTGAACGTGTTATTTATTTCTTTAGGAAGCTAGATCATTCTATGATTTTCATATTAATTGCAGGTACATATGCACCCTTTTGCTTAATTACATTAAATTCGGCAAATGGTTTACTATTATTTTGTTTAGTTTATGCAACGGCAATTTGTGGTATTGCTTTTAAAATGTTTTGGTTTAATTGTCCAAGATGGTTATCGACAGCAATTTATCTTCTGATGGGTTGGTTAATTGTTCTATTCTTTGCACCGCTAGCTGAGAATCTAAGTACAGGAGGTATTATTTTCTTAGTACTTGGAGGCATTTTTTATACAATTGGTGGGTTTATTTACGGTGCGAAGCCAAAATGGTTGGAGTTTAAATATATGGGACACCATGAAATTTTTCATGTTTTTGTATTGTTAGGTAGTCTTGCACATTTTCTAAGTGTATATTGTTACGTAATTTGATCAAAAAACGCCACGCGATGTCTGTTATGTGGCGTTTTTTTATTACCTGATTTGAATCGTGTATTGTACTAAAAATCATGGGATAAAATGTAAGTTTCTGTGTTCGCATAATAAACATATGATAAGAAATATGTGATATACTTTGAGAAGTTTATAATGAATGAAATATGGAGGACTATAATTATGGCAATACTTGTAACAGGTGGAGCAGGATATATTGGTAGTCATACATGCGTAGAATTACTAAAAAACGGTTACGAAATTATAGTAGTAGATAATCTTTCGAATAGCTCAGCAGAGTCTATAAATCGAGTGACAGAGATAACAGGAAAACAGTTTAAATTTTATAAAGAAGATATTTTAAATCGAGAAGCACTTGATGCGATTTTTGAAGAAAATACAATTGAAGCTGTTATTCACTTTGCAGGCTTTAAGGCTGTAGGGGAATCAGTAGAAATTCCGTTAACGTATTATCATAACAACATTACAAGCACATTAGTGCTATGTGAAGTGATGCAGAAGCATGATGTGAAGAAGATGATCTTCAGTTCGTCTGCAACAGTGTATGGTATTCCAGAAACATCACCAATTACGGAGGAGTTTCCATTAAGTGCAACGAATCCATATGGTCAAACGAAATTAATGATTGAACAAATTATGCGTGATGTAGCATTTGCGGATGCAGGATGGAGTATTGCATTACTTCGTTATTTCAACCCATTTGGTGCACATGAAAGTGGACGTATTGGAGAAGATCCAAACGGAATTCCAAATAACTTAATGCCATATGTAACGCAAGTAGCAGTAGGGAAGTTAGAGGAATTAAGTGTATTTGGAAATGACTATCCAACAAAAGATGGCACGGGTGTCCGTGATTATATTCATGTTGTAGACTTAGCAAATGGCCATGTAAAGGCGCTTGAAAAGGTACTTGGCACTACTGGGATAGATGCATACAATCTCGGTACAGGTACTGGTTATAGTGTGTTGGAAATGGTTGAAGCATTTGAAAAGGTTTCGGGAAAAGAAGTTCCTTATAAAATTACGGAGCGTCGACCTGGCGATGTGGCAGTATGTTTTGCAGATGCATCGAAAGCGAAGCGTGAATTAGGATGGGAAGCAAAACGCGGATTAGAAGAGATGTGTGCAGACTCTTGGAGATGGCAATCAAATAACAAAAATGGCTATCTAGAAGTTTAATAAACAGATAAAAAAATGACCTTTTGCGGGAGCAAAAGGTCATTTTTATTTATTTATTTCCATTAAGTTTATTAGCAAATTTAGTAAAGAAAGTTCGCCGTTTTATAGGAGTATTTGACTGACAAAACGTATAGTAATCAATATCTTTAATGTAAGTAAAGAGTCTAGAAATAGCATATAAGAATGTAATAGAAGATCCAAGTGCAAAACTAATACCGTAACCATTGAACCCAAATGGAAGTAGAAGAAGACTTAATAACAAATTTGCAGAAAAGAACAGGGCTGATGTTCGAAATGCCCCTTTACGATCTTCAAAATATAAGAGTAGTAACGTGATAACAAGGACCATCCCGTTTGCATAAGCACCAATTATAGTCAGCTGCAAAATAGAGTATTCAAGTGTTACGTTCCCAGATTGTGAACTAAACATCCATATTATAAAAATAATAAGTAAAGAAAAAATACCTTGATTACGAAGTATTCGTTCCATTTCTTGCTTTAGGACAAAGTTCATTGATTCTTTTAATTGTAAAATTGTATTTAATGTCGCCCCATTGTTAACTGAACCGAAGAACTTCTTATACCGTTCATAAAACCTTGTTTCAATGGATACTACGAAGAAAATATAGGTTGGGATAATGCTTAAATAAGCCCAGAAAACAGATGTATCATAAATTTGATGATAAATAAACGTGTTTTCAATATTTCCTCGCCCTTCTCCGAACCAAATAACAAAGTTACATACCCAAATGCCAATATTGTAAAGTAAGCTTGACCAAAATAGTTCTGGATATTTATCTAAATAAGAAAGAAAGGTAAATTGTTCAGTAGCATCACTATTTGGAAACATTCGTACAATAACTATACTTAACCACACTAATGTAATGAAAGTCCCGATTGTAAAAGAAATTAAAAGTAATAGGGCCAATCCGTGTTCTATTCCAAGTGTTGGATGCCAGTAAGCGATAAGTGCAATTCCAGATAAGGAGAAAATGGAACCAATTAAAAATGCAAGAGCGATGGACTGATAATCTTTAGCTGCTGTTAAATAAATGGATTGAATCCAAATGATGTTTAAAGCTAAAAATAAAAATAGCATCACGATTTTATAATACAAGGCTAATGGTGTAAAAATTGCAAACAAAAGCCATAAGATAATAGCTAAAAAAAGTGTGATTTTCGTCATTCCTAAAAAGGAAGAAAATACTTTATCAGCTTTTTGCTCGTATAAAAGGTCGGCCACATATCTAGTTACGATGAGCTGCAAGGCACCATATATGATTTGAGAAAAAATGAAGCAGTATGAAATTGAAATTGTAAAAAGGCGCTGTTCCTCAATTGAAATAGAATGGAACAAACTTAAAATGTATCGAATAGCTGTTACTGCTAAAATAACGACTAACCAAGGACCAGCTGTAACAAATAATGAAAATCCGTACGCTTTTATTCTGGAAGAATAGTAGTCTTCTTGGAATAATTTTTGTAAACGAAATCCTATCCCTGCCATGTTTTTTTACCTCTTTCTAAGTAAAGCTTACGATAACTATCAACGACACCTGATAATTGATAGTGCGCTTCAATACGATTGCGCCCGTTATCCCCAAATTGTTGAATGGATTCAGGGTGACGATAATACCACTCTAAATGAATGGCAACTTGTTCAGGAGATACAGGTGGTACAACAAATCCACATTGTCCGTAAGGATCTTCATCTTGTCCGTAAATTAATTCCTTACAAGAGCCGACATCTGTAACAACCCATGGTAATCCTGCTGCCATTCCTTCTAACATAGCTAATGGTTGTCCTTCAGATATACTTGTTAATACGAGAATATCTGTTTGTTTTAAGTAATCTTTAATATTTACTTTGCCGGTCATTATTACATGCTCTTCTAATCCTAATTGTTGAATTAAATCACGACATTCCTGAGCATATTCTGCTTCTTCTGTATCAGGACCTAGTAAGTAAAATATAAATGGAATATTTTTTTCTAATAATAATTTAGCTGCATAAATCATTGTTTTTACATCTTTAATTGGCACAACTCGTATAATAGCGGAAATGATGAGTTTATCCGAATTATATTTTGGTTTACGTAACCCTTTATAGTCAGATAAAGTAACGCCATTTGGAACGATTTTTAGTTTATGGGCCGGAGCACCTAATTCTTTTTGATATGCACTATTTCGGCCGAACAACGTAATTACATCAGCGGCTTGTTCATATGCTTGATGAGACAAGTGATGAAAGAAAGAAACCCATCTTTTTTTATATTCAATTGGTATCCAAGTAGATTGTAGTATTTCTTCTTCACGCTCCCGAGAATAAATACCGTGTTCAGTTAGAATAAATGGTATATCGGACTTGGCACTAATTGCAGCACCAAGCAATCCACCATACCCTGTCGATACAGAATGAATAAGATCTAATTCAGGAAAATCAATTTGTAAAATTTGAATGATTGGTGTGAACATAGATCTCCACATCCAAAAGTAATTTAAGAAGGATCCACTACTTTCTTCATATAAATAGCTTTCTTTAACAATTGCATAAAACTCACGGCTTTCGAAGAAGGAATGGAGTGTTCCTAGCTTTTGTTTATTTCCTAATATTTGTAATGCCGTTGTATCGTTAGCTTGAAATGTAAACCATTTTTGAAGTGTCTGTACTTCTTGTTTAGTTAAATTAGTTTTTATATGTTTTGCTTCATTTTCTGATTGTAAAGGAATCAGAATGATGTCTTTTACATTGCTTGGAATTTCATATTGATATTCATCTTCTGTTTTTACTTGAGGGACTATCGCGAAAATCGTAAATTCATGTTCTTTAAACTGCTGGATAATCATTTGAACCCAGCTTGCTACCCCTCCACTTACAAAGGGATAGCTGCCTTCAACGACCAAACCTATTCTCATCTGTTATGCTCCTTTAATTGGAATCGTAGCGCTGGCTTTCGTTAACGTAACGCTATAAATTTGGGAATCAAGCTTTTTAACTGTACCGTAAGAGAATGAGCCAGGTTGTATTTTCTTACCTTCTTCTACATGTATAATTGTTGAAGTATGGTTTGGTAACCCTTTATATGCAATGTGAACAGCATCATCTTCATAAGAAACATCTAGGTCACCAGTTTGATAAATTTTCATAGAAGCAGTTGCTTCACTTTGGGTCATACTTTTTATATAAGGATATCTTTCTCGTATTTCTTTAATTGTCTTTTTATAAGCTTTAAATAATTCTTCCCATGTTAAATTACCTGAGCGTTTTTCATCAAGGATATCATCTGGATGGACGAAATGTGAGATAACCCCTAAATTTGCGGTAACATCAGTTAAGATAAATTGCTCTTCATCTGTGATAGCATAGCCGCTCGTAATGCGCGGGAAGTGATAAATGTTTTTATTATGTTCATCTGGTCCAAATTCTTGAATTAAACTACCGTTACTTTTACTTCCCACATATAGAGAAGCAACTGTTTCCATAGTTGGAACCGCGTCGTTTAATGCACTTAATCCAGCTGTATTTATAATATTGGATGGTGGTACATAGGTTTTTAATTTTTCGTTTGGAAAGAAGTTATACACGAGTTTTTGCAGAGCATCTAAGGAGCTCTCCATATCCTCTTTTGAATTCCATGGAACATATTCAAGTGCTTTATCTACTGGATCTGGTGGTAATAATAAAGGTTGATGGTTATAGCCATGAATGCCTATTTCCCCGCCGTGACTTAGTAATTCTCTCCCAAATAATAAATAGGTATTTCTATTTTTACCTGTGAAATCTTCAAAGGGTGGCGTTACTTTATTTTGGTACGTCCCAATGGCAACACCCGTATATTTAATATCAAGATCTTCAGAGATAGCCTTCATATTTTTCCACCAATGTTTTTTATAAAATTCTTCAACAGAAATTTTTTCTTTCGTTAAGTTTTTTAGTTCTCCACTTGGAATCGGAGATGGGAAGTCATCGATATACATAATCTCCGCTCCAAGTTGTGCTGAAGCGAAAGTCGGGAAAATAGTACCCAGTGATTGAACGAACATACCTCTACCTAATTTATCGTTCAATGCTGTTGTATTCCAATATAAGACTTTTCCTTCACCGTAGTCATTGGTCCAAAGGATGGGAGTATCTTCCGCTGTAATCCAAGTGTTAGTTGTATTCTCATCTAGCGTAATATTCATTGAGCTATGAGTAAACAATGGAGAAGAACTTGAGAGATCTGGATAACCAGGGAATAAAACTTCTTCAAAGGTTAATCCTTTCGCATCTTTGAAACCTTCTTTTTGGGTAATACCAAATAATGTGTTCCAGGAAGGATCTGAATCAAGTCGGTTTGCGATAATAATTCTCCCGCCCATTTGTACAAAATTTTGAATATCAGCTTGTGGAAGTTGCTCCATTATTTCACCTGTAATAATAATCCCTGTATAGGGAGAGGGAGTAAGTCCCTTAATTTCATTAGCTGTAATATCTTTATAGTGTAGGTGTGCGTAATCCATTGCCTTCTTCGTATTAAATTCGACTTGTTGCCCTAATGTATTATCCGTTTTTAAAACGTATAATTGCATTTTTTGTCCATTTTGAGCTACATCTTTTGCTTTGAGTGTTTTAACAGTATCTGTTTCTTTAGTTTTAGGAACAGAAAACTTTTGATAAAAATTTTCTGTTCGATATATAAGGATGGATAAAATTAAGAGAAATAAAATGATACTAATAATCCCGATATATATATTAATCCCCTTTTTCAATGTGTGCGCCTCCAAACTGCCTTACAAATAATTGATATTTACGCGGTAGTATATGAACTCTTTTTGCATCTGTTAGATTATTGATTAAGTTATAGAGCTCGTCCCATAACTGTTGCTCATAATATATTTCAAGTAAACCAACGTAACCGTAATATGATTCAGGATAGAAATGAATAAGATTTAAAAATTGTTCTTCAGACTTTGCATATTGTTTTGTGTGTAGAAACAGATTTCCAAGATGGAAAGGGTAAAGAGGTTCGTTAGGGAATAGTTCTACACCTTGTGTAATAAAATTCATAAATTCAGCGATTATTTTTTCTTTTTGTTGATTAGAAAGAAGACCACTGTTTATATATCTTAAATAGTTAGAAACCAATTCTTTTGCAATTTCATTTTGTGTATTTTGTAGAAATTGCTTATTTAAGTATTCGATTTGTTTTTCGTACCGTTCATTTAGTAAATTAATAGTAGTTGCTGCGTAATGCACAGTTTCAGGATCTTTATGGTGAATGGCTTCTTTCAATAAGCCTCCTTCATTAGCAATAGAGGAGGAGCTTAACTGTACAATGAGTTGTTTATGTAATTCAGGCTTATCTAGTTCTAATCCAGAAGAAAATGAAATTAAGTCCATATCTTGTTTTGCTGATTCCAAAATATCTTCGTAATTATCAACGTGAAAGGCAACATAATCAGAGTATTGCTGTAACCACTCGGTTTTGGAACGTCTTATATTAAGTAATAACATGATTGCTGATACAATAAGTCCGATAAGCGGGAAAAGAAGAGATAGAATCAAGCAAAATTCAATAATTCCTTTTTTATCTTTAGTAATCAAACTTTTCGTAAATCGAAATAAAAGAAAAACCAAAATAACATAAATAAAATAAAGAAGGAGTAAAATCATTAGACTATCACTCCTTTAGAAGAAAGAGCGTTTTGTATACGAGTTTGAACTTGTATACAAAACTGTTCTTCAGTGCCAGGTAATAAAATCATGATTTTCTGCTCGGTCGTACTATAACCGAATATATCGATATCTCGCAAATGGTCTTTTAAAATAGAATTTATCATTCCTAAATAATCTTGTGGAGCATTGAACTCAAAATAGGAATATGGATAAGATAATGTTTCGTAACGTTTCTTTTCTATTTTTAGTAAATGTTCAAATTCATCTTCATAATAAATGCTTGTTTTAGGGAATGTGCGATCCTCTTGACTGGATAGCCAAAGGTTAGAAGCGTTTTGTAAACGATCACCCATCCAGCGTAAATACCATGTGAAAAGTTCGAATTGCTCAGAAGTTACTTTTGAAAATTCGATTTCGTCTAATATAATGACGTATTGTACATCATCTTGGAATAGGACGGGACCAACTAAAAGTGGAGCGTCTTGAAAATCCTCATCTGTACGGAAAAAAGGTCGATTATGCGCTAGCGCATTTTTGATGACTAAGGAAGCGTTTTTAACGAAAATAGATTGAGATAATGTATTTTTACCAGTTTCAGCTCTTAATTTAATACGAAGCGATTGTTTATTGTTATCAACGTGATAGATACCAATTTTTTTTGCTCCAAAATACATTTTTAATACATTCATTCCTTCATCGAGTACAATTTCAGGATGTGTATGATTTAAAGCTTTAAACATATGATACATTTTAGATAAGTGGTTATTTGACTCAAGTACACGAGAACGTAGTGTAATACGTGTTTCATCCAATTGTTTCACGACATATTTTAATTCTTTATTTTCAGCTTTCAACTCATTATTTATCATATGTACATCTTCATAACGTTCTTTTTGTGCAGTGCTCATCAGTCCACAGCATAAACTAATAACAAGTAAGAAAATCCAACTTATCCAGTAATCTGATGAATAAAAGTACAGTAATACATCATTTTCTTTATATATACCGCTTATAAAAATATAAATCATTGCTTCCAGAAAGGCGAAAAGGGCAATAGATATGCCATACCGGCTAGAAATAATTAATGTAATAAATAAGAGTAGGAAGTATTCATACGTTGGTGTAAGAAAATCAGTTAGTATTGATAGAAAAAATAGTGCAATAAAGAGAATCGTAGGTTCAATCATCTTTTGGAATATATTAGATTGTCTATAGTGCATAAAAAAACCCCTTCTTTCGTTTGCAAATTTAATTTTGAGGAATAGTACACTGAAATAAAATACATAATTTAAAAGAATTATTTTAAGATATATAATATATAAAGCCCAAATCATTTTATCAACAGAGATATAGTAAATTCAAGTGAAATAAATTCTAATTTCTGTTAATGTATTGAATTTATTGGGATTTTTATAAAAAATCGAGTTTGAAAAAATGTAGAATGTTATGGTATTACTATATTTGTATTAATATTTAAAACAATAGAAAATTACAGTTGTATAGGGGGTAATATTATTATGGAGTGGAAACGTTCCGTATGCTTTTTAGCTATATTTTCTTTTATTTTTTCCTCAAGTACATCCGCACAAGCAAATGTTGTGGAACCAGTTTTAAAAAATGTACGAAGTTATAAAATTTATTATGGTGAAGCAAATGAGCAAGTAATTGAGAGACTTTCAAAGTATGACATGGTTATTATAGAGCCATATGCATTTACGAAAGAACAGGTTCAGCAATTAAAAAAATCAGGAACGGTAGTTCTTGGCTATGTTAGTGTTTTAGAATTAGAATCGTGGCATAAATCGCAAGTAGTTGAATCAGACTATTATTATAGAGATGGTAAGAAAATGAAGATTGAGCAGTGGGATACATATATTATGAATTTAGCTGATGAACACTACCGTGGGATTGTTGTGAATAAGGTGAAACAGCAAGTTATTGGAAAAGGAATAGATGGGGTGTTTTTAGATACAGCTGGTGATATTGATGACTATTTTTATGATCAGCCGTCTACACAAGGGAAATTTCGAGAAGCATATGTAAATTTATTAAAAGAAATTAAAAGTGTTGATTCCAACCTGCTTCTTATACAGAATTGGGGATTTGACACAATCAAAAATACATCCTTGAATTTTATAAATGGTGTATTGTGGGAAGACTTCAATAAACAAGTTATTGCGAAAGATGAATGGAGTCAAAATTGGATGCGTTATTTTAAACAACAAAGCAATAAAATTGTAACGTTTACCGTGACCCCAGATAATGTATCTAAAAAATATAGTTCTACAAATGGATTTGTTCCTACGATAAATCCGAATGATATTTATGATAAATAGCAAGTGTCCAAAATGAGAAACTATCAAGATTGACTATCACGCTTTAGGTCAGTAATACGATTATCTTATAAAGATAAATGTATTACTGACCAGCCCCTTTCACATAATAGGGGAGATTTAATGAATTCGAACGAGTTGTTTATGGTATACTGTATTACCTTCTTGGCTTGTATATGGCGGGATACTTCGCCCAAAACAATTTGCAACAATATTGGAGTGGCCAGGATAAGAAATACGAATTTCATACAAATCAATAGAGTCATCTAAATCAGCATAAAAAACTGCTAAGTGGTTGCCTTGTAAAATATATGGGAATGCTACTTCCGTATTTTCACCAAGTAGTACAGGTAATTTTATAGGATTAGAATAGTTAGACCAATCCCAAACCTCTATAGTTACATGGTGTGTGTAATATGCATCTAAATTTACAATGTTTACTACTGCTGAAACAGTTGCGGGCTCTCTTGTTAATACACCTGTGGAGTGAAAAACAAAATGATTTGGATAATGAAGAGGCATAAATATCAAACCTTTCTAAATTAATATGAGTGTACGATATTCTATGCAAAAAATTAATAGAATGAGATAGGGAAAATGTATCATTCTACTAATTTTTTATAGAAATTCAAAACGTAGTATTGAAAAGTATTCCAACACTTGTATCATTGTTAGAGTACGTTTATAATCAAGGAATCCTATTTCATGTTTTGATAGGGTTATTTATTATTGAAAGCGTTTTAAATTTGTTGTTTTTTAAGGTAGGAAGTCTAACTTATTCAGATTAAAAATTATGTATGTAGTTTTAAATAGGAAGAAAAATAATAAAGTGAAACTTTAATCAGTGGGTGGGGGTTGTTCATCCCCACTGATTATTAGCTTTCACCAATCGGGCTTTACGGGCAGTTGATCTCCCACTTAACTTCTTTGCTCTAGCTGAATTTTGAGGTGGGGGTTTTACTGCTCGTTAATGCAGGATAAAGTATCACTTTATATTGTGGGGAGGTTAAAAGTGTGAAAGGGAAAGATTTTCACACGAATATATATGGGTTACGTAGGATTATTACTTTCAGGTGCAGCTTTATTTTTAAATAGTCTTGTCATATTAGGCAAAGTAGAGATGAAAAGTGCAGGTGTTTTTAATTTATTTGTAGGAGCGTTACAAATTATTATACCGTTTTATTTAATTATGATTTCTGATCAAAGTAATTGGACGGTATATTCATATGCAGCTACTTTTTTATTTGGTTTAACTTATTTATATGTAGGCGTTACTTTTATTAAAGGAATGGATAGTAGTGGACTAGGCTGGTTCTGTATTTGGGTAGCAATTATTGCTTTATTCTATATGGTTGTTTCATTTGTTCAATTCCACGATGTTGTTAATGCGTTAACATGGTTTATGTGGGCATTACTTTGGTATTTATTCTTTGTATTAAATGCACAAAAAAAGAATATCAATCAATATCTTGGCAGAATTGCTTTTGTACAATCGTGGGTAACATTGACGTTGCCTTCACTCTTTTATTTTATGGGAGTATGGGGCGAGGGATTCATATATGAACTATGGGTTTATGTATCAGTAATTTCTATTTTATATTGCTGCTATTGTATTTTTAAATATCGAGTACGTTAATGTATCGTGTGTAGAAAAAACATGGAATCGTTAAACTGATTCCATGTTTTTTTATTTTAGCGTTTATAATAATAGAGGGAGTATTTTACAATTTGTAAAAACGGGGATGATGAAGGTGAAAAAAGTATTGGTGCTAGGGGGAACAAGATTTTTTGGTAAACATTTAGTAGAAGTACTGTTGCAAGCTGGACATGATGTAACGATTGCGACGAGGGGAGTTACTGAAGATCCCTTTGGAAGTGCAGTAAAAAGACTGATTGTAGATAGAGCAGATGAGAGGCTACTAGAAGAGCGTTTTGAAGGTAAAAGTTATGATATCGTATACGATAATTTATGCTATAGCTCGAATGCAGCGAAGATAATATGTGAAGTGCTAAAAGGAAAAACGAAGAAATACATTATGACATCTTCAATGGCTGTCTATGAGCCTGCGCTAGGCCTGTTAGAAGAAAACTTCAATCCGTACGAGTATACAATTACGTATGGAGGTAGGAATGATTTCAATTATAGTGAAGGTAAGCGATTAGCTGAAGCAGTTTTATTTCAACATGCAACATTCCCAGTCGTTGCGGTAAGATTTCCCGTCGTTATTGGAGAAAACGATTATACGAAAAGATTACAATTTTACGTTGAACATGTTGTGAAACAAGAGTCTATCGTTGTGGATTATGTAGATGGAGAGTTGTCATTTATACATGAAAAAGAAGCAGGAGAATTTTTAGCTTGGTGCGGGATGAAGGACATAGAAGGGCCAATTAATGCTTGTAGTAACGGGGTGGTTTCTACCAGAGAAGTTATTCGTTTCATAGAAGAGAATACCGGGATAAAAGCGCTCATTCAAGAAGTAGGAGATAATATAGCTCCTTATAATGGAGTGATTAATTGTACGTTACATAATGGAAAGGCTCGTGAATTAGGATTCCCGTTCCGAGAGTTGAAATTAGAGACGGAAAAAGTTTTACTTTATTACATAAATACAATGAAATAATCATAAATCCCCCGGTGGCAATCCGGGGGATTCTGGAGGATTTCGACAATACTAATTTTACATTACCAAATTTACCTTATACGCACGACTAATGTGTTTGTGATTGAATTGCTTGTAAATACTTTTCATTTACCCGGTCCCAGTTCACCGTATGCCACCAGTTGGTAACAAATTCTGGACGCCGATTTTGATACTTTAAATAATAGGCGTGTTCCCATACATCGATGACGAGTAATGGAATTTTACCTTCTTGCAAAGGTGTATCTTGATTGGGTGTACTCATAACGGAAAGTTCCTCACCGTCCAGAACAAGCCATCCATAGCCACTTCCAAAACGACTAATAGCTGCTTTGGAAAGTTGATCTTTTAAGTTGTCAAAGGTATTGAAATAATAATCAATTACTTTTGCAACGTCTCCATTAGGCTCACCGCCACCTCGCGGGCTCATTAATTCCCAAAAAAGACTATGACAATAATGTCCACCACCGTTATTTCTGACAGCTGTAACAATTTCTTTTGGTAAAGTTTTCAAATTACATAGTAACTCTTCTAAAGATTTATTATGTAATTCCGTATAGTTTTCTAAAGCGGCATTCAAGTTATTTACGTATGTCGCATGGTGCTTTCCATGATGAATAGAAAGCGTGTTGCTATCGATATATGGCTCTAGTTCATCATAGTCATATGGAAGCTTTGGCAATTGAAATGAAGACATAACATTCCCTCCTTTCTTATTAAAAAAGTTGGTCTAGGTAAAAATAATTTACCTGAGTCAAAAATACACCTATTTTTTATACAAGTCAATAGTAATCTCTTTAATTTTCTGAAAAATATTACAATAAAAGTAACACTTCGACTTTCATTTGTGACTCTTATTCTTTTTGCTTATACTGTAAAGTAGTAACGTTTTGTTGAAATAGAAGGAGATCGTTTATGAGTAAAACGAAACAATTAATAGAGGAAGCGAGTCATTTTATTACGGTTTGCTATAAAGAGCTTAATAAAGAACAATTCATAGAAGAGAGAATAAAAGAAATTCAAATTGAAATAGAGAAGACGGGGACGTATGAGCATACATTTGAAGAACTTGTTCATGGATCACGAATGGCATGGCGCAATAGTAATCGATGTATCGGAAGACTATTTTGGAGTAAGATGCACATATTAGATGCACGTGAAGTAAATGATGAGGAAGGTGTATACAATGCATTAATTCATCATATTAAATATGCAACGAACGATGGGAAAGTTAAACCGACAATTACAATTTTTAAGCAATATCAAGGTGAAGAAAATAATATACGAATTTATAATCACCAATTGATTCGGTATGCAGGATATAAAACAGAAATGGGAGTGATTGGTGACTCTCATTCCACTGAGTTTACGGATTTTTGTCAGGAACTTGGCTGGCAAGGAGAAGGTACGAATTTCGATGTATTGCCACTTGTGTTTTCTATAAACGGGAAGGCACCTATATATAAAGAAATTCCGAGAGAAGAAGTAAAAGAAGTGCCAATTGAACACCCAGAATACCCGATTTCGTCACTTGGAGCAAAATGGTATGGGGTTCCAATGATTTCAGATATGCGCTTAGAAATTGGCGGTATTTCTTATACGGCAGCCCCGTTCAATGGATGGTATATGGGAACGGAGATTGGGGCTCGTAACTTAGCGGATCATGATCGCTATAATTTACTTCCGGCTGTTGCGGAGATGATGAAGCTCGATACATCGAGAAACGGTACGTTATGGAAAGACAAGGCGCTAATTGAATTAAACGTGGCTGTTTTACATTCTTTTAAAAAACAAGGAGTTAGTATTGTGGATCACCATACAGCTGCACAACAATTTCAACAATTTGAGAAGCAGGAAGCGGCATGTGGACGGGTTGTAACAGGTAATTGGGTGTGGCTCATTCCACCGTTGTCGCCAGCTACCACTCATATTTATCATAAACCGTATCCAAATGAAATTTTGAAGCCGAATTTCTTTCATAAATAATAGCTAGTATAGTTTTTTTTTCTGCAAAATATAATTTTTTTTAATTACTGTTACGTAGCAAATGGAAGCCTTTACTATCGGTTATTTTTGGAAAGGACTTTTTGAACCAAGGAGTTCCTTATGTTATAATCAAATTTCTGTTTCGAAGACCTTATAGAAATATAAGGTCTTTTGTTTTGCTTTTTTATGTAATAGGAATAGAAATTTTCTTTTAAATAAGGGATTTAGCATATTTTTAGGGACAACATAAGCGTGTAGGAAATTGATGAATTATTATTCTTATATAATCATTGTGTTTTGGGTGTAAACAAGAAAACATAATAAAGTTGTTTTTTTAGATTGCTGAGGAAGGAGGAAGTGTAAATGAGGATGAAGAGTCGAAAAACGGATTGGCCTGTATTTCTTATTAGTGGTGGCTCACTTTTATTATTTGTAATTGCAGTTATTTTAAATAAAAGTTACGTAGAGGGAGCCATTAATAGCAGTTTTGCAGCTTCAATTAAATATTTTGGTGCCTTTTGGCAGGTTTTATTAATTGGTACATTTGTTGTTGCAATGTGTATGGCGTTTTCAAAATATGGGAGAGTTAAACTTGGGGGGCTAGAAAAACCTGAGATTAGTACGACAAAATGGCTCGCTATTATTATGTCTACATTACTTGCTGGAGGTGGCGTTTTTTGGGCAGCCGCAGAGCCGATGTACCATTTGATGACGGTGCCACCAATACATGAAGGTATAACTGCTGGAACGCAAGAAGCAGTCATGCCTGCTTTAGCACAAAGTTATATGCACTGGGGTTTCCTGGCTTGGACGATTTTAGGTACAATTAGTGCGGTAGTTATGATGTACGGACATTATCATAAAGGTATGCCGTTAAAGCCTCGAACGCTTTTATATCCTATTTTTGGAGAGAAATTGCGAAAGAGTTGGCTTGGAACGATGATTGATGTATTTGCCATTATTGCAGTAGCTGCAGGGACGATTGGTCCAATCGGATTTTTAGGCTTGCAAGCAAGTTATGGGTTACAAGCATTGTTTAACATTCCTGATGTGTTTACTACTCAATTAGCCATTATTGTTTGTGTAGTAGCTGTTTCTACTATATCTGCGGTAACAGGAATTGATAAAGGGATTCAAATTATAAGTAATTTAAATGTTAGGTTAGCAGTTCTATTAATGGTATTTGTATTACTATTTGGACCAGGTGGATTTATTATCGATTCATTTGTTTCTTCGTTTGGATTTTATATAAATGAATTTATTCCAATGAGCACATATCGTGGTGATACAGCTTGGTTAGGATCGTGGACAATCTTTTTCTGGGGATGGTTTATTGGATATGGACCGATGATGGCAATTTTAGTGAGCCGAATTTCAAGAGGAAGAACAATCCGAGAAATCATCGTTGCAATTGGAATTATTGCACCTATTATTACAACGTTTTGGTTTACTATACTAGGGGGATCAGGTGTGTTTTATGAGTTAATGAATCCTGGTTCTATCTCGACCGCATTAAGTGAATCAGGTATGCCAGCGGCTATGATTGCAATTACGCAGCAGTTGCCATTATCTAATATTATTGGACCTGCATTTCTTTTATTAACAATTTTATTTGTAGTGACAACAGGAGATTCAATGGCTTATTCGATTTCAATGGCAGTGACTGGAGATGGAGATCCTAGAATTAGTTTGCGAGTTTTTTGGTCGCTTATTATGGGCGCAGTTGCGGCAATTCTTTTATATATGGGTGAGGGAAGTATTAACGCCTTACAATCCTTCATTGTAGTGACGGCTGTTCCGGTATCTATTCTGTTATTCCCAATGCTATGGCTAGCGCCTAAAGTCGCAGGGGAATTAGCGTTAAAACAAGGTATTGTAAAAGAAGAAGATAAAACTAGCTTCTTGTTCCAAAAAGCTAGTAAATCAAAATAAATAATTGTATATAAGAAGAGGAAACATTTCATTTGAGATGCTTCCTCTTTGCTATTTATCCAAATACTTTTCCTGAGGGGATAGTATTTGGATAAACATTTCGTACAGTTTCAATCTATTCTAATACTTTATCTTTCGTCTCTGGGACACATAATAGCATTGTAACTAAACCGATTGGATAGATAATGAAGATGAGAGATAATGCTCCCATTAAATTACCACCTGCAGCAAGTAAGCCGATAATAACAGGTCCAAATCCAGCTAATCCACGTCCTGTACCGAAAATAAAGTTCTCTGCTGTCGAGCGAGCTTCAGCAGGATAGTTTTCAGCTAAAACAGCTCCGAATCCCCCCATCATGCCATTGGCAAAGAATCCAAGCAGTGCACTTCCCCATAACAATGATGTTGAGTCTGTGAATAAGAAGAAGTAAATGAGACAGTATATAGTACCACCGACATAATAGATTGTAAAAGTTTTACGGCGGCCAATTTTATCGGCTAGAATACCAAAAGTTGCAATTCCAATTAGCATGCCGATTGTAGAGATGAACATCCAACCGCTCGCTTTTGCTAATGTGTAGTTATATTTATTCGCTAAAATAGTTGGCATCCATGTGAAAATTCCATAATATCCGAAGTTCTGGATGAATGACATAATAATAAGACCAATTGTTGTTATCGTTACTTTTTTATTGGCAAATAACTTTCGAAGTGGGAACTTTTTCATTTGCTTTAGTTGTTCTGCCTCAGTAGTTGTTAAATTACCTTTAGCTTCTTTTTGTAACAATTCTTTTTTGTATCGTTGTTTTTGTTCCCATATTTTCGGTTCACTTAAACTTTTGCGGACGTAAACAGCTAGTAGAGCGGGAATGAGTCCAAATAAGAAAACAGCTCTCCATCCAAAATGTGGGACGATAAATGCCGGAAGGAGTGAAGCGACTAGTACGCCAAATTGCCATCCAAGTGCAACAACGGATGTCGCCTTAGCGCGCATTTCTTTAGACCATGTTTCAGTTACGATGGCCATCCCAATCCCGAATTCACCACCAACTCCCATTCCAACTAAAAAGCGAAGAATTAATAATTGCCAATAATCTGTTGCGAAATAAATAAGTGCTGTTGCTAGTGAGAATAGTAAGATTGTGAAGGCCATCGTACGGATACGCCCAAATAAATCAGCAATAAATCCAAATAAATAAGACCCGATTAGCATTCCTATTGTGGTAGCTAATGTTAAGTTTCCACCTTCAACAGGGCTTAAATGAAATTCTTTTAAAATGTAGACGAGTACGAAAGATAAGAGCAACATGTCTAAACCTTCTGCTGCATATCCTAGCGCAGAACCAAACAATGTTTTATATCTTTTCTCTTTCGTCTCCTCTGTTGTTGATTGTACATCAGTAGTGACGTTCATCATTAATCCTCCTTATTTTCTTCTACAGTCGCTATGGAAGAATAACAAAAGGCCTTCTCACCTGATATGATGAGAAGGCCAAAAAAGCATACGTATCCCTAAAAAAGACCATACGTATAGTATATTCCGACTTCCTTCTCAACCTCACGGGGTTGGGTTAAAGGACTGTATTATATTACTTTATTTTTAGCACTCTTCTGTTAGATTGTCAAATAAAGAGGGGATAGTTATGTGTAAAATATTTCAAAAAACATTTCATTCTCCTTGACGCACGCTTCATTATTTTCCCATAATAAAACTAACTAATATAAAAAGGAATGAATCACAGATGCTAAATTTAGTACTTATGATGATTGAACGCGTCGGGCTTATTGTTATTTTAGGATTTTTACTCTCTCATATTAAAACGTTCCGGCGTCTTCTTCATAAGCAAGACGGATATGTAGATAAGTTTAAGCTTATTTGTATTTTTTCAGTGTTTACAATTGTAAGCAATTACACAGGGATTGAAATAGCAGGAAATACTATTATGAATGAAAATTGGTTACAAGGTGTTTCATCATCCAGCACAATTGCGAATACACGAATCATGGGTGTTGGAATTAGTGGATTGCTTGGCGGTCCTATCGTCGGAATTGGAGTAGGTTCTATTGCGGGTATTCATCGTTATATGCTTGGTGGGACGACGGCAGTAAGTTGTGCAATTTCATCAATTTTAGCTGGGATTATAACAGGTTATATTGGATACATTTTCAAAAAATATAACCGTACTATTACTCCTAAATTTTCTGCGATTTTAAGTGTTTTTATCGTTACTTTAGAAATGCTTATGATTCTATTAATTATAGAAGATGGACTTAGTGTTGTGAAAACAATTGCGCTACCGATGATTCTTGTAAATAGTTTTGGCAGTTTCATTTTACTTTCGATGATACTAGCTATTTTACGACAAGAAGAAAACGCAAAAGCTTTGCAAACGCATAAAGTATTACGAATTGCTGATAAGACGTTACCATATTTCCGCCAAGGGCTAACAGAAGAGTCTTGTAAACATGTGGCACAAATTATTCACCGCTTTACGGGAACAGATGCGGTATCCTTAACAGATACAGAGGAAATCTTAGCTCACGTTGGATTAGCATCAGATCATCATATTCCTTCACACAGTTTAATAACAGGTTTATCAAAAGAAGTATTAAAAACAGGGAAAATAATGAAGGCAAAATCACGTGAGATTATTAATTGTCAACATGAAGGGTGTCCATTACAAGCGGCAGTTGTTATTCCATTAACTTCACATGGAAATACGATAGGAACATTAAAACTTTATTTTAAAAACCCTAATCAATTAAGTCGTGTTGAAGAAGAGTTAGCGGAAGGGCTAGCGAAAATATTCTCCACACAGCTTGAGTTAGGTGAAGCTGAGTTACAAAGTAAGTTATTGCAAGATGCCGAAATAAAAGCGTTGCAAGCACAAATCAATCCGCATTTTTTATTTAATGCAATTAATACAGTATCAGCTTTATGCCGAACAGATGTAGAGAAAGCGAGAAAATTATTATTGCAGCTTAGCGTTTATTTTCGTTGTAATTTGCAAGGGGCACGACAATTACTTATTCCATTAGAACAAGAGTTGAATCATGTACATGCATATTTATCGTTAGAGCAAGCGAGGTTTCCGAATAAGTATGAAGTGAAGATGTACATTGAAGAGGCACTAAAGGTGACTTTAGTTCCACCATTTGTGCTTCAGCTATTAGTTGAAAATGCATTGCGCCATGCTTTTCCGAAAAAGCAGCCAGTGTGCCAAGTCGAGGTACATGTGTTTGAAAAAGAAGGGATGGTTCACTTTGAAGTAAAGGATAATGGACAAGGGATTGAGAGTGAACGTCTAGAGCAATTAGGAAAAATGGTAGTTCCATCAAAGAAAGGGACGGGAACAGCCTTATATAATATTAATGAACGACTTATCGGGTTATTTGGGAAAGAGACAATGCTTCAAATTGAAAGTGAATTAGAGCAAGGGACAAAGATCCTCTTTGTGATTCCGAAAAAAGTAGAGGAGGAAAAACGGAGTGTTAAAAGTATTAGTAGTTGATGATGAAATGTTAGCACGGGATGAATTGAAATATTTATTAGAGAAAACAAAAGAAGTAGAGATAATTGGTGAGGCGGATTGTGTAGAGGATGCATTAGAAGAATTAATGAAAAACAAACCAGATATTGTTTTTCTAGATATTCAATTATCTGATGATAATGGATTTGAAATCGCAAATATATTAAAGAAAATGAAAAACCCACCTTCAATTGTGTTTGCTACTGCATATGATCAATATGCGTTGCAAGCATTTGAAGTAGATGCGTTAGATTACATTTTAAAGCCATTTGATGAAGAACGTATCGTACAGACATTAAAGAAATATAAAAAACAAAAGCAAATAAAGTTAGAAACAAAGCAAGATGTAAAGAGTGTAGATGTAACGGCCGAGATGCATAAATTAGCATTACCAATTGAGGAATCAATTGTACTTGTTAACATTGAAGATATTATTTATGTAGGGCTTGTAGATGGGAAAGTAACTGTAAAAACAATGAAAGAAACATATGTAACACATGATACGCTTGTCATTTTGGAAAAGAAATTACCACAAACAATTTTTATGCGTGTTCATCGTAGTTTCGTTGCTAATATTAATCATATTTCTGAGATACAGCCGTGGTTTAATTCGACTTATAACTTAATTATGAAAGAGGGATCCAAAGTCCCGGTTAGCCGTACATATGCAAAAGAACTTAAAAAGCTGCTTCGTATTTAAGAAGCAGCTTTTTGTATTTCGTCTGCCTATTTTTGTAACTAATTTTGTATATTTGACGTTCTGTTATGTAAACGCTTACAGTTTTGTTTTTATCTTATACAATAAAGGTACCAAATCGAAAGAGGTGGCCAAAATGAGTACGAAAAAAGTATATAGTTTCTTATCACAAGCATTCATATTTTCAGCTATTATGTTAGTTTCTAATATTATTGCAACGCATTTACCAATTCCAATGCCTTCATCGGTGATCGGATTAGTTATTTTATTTAGCCTATTATGTTTAAAAGTTATTAAATTGGAACAAGTTGAATCACTCGGAACGGCTTTAACAGGTATTATCGGATTCCTTTTCGTTCCATCAGGTATTTCGGTTATTAATTCTCTCGGTGTAATGGGACAATATTTTGTACAAATTTTAACTGTAATTGTTGTCGCAACAATTATTTTACTCGCTGTAACAGGATTATTTGCACAATTTATTTTAGGAAAAGACGATAAAGAAATAGAAGATACGAAAGAATTGAAAGTAGTAAATAAAGGACGCAAGCACGGAAAAGTTGCGTAACCAATTTAGTATATATTGTTAGGAGGGAATGAACATGGCAAGCACAATGACTCCATATTTCGGAATCGTCGTTTCATTAATCGCATACGGAATCGGAACATTATTATTTAAGCATTCAAAAGGATTCTTCTTATTCACACCATTATTCGTAGCGATGGTATTAGGGATTGTCTTTCTAAAAGTAGGTAACTTTACTTTTGAAGAATATAATACTGGCGGAAAAATGATTAGCTTCTTCTTAGAACCAGCAACAATCGCGTTTGCAATTCCATTATATAAACAAGTTGATAAGTTAAAAAAATATTGGTGGCAAATTTTATCGGCTATTGTGGTTGGATCTATTTGTTCAGTGGTTGTTGTGTTCATTGTCGCAAAAGCAATTGGTCTAGATACAGCTGTAATGAACTCAATGTTACCGCAGGCAGCAACAACAGCAATTGCATTACCAATCTCTGAAAGTATCGGTGGTATTCCAGCAATTACATCATTTGCAGTTATCTTTAATGCTGTTATCGTATACGCATTAGGAGCTTTATTCTTAAAAACATTTAGAGTTAAACATCCGATTGCTAAAGGTTTAGCGCTTGGAACAGCAGGACATGCGTTAGGGGTTGCAGTAGGTATCGAAATGGGTGAAGTAGAAGCAGCTATGGCCAGTATCGCTGTGACAGTGGTTGGTGTCGTAACAGTGGTGGTTATTCCAATGTTCATGCCGTTTATTGGATGATAAAACTTACTAAAAAAAATATAAAAGCAAGTTATTTGTAGGACGGATTTCTACTGATAGCTTGCTTTTTATGTTACAGTAGTGGTAAGACCTATTGAAGGATAAAAGTTTCCTTAAATCTTCATTAATACTACGTATAATGCGTTCTGAAATAGGTCATTGTATTGTAAAATAAGAAGTAACATAATATATAGCACAATTAACGGGTGGTTAGAGTTGAATATAAATTGCTCGCAATGGCTTTAATATTAAAGGATAATTATAAGTAGAGGATAGAGAGAGATCTACTTGTTAACGTTTTACTTTATAGGACAGGAGAGAGTACTCGTCGATTATGCAAATAAAAAACCTGTTTCAAAGCAAAGGATTTCAGAGGTTAATCGTATTAGTATTACTTGCTCTCATATTGTATGGGATGCAAAGTATGTTAAATTTAATTTTAATTACGTTTATGTTGACGTATTTAATGGATCGATTCCAAAAGTTTATTTCTCGTAAATTAGATCATTTCATGCCAATTAATCGAAAAATTATTATAGCGCTTTTATATGTAATGTTAGTGGCGGGAATTGCCATTACGCTATTTAAATATTTACCGGTATTAACAATACAAATTTCACAATTGATTTATCAATTTAATGTATTTTTAAGAAATCCACCTGATAGTGAATTAATTAAGTATGCAGTTAATGCTGTTAATCATATGGAGCTTTCTAAATATGTGGGGCAAGGCGTAGACATTTTGTATAAATCTATTACGAATGTTGGGAAATTTGGCCTTCAAGTTTTACTTTCTGTAATTTTAAGCTTATTTTTCTTACTTGAAAAAGCACGTATCGTTGCTTTTACTTCGAAATTTAAAGAAAGCCGACTTGCAATTTTCTATAACGAAATAGAGTATTTCGGAAAGAAATTTGCACGTTCATTTGGAAAAGTAATCGAAGCACAATTTTTAATTGCAATTGTTAACTGTGTTTTATCTGTTATTGCATTATGGATATTAGGATTCCCGCAATTACTAGGTTTAGCGTTAATGATTTTCTTGCTTGGTTTAATTCCAGTGGCGGGTGTTATTATCTCGTTATTCCCACTCTGTATGATTGCTTACAATATTGGCGGTATTATGTATGTCGTTTATATTGTAGTTATTGTAACAGTAATTCATGCACTTGAGAGCTATGTATTAAATCCGAAGTTTATGTCACAAAAAACAAACTTACCAATCTTCTACACATTTATGATATTAATTTTCTCTGAGCATTTCTTAGGTGTGTGGGGACTTATTATCGGTATTCCAATCTTCATTTTCTTATTAGATGTCTTAGATGTGACAAGTGATGAAATGGAGAAGGACGTTGGAAAAAAATAAAGTGAAGTAAAGAAAAAGCATCGATGTTCGATGCTTTTTCTTTTATAACATGACGTTCCTTATGCCATACTGTAAGGAGAAGATAGAATAGGGGTGAAATAATGGCTGTAAATGAAAAGATAGAGTTAGCTACGTTTGCCGGAGGGTGTTTCTGGTGTATGGTTTCGCCATTTGAAGAGATGGAAGGGATTATACAGGTTGTTTCAGGCTATACAGGTGGCCATAAAGAGGATCCAACGTATAAAGAAGTGTGCTCGGAAACAACTGGGCATTATGAAGCAGTACAAATTACATTTGATGCAAATAAAATGCCGTATGAAGAGTTGTTAAATATATATTGGAGACAAATTGACCCGACTGATATAGGGGGACAATTCCACGACCGCGGGCAGTCTTATGAAACGGTGATTTTTTATCATAATGAAGAACAACATAAAAAGGCAGAGGCTTCAAAAGAAGAGCTCGAGAAAAGTGGGCATTTTTCGAAGCCAATTGCGACAAAAATATTGCCAGCTGCTACGTTTTATCCAGCTGAAGAATATCACCAAGGATATTATAAGAAGAATACATTTCGCTATGAGTTATATCGTAAAGGCTCAGGTCGAGATGCTTTTATTAAACAACATTGGCCAAAGAATAATGCTCATTTAAAAGAAAGATTAAACGAGATGCAGTTTTATGTAACACAGGAAAATGGGACAGAACCGCCTTTTCAAAATGAGTATTGGAATCATAAAGAAGAAGGGCTTTATGTAGATATTGTTTCGGGGGAACCATTATTTACTTCTTTCGATAAGTTTGATAGCGGCTGTGGATGGCCGAGTTTTACGAAACCAGTTATGTCAGCTAGTGTGAAAGAAAAAATGGATGTTAGCCATAATATGACGCGTACGGAAGTGAGAAGTAAAGAAGGAGATTCACATCTTGGGCATGTATTTCCAGACGGCCCAGGACAAAACGGCCTTCGTTATTGTATTAATTCGGCAGCGCTACGCTTTATTCAAAAAGAAGATTTAGAAAAAGAAGGATATAGTGATTTCCTAATCTTGTTTGGGAATAAAAAATAACCTCGCAGTCAGCGAGGTTATTTTTTTATTTTACTTTTTTCTTTTTAAATTTGCTTAATGCTTCATAAACGATTGGAACAATAAGAAGTGTTAATAACGTTGAACTTGTTAATCCACCAATTACTGTTACGCCAAGTCCTTTAGAAATTAAGCCGCTACCTTCAAATCCTAATGCAAGCGGGATAAGAGCCCCGATTGTTGCAATTGCAGTCATTAAGATAGGACGCAGGCGTGTTGTACCAGCTTCTAATAATGCTTCACGTGTTGATAGGCCGTCATTTTCTTTATGAATAACACGGTCAATGAGCACGATTGCGTTCGTTACAACGATACCAATTAGCATAAGAGCCCCAATCATCGCAGATACGCTTAACGTTTCGCCAGAGATTAATAAGGCAACGAGTGCACCAATGATTGTGAATGGTAGCGAGAATAAAATTGCGAATGGTGCAAGGGCACCGCCAAATGTAACAACAAGAACGAAGTATACAATGGCAATCGCAGCTAACATCGCTAAGCCAAGTTGTTTGAATGATTCTTGAATATCTTGTGTAACACCACCCATAGAAACATCTATACCAGAAGGAAGATCCATTTTATCTACTTCTTTTTGAACAGCGGCAGATGCTTTTGAAACGTCATCAGATGTTAGTTTTGCACTAACTTCCGCATAAACACGGCCATCACGATGTGTTACTGTGTTAGAAGTTTCACCTTCTTTTACAGTCATAACATCTTTAACAGCAACTTCATTACCAAGTGGTGTTGTAATTTTACGATTTGTTAAGTCATCGATCGTTTCATAGTTTTGTTTTTCAGTTTCTACATATACATTTATATCTTTATCATCTTTTTTAATTGTTGTAAGAACAGGGCGGTCATGTTGATTAGAAAGTCCCATTCCAATTTGAGCAGCAGTTAGCCCCATTTTACTTAACTTTTCTTGATCAGCGACTAAAGTATATTCTGCATATGTTTTTGCAACACTAGAGTCTATGTCTTTTAAATCTTTATTTTTCTTCATGATATTTTGAATGTCTTTCACGACAGGCTTAATTTCTTCAGAGCTATCTCCATAAACGTATAGCTTAATTTCGTTACTACCGCCACCTGCTCCGAAATCTTGGTTTTTCCATTCACCTTTTCCAGACATCTTTTGTAAATCTTTAACGACTTGTTCTTTCTCTTTTTCAAAGTTTTTCGTATCGTTATCATATTGAACGAAGAACATCGCTTGATTTGTTTGACCAGGGCTCATTGGGTTTTCGCCGCCTAATGAGAATTGAATCGTTTTGACGTCTTTTTTATCTTGGAAATGTTTTTCAGCTTTCGTTGCAATTTTTTCAACGTCGTCTAACGTTTGACCTGGCTCAGGTTTGTACGTTGCGATAATCATTTTTTCTTCTTCAGATGGTAAGAAGCTGACACCGATGATTGGTACAAGTGCAAGGCTGCCTACTAATAGGAGGACTGTGATACTTGATGTAATAATTTTATGGTTTAACGCCCATTCAAGTATACGTTTATAGCCGTTTGCTAATTTGCTTGGTTTTTCCTCATGATGTACTTCTTTTTCTCTCATGCTTTCCTTCTTAAATAAGGAATGTGCTAGCATCGGCACAATTGTAACTGCCACAAGTAAGGAAGCAAGTAGGGCAAAAACAATTGTTAAAGCAAATGGTAAGAACATTTCACCAATCATACCCTTTACAAGCCCAAGAGGTAAGAATACAGCGATTGTTACAATTGTAGAAGACATAATCGGGATAAACATTTCTTTCGTAGCTTCACGAATTAAATCTTTCCCACGTAATTTCTCTTCTGATAAAGACATACGTCGGTAAATATTTTCAATAACAACAATTGAGTCATCAACAACGCGTCCAATAGCAACTGTCATTGCTCCAAGTGTCATAATGTTAAGGGTAATATCCATTTGTTTTATTACTAAAACTGCAATTAATAAAGAAAGTGGTATAGAAACGACAGAGATTAGTGTTGTTCGAATGTTTCGCAGGAACAACATAATAATAACAATCGCAAAGATAGCACCGAAAATAGCTTTGCTAAGCATTGTTTCGACTGATTTTTCAATAGGCGCACCTTGATCGAATGTTGAAATAATCTCTAAGTCTTTATATTTTTTCTCAAGGTCTTTTACTTTATCTTTAACTGCATTTACAACATCAACTGTATTGGCATCAGCAGCCTTCACAATTTGAATACCGATTGCTTCTTTTCCATTCGTTCGAGAAATGGATTCTGCTTTTCCAACTTCTTTAATATCAGCAATCTCTTCTAATGTAACCGTTGGTATGCCATTCATAGCGGCCGGATTCATCTGTGGTGCTTGTGTTCCAGCACCAGCGTTTTGGCTACCTTGACCATTCGGTGATGAAGGGATAGCTGGAATTTTTAATTCTTTTAATGCTTTAATTGTTGTAATGTTACCATCGACAACAACTGATTTTTCCGTATCTTTAAATGTATATAAGCCAAGTGGTAACGATACGTCCGAACCTTTAATCATATTTTTTACAGTATCTTCACTTAAACCTAATTCTTTCATCTTATCCTTTTTGAAGACAAGCTGTACTTCGTCTACTTGTTGACCTGCGATTTGAACAGATGCGACACCATCAAGTCCTTTTAATCCAGGAACAATATTTTTTTCTACATTTTCTGTTAAGGAAGCTAAAGATTCATTTTTACTCGCTACGCTTAATGAAATAACAGGAAAGGCATTAAAGTTTACTCGTGAGACTTTCGGGTCTTTCACACCTTCTGGCAGTTTCACGTTTGCGAGCGATTCTTTAATTTCCGTTTCGGCTTTTTCCATATTTTTATCAAAATCATATTCTACCTGAATAGAAGATGCGTTTTGATAAGATGATGAACTAACAACGTTTACACCGCTTAAATTTTGGAGTTGCTCTTCCATTGGTTTTGAAATTTTATCAGCTACTTCTTCTGGTGTAGCACCAGGATAAACCGTGGTTACTGTTACAATCGGTGTTGTAATATCAGGAATTGTCTCCAGCTTCATATTGAGTCCAGAATAAATACCCGCAATAGTAACAATAATGGTTAGTAGCCAAACTGCGAACTTATTTTTTAACGTGAAATTGATGATTTTGTTCATGTTTGCGCTCCCTTTTTATTATATTGACCAATCGGTCAGTCTAATACATAATATAACTGACCGATTGGTCAGTCGTCAATGAAAAGAGATGGTATAATAAAATCAAACTGTAAGTAGTCGGTTTCCTATTCTTTTTCTGATCATTGGCTTTTACTAACCGGATTTTATAGATGGAAAGGCTTCTATATAAACCATTTACTCCATTAAATTTTAGATGGGGAGTTTTATTTTCAGTTAATGTGGAATAAAATCAAGTTTGAATTTACATAAGATGCGAGATTAAATTTAGGAGAGAGAATATGAAAGAAAAAGAGCGCTTAATTATAGAGATGGCTATGAGGTTATTTGCAACTAAGGGTGTAAATGCAACGTCAGTACAAGAAATCGTAACCGCATGTGGTATATCAAAAGGAGCTTTTTATTTATATTTCAAATCAAAAGATGAGTTATTATTGGCCACACTTCGATATTATTATGACAAGATTCAGAAGAAAATGCTGGATATTGAAAAAGAATCTTTATTACCACGTGAAAAATTTGACAAACAATTATATTGTCAGTTTACTGATGTGCAAAAACATAAAGAATTTATTATTATGCATGCAAGAGAAAATGCAATTCCGTTTAATAAAGAAGTAGAAGAGTTTATGATGAGGATGAAATTAGAGTCTCATACATTTTATCGGAATAGCTTACTGTCCATTTATGGTGACAAAGTCAGTCCATATTTGTTAGATTTGGTAATTATGGTAGAAGGAATATGCCACGGTTATTTACAATTAATTATTTTAAATGCACCGGAAATTGATTTATCCTATGTTTCGACCTTTATTTTACAGAGGATAGATAATTTAGTAGAGGGGCTTCTAGAATCTTCGGAGGAACCTGTCCTACATGAAGAGAGACTAGGAGAATTTCTTTGTAGTTCCGAGTTTATTAAGGAACAGGTGAAGGAACATTTTCTAAGTGAAATTATTGTATTTAAACGAACATTAGCTGATCAATTAGAAAATGATGAGTTACTTGTAACTTTAGATGTTTTAGAAGCAGAAATGAGATTGCAAAATCCAAGAATTCCAGTCATTAGAGGTATGCTTGCTAATTTAGCGGTATATCCTAGTTTAAATGAGTTTCGATTGAGGCTTACGGCATACTATAATATAAAAAATCCTTGCATATAGAACGCAAGGATTTTCTATTATAATTAAGAATTATTTTGTGACCACTCTTCAACATTCCAAGTTTTTGTTATCCAACCTTCATAAAATTCTGGTTCGTGACATACAAGAAGGATTGTCCCTTTATATGCTTTCAGAGCTTTTTGAAGTTCTTCCTTTGCTGTAACATCAAGATGGTTTGTTGGCTCATCGAATAGGATCCAGTTACTTTCTTCACCCATTAACTTACATAAACGAACTTTTGCTTGTTCGCCACCACTTAATTGATTTAGCGGGCGAGAGATATGCTCATTTTTTAATCCGCATTTCGCTAACATTGCACGAATTTGATGTTGGTCCATGCTAGGGAATGTGTTCCAAACATCATCAATTGGTGTTATATTATCCGCTTTTACTTCTTGCTCAAAGTATGCAGGCTCTAAGAAGTCACCAAGACTCGTTTTACCGCTTAAAGGTTTAATTTTTCCTAAAATTGTTTTTAGTAATGTTGATTTACCGACACCATTACATCCAACGATAGCAATTTTTTCACCGCGTTCAATTGTCATTGTTAGTTTTGGTAATAATGGATGTGTATATCCGATTTCTACATCTTCACCTTCAAAGACGAAACGGCTACTTGCACGACACTCTTTAAATGAGAACTCTGGCTTAATTGCTGTTTCAGGACGATCAATACGCTCCATACGATCAAGTTGTTTTTGACGACTTTTTGCACGACCTGTCGTTGAATAACGAGCTTTGTTCTTTGCAATAAAGTCTTCCTGCTTTTTAATAAACTCTTTCTGTTTTTCATAAGCATTTATATGTTGATTTTTATTAATTTCGGCTAACTCTAGGAATTTTTCGTATGTCGCTGTATAGCGCGTCATTTTTGTAAATTCTAGATGGAAAATAACATCAACGCATTTGTTCATAAATTCCGTATCATGAGAAATTAATAAGAATGCATGTGGATATTCTTTTAAATAATTAGTTAACCAATGAATATGTTCAACGTCTAAATAGTTAGTAGGCTCATCGAGTAATAACACTTCTGGTTGCTCAAGTAATAGCTTTGCAAGTAATACTTTTGTACGTTGTCCACCACTTAGTGCTGAAACATCACGATCTAAGCCGATTGCATCAATTCCAAGACCTCTTGCTGCCTCTTCGATTTTCATATCTAGTAAATAGAAACCACCTGCTTCGAGAGCATCTTGGATTTCCGCCATCTCCTCAAGAAGTGCCTCTAATTCTTCTGGTGTTGCCGTTCCCATTTTTTCTGCAACTTCATTTAAAGCTTTTTCTTTTTCAAATAAAGGTAAAAACGCGTCAGCTAATACATCACGAATTGTGCGACCAGGTGTTAAAATTGTATGCTGGTCTAAGTAACTGTAATTTGTACCAGGTGTCCATTCTACACGGCCTTCATCATGGATAAGTTGACCAGTAATAATATTCATAAATGTTGATTTACCAACACCGTTTGCACCGACTAATCCGACATGTTCTCCTGCTAGTAAACGCATGGATACATCTTTAAATAATGTGCGATCGCCAAATGTATGGCCTAGTTTTTCTACTGTTAATAAGCTCATAGTATCCTCCGTCCAACTTGAAATAGTACCTTGAATCATGATACTAAATTATTGAGTATAATGCTATCCTTTCAAAATGTATCTTTTTGTAAGAAACTCATTGTATTTTTTTGGAAAAAGGTTATAATATTAATTGAACAGTGGTCAATTAAATTGTGAGGTATGAAAAATGTCGCCAAGAAGGGCAGTTAAACAAGAATTAACGAGAGAAATGATTATGAATGTAGCAAGAGACTTATTTATAAAATTAGGTTATCAGCATACTTCAATGCGTAAAATTGCAATAGAACTAGGATATAGCCATGGTGCCATCTATTATCATTTTAAAAATAAAGCAGAGCTTTTCTATGCGATGGTAGAGCAAGATTTTCAATTGCTAAATCAAAAATTAGATGAGATTAATGATCAAAATTTACCACAAGAGGAACAATTGAAAGCTGTTTTATTTGGTTTTATTGAATTTGGTTTGCAAAATCAAAGTCATTATGAAATCATGTTTTTAATTAGAGATGATGAGTTAAAAGAATGTTTAGCAGATGGCCCAAATGTTAGTTACGAAAAATTTGCTACTGTTGTATCTTCTTTGTGTAATGAGAAGGTAAATGTAATGACAATATGGTCTGTTTTTCTATCATTACATGGGTTTGTGGCACACTATTGTGGGAATGATCAAACATTTGAAGAAGTAAAAGGATTAGCTAAAGTACACGTGGAGTTTATTTCAAAATCACTTCTTATGTAAGTGATTTTCTTTTTAATATTAATTGAACAGCGGTTAATTAATTTAGGGGGGATATATAATGAAAAAAGCTTTAGTGCTAGGAGCATCTGGATCAATGGGGTATGCAATTGTAAAAGAATTATGTAGCAGAGGAATTCATGTAGTGGCCTTTGCGAGGAATAAAGAGAAATTAGAGATATTATTTTCTGGAGAAGAAAATGTGAAAGTTGTAGCGGGAGATGTATTTATACAGGAGGATATAATGGAAGCTGCGAAAGGCGTTGATATTATATTCCATGCTGTAAACATTCCATATTCAGATTGGGAGAAGAAGCAACCAAAATTATTAAAAAATATATTAGAAGTAGCAAGGTATTACGACAGTAAGTTAGGGATAGTTGATAATATTTATGCGTATGGGAGGCAAGGGGAAGAACTTGTAGTGGAAGAAGTTAAAAAGGCACCACATACGAAGAAAGGGAAAATTCGGTTACAGCTAGAAATGATGGCAAAACAGGGAAATGTACAAATGTTTATTGCACATTTTCCTGATTTTTATGGCCCAAATGCAGAAAGTACGCTTGTTCATCATACTTTAAAAGGTGTACTTGCAAATAAGTTATCAAGCTTTGTTGGAGATAAAAAGATTGCTCGTGAATATATTTTCACACCAGACGGTGCAAAAGCAATGGTTGAATTAGCTTTACGTGATGAGGCCTATGGACAAAATTGGAACATACCGGGTTATGGTGTCATTACAGGTGAAGAGATGATTCAACATATACAAGAATTAACGGGATATACAAAACCAGTAATGACAGTAAAAAAAGGTATGATAAATTTAATCGGACTATTTGATAAGCAGATGAAAGAATTTGTGGAAATGCTATATTTGACAGAAAATCCTGTTGTATTAAGCGGAGAGAAATATGAGAGGTATATTGGGAATATACCAAAAACTTCTTATTATAATGGGCTAAAAGAAACGATTATATCTATGCAACATAAAGGTGCGTAAATATTAGTATAAAAAAAGTTACTTCTGTAGGTAGAAGTAACTTTTTTATTATGCTTTTTGTTTGACTTCACTAACTTTCTTTTCAGCTACAATAAAATGTGGTCTACGTTTTGTTTCATAATAAATGCGACCGATGTATTCACCCATAACACCTAGGAAAATGAGTTGAATACCACCAATAAATAATATAGCGGAAATTAAAGTGAAGTATCCTGGGACTTCAACACCACCAACAATAATTTGAATAAATGTAGTAATTACGTATAAAATCCCTAAAATAGTTGTTAATAATCCAAGATATATAGATAGTCTTAATGGTTTATTATTGAATGAGATAACACCATCTATTCCGTAATTTAACAATTTAGAAAAAGTCCACTTACTTTCTCCATCAGAACGTAATACATTTTCATATCCAATAATTAGTTCATTAAATCCAATCCAGGAGAATAAACCTTTTGAGAAGCGATTGTATTCGCTTAAAGATAGTAGAGAATCAACAGCTCTTCTACTTAAAAGTCTAAAATCTCCAATGCCGTCTACTAGTTCAATATCTACAAACTTATTCATCACTTTATAGTATATACGAGAAACGAAAGAGCGAACGGGTGAATCACCTGTTCTTGTTCTTTTTGCAATAACTTGGTCGTAACCTTCGTTATATCCTTCTAACATTTCTTTTATTAGTGTAGGAGGATGTTGCAAATCGGCGTCCATAATAACAACTGCATCACCTGTAGCGTATTTTAAACCAGCTAACATAGCGGCTTCTTTGCCGAAATTCCGACTAAATGATATATAATGAACAGCTGCATCTGAATTTGCCAAATCACGTAGAATATTTAATGTATCATCTTTACTACCATCATTTACAAAAACAAATTCATAATCGGTAGTTAATTTATGAATTTCTAGAGAAGTCTCTGAATAAAAGGCTCGAAGCATCTTTTCTTCATTGTAGCATGGTACGACTATTGAAAGAGTCATTTTTGACCCTCCTTGTTTATAATGGTTAAAACGTTATTTAATATTTTTTATGAAGCTATCCGCTTTGGATAGCTTCATGATTTATTGAGTGCTCATTGCTGCTTTTTAAAAGGCAATTTTCGGCGTCCTTTTTGATTTGTAAAAACTAGTAAGGCTACACAAATAATTAGTGAAATAATTGATATAATCATACCTAATTTAAAGTAAGGTGTAACATAAGTCATTTCGATTACATGTGCTCCTTTTGTAATTGGTACGCCAATAAAGGCAGAATTTGCTTTCGTGAATTCTGTTTCTTTTCCATCAACTTTTATAGTCCAACCTTTACTATATGGAACAGATAAATATAGTAATCCATCTTTTTTTGAGTTGATTTCACCTTTTAAATAGTTGTTTTTATAATAAATATTTTGAAGTCTATTTTCAGTTAGTTTTTTTGTTTCTTTTTGTACACCTTCGTAATTTACGATATTTGCTTGTAAGTCTTCAAGTTCGTATTCACCTGGCGCATCAATAGAAATAGTTAGTTGGTCTGGGCGATCGTCTTTACCTAAATTATAAACAAATCTTTCTAAAGGATATGAGTATGCACCAGTGTCTTCACCTTTCCCCATATCTTTCCCGTTAACTACTGCATGGAATGAACCTTTATTTTTTATCTTTAATTCTACAATTAAATCTCCAGGAGTATTAGGATAATTTATAGGTACAATCATATTTCCATTGCCGTGGACAATGAGTTTATTATTCTCTTTTTCCATATTTTCTAGTTGTACTTTTTCCATATTGATAGATACCGCTTTTGAATTAAGGTTCTTTTTATCAAAATGAGTTAATGAAAAGTCTTTTCCATTATTAACGACTACAGCATGTAATAATAATTGGTCACGCTGAGCGAAGTTTAATTTAGAAAATTCTTCTTCACTTATACTAGAATCATATACATACCCTAACGGTAAAGCATAGTCATTTTTGTAAATATTATATGGTCCTACTTGTTTTAATAGTTTATATCCATATGGGATATTTTTTTGATCTGTATCAGCGCTTAGTACGCGATATTTTACACCTAACATATTTTCAAGTAGTAGTCGACTATCAACTTGGAAGAACATCGAAGGAGTGTCGAACCCTTGGAATACGTTGTATTTATTTTTCATAAAGTCATGAACATAATAATTAATCAAGCTTTGGTACGTACTTGTACCATGATAACCTTGTAACATTGGTGTGTTATGGGCGCTACCTGGGTTAAGAATACGATAAAAGTCCTTATCATATTCTTGTATATAACGAATGGCAGCAATCTCATCTTTGTTATCATAGCCAGATACATGTAAAGCTTCTTTTGTAGCATTGCTTTGTCCGAAAGCGGTACTAAGTATATTATTAGCATACATGTAATTCATGGAAATTGTACTAACGAGTACGTTCACTACAACTAAAAATTGTATGAAAGGTTTAGAAAGATAACGCCATAAACATACTGTAATGAGAGAAAGAACGATAGTTCCGATTAAAATATTGTCAACTACCTGTAAAGGTTTATCACTTACATTTATATTTACTTTTCTATAAAATGCATAAATGAATAATCCTATTGATACTAATGAACTCATTATATAAGGTAATTTATGTTCTTTCTTATGAACAATCATCCAATCTAAGATGTATGCTATAGTTTGAGCAATTACAAATACAAATAAATAAAGCCATCTATATTGCATTGCTGAGAAACCATTAAATACAGAGTATGTATACGGAAGCATAAACAGAATGAACATGAAAAATGTAAAGAATACTTTATTTTTAACAAGTTTATCACGTATAAACATTCCAAATATGATTAGGAATAAAATTAAAGCTGGTAAAGCTAATTGATGATTTTCAGCATCATATACGAAGAAGATAGTTTCCATTAGATCTTTATAAAATGTATCTTCAAAGAATAAAGGTATATCAAATTTCTTCGTTAACCGATCCGCACTAAATACCGCATTGACTGATGGAATAAAGCAAACTGCAGCCAAGCCAAGTGATAGACCGTATAATAATCCAATTTTAATATAATAGGCTAGAAAAGAGACGATTGTTTTATTTTGCTGTGTGGCAAAGTATTGGAAAAATGCGTAAATGAAAATGAAAATACTTGTAATAAAAGCAAAATAAAAGTTCGATGCTAACATTAAAGTAGCAGCTACTAAGAAAAGTCCACGTTTCTTTTCTATAATATATTTATCAAGTCCCCATATTACTAATGGTAAAAATACGATGGCATCAGCCATGAAATCCCAAAGTAATGAATGGCGCATAAAAGTAATACATCCACCATACATAATAGCAGCAATAAAAGATGAGAATATTGTTTTATTATGATAACGTAAAGAACCATACATGAATAACATAGCTAAAAAGTTTTTTAAAATACTCATGTATAATTTCATATCATAGATTTGTTCAATATTTAATTTAGGAAGTAACAGCGTAATCCAGAAGAACGGAGCTGTACTGTAATAATAACTAAACTCTCCAAATAAATCTCCACCTAATCCATAATCAAAAGACCAAAAAAGATTACCATCTTTAAAGGCATGTTGCAGGAGAAATGTAAAGAAACCAAATTGGCTTAATGCATCACCTGTACCAGAAAAGATTTGATTAGATGTTAAAAAGAAATAATGAAAAGCAAAAGCACACAATAATAATATCGGAATAATCATTATAGTTTTCTTTGAGAAAATCTTATTGTTCGGCTTAATGCTCATAAAAATTTATAATCCTCCTTCGAAAGTTGTTACATATAAAAACACACCAATTATGAAGGTGTGTTTTTTAGTTTTAGCATAAAAAATATATATTTTTGTTGTATCATATATATTTTACAAGCATTGAGTTTCATAGTTTACTTGTAATTTAGTATAAAGCATTCTCAGAAAGTAAGTCAATTTGACATGGAATATATAGCATTTTTAACCACTGAAAATTCGAGAATAATGAAGTGCAGTCTTCAGAATTTATGTTCTGTAAATGGTGGTATATAAAAAGCCAAAAGCTTTTCCATTCTTAATAGGAAAAGCTTTTGGCTTTTAAGCGTTTTTACGAACTAATTTTTTATTTACAAATCCTAAAATCAACCCGCGTATTTGTGGATCAATTGCAAGGCCAATAATACCGTACAATATACCAGTAAGTGTTAGAGCTACCAGTGGTGGTAAGTTAATTAATACTGTGCGGTATAGGGCGTAACTGATTATAAATGCTAGTGTATTAAATACAATCCCTTTGAATAGTAATGTAAATCCTTTACGAACGAATAAAGTAAATCCGATTAATAAAGTAACCTCAGTAATGATAGCAGCTCCCGCAGCTCCCATCATTCCAAATTGGCTACCTAATACGATGTAACTTACGATAGCGACAGCTAATCCAATTCCCATCGTTGTCGCACGCTTCCACTGTTGACCAATAGTTGTTAAATTATCAGCAAGTGGATAGTTGATAGATTGTAAAATGACCATAAAGGCTAAGATTGCAAGAGCATCACCGGCTGGTGCATATTTTTCACCTAATAAAGTAACAATCCAAAAACTTGGGTCGGCGATAAATGGAATCGAAATTCCCATTCCTAAGAAAGACATAAGTTTTAATTCGAACTGAGATAGTTTTCTATGTTCATCAATATTCTTTTCATTTCCAAAAGCAAACAATTTTGGATAAAAAGCTGCTGCAATTACACCGGGTATTTGGTAAAGTACAGCAGGTATTTTATAGGCGGCCCCAAAGAATCCAACTTGCTCATTCGCTGAAACTTTTTCTAATATAATGGGACCTAACTGCGGCAAAAGCATAATGATAACGCCATTGATTGTGAAAATAAGTAATTGATCTAAAATGCCTTTATCCCAGCCCTTATGAATTGTTGTATAGCGGATTGTCATTATAAAGGCAATGACTCCTGTTACAAGGCTAGATATTCCGTACATGGCAGCGACCATCATAAGTGACCATTTAAATGACATCCCTAGCAGAAGAGCGGCTGCGGCTGTTACACCTTGTATTACAGAAATAATCGCTGTAAATTGCATACGTTCTGTTACTTGGAAATAAGCCATCCCAACACCTTGTAAAGTTGCTCCAAACATTGTTGGTAGTACAACCCAATATACCATCGCACGTAAGTAAGCATCAGTATAGAAGAACTGAGCGAAAATAGCGAAGAGCACAGAAATTACGATAGCTAATACTAAACGAATACGTAAATAACTACTTATTAATACGCTAATGTTAGCATCGCCTCTCGTTCCTTCACGCATAAACGTATGTGTCAAACCTGCATCTGTAAAATAACAAATGACAGCGGAAACTGCTAATGCAACTGTAAACATCCCATACTCATCTGGTGAAACATATCTTGCAAAGAGAATGGTCGCAATAGCAAGTACAAAACGAACAGTAATATTTCCTACAAATAGGTAGGAGGCGTTTTTAAGGATTTTATTTGTTTTCATGGAACAAGACCTTTCTATTTTTCAGGACGCACTTCGTCCTATTTGTAAATTTGCTTTGTTTACGGAAAGTATGTTTAAAAGCGTATTCTTTATTTAAGAAAACATAAACTTTATTCGTACAAACCAAAGCATCGCGTATAGCTTTTTGCTGCGTTTTCCATTTTTTGAATAAATTTTGCGACAATATTTATTTATATCGCTCTTGATTAGTTGAACTTGTGATTTATCTAATTTAGAGTTTCCCTTAATGTATATACAAGCGTTGTTAATGACTGTATATGGGAATAAATAAGTTTCAAGGATTTCAATAAGTTCTGTAGAATCATTCACGATTAAGTCTTTTGACTTATTATGAACCCAATCTTTCATTCGATTAAATATTTCTAATTCTTTTGTTGTTTTTAATTCATAATCTTTATACTTTGAAGAAAGATTTCCTTCTGATAAGATTCGATAATATGTTAAATATTCATCTACATAGCATACATTTGTTACACTCATTAATTTAAATAGAAATTCTAAGTCTTCTCCCCAGCTACATCCTGGTGTGAAACGAATATTATGATCCATCACTATAGATCTTTTGAAAATCCAAGTGCTCGTCTGAGCAACAACTTGATGCGTTAAGAAAGCTTTTGTCATATCACCTTTAATAAAGTTTGTCGTGTGCTCAACTTTTTCACCAGTCTCTTCGTAAAAGTTCATATAGCCACAATAACAAGCGTTCATGTTGTTTTTATGCATGCTTTCAACTTGTTTTTCGATTTTTGTTGGATTCCATAAATCATCACTATCAAGAAAAGCAACATATTCTCCGCTAGCATTTTCAATTCCTGTATTACGAGCAACAGAAACACCTTGATTTTCTTGAGGGACGTATTTTATTTGTCCTGGGTACTTTTGTACAAGATTTTTTACGATAGAAGGTGATTGATCTTTGCTTCCATCATCTACAATTACAATTTCAATGTTTTTATATGTTTGATCTAGTATTGATTGCATCGTTTCTTCAATATATTTTTCCGTATTATACAGAGGTATGACAACGGAAACGAGTTGTTTTTGTTCCATCATAGAGTTTTTATCTCCTCAAATTTTTTATGTTTTGTACCATATATACAAGCCTTTTGAAAGGAAGAAGACTACAAGAACATCTGTATAAGTTTAACGCATATAAACTTTGTAAATCAACTTTCTATTGTGGTATCTCTTATAATTAGAAAGAAATAATTTGAAATGATAAAAGCTCCTGAATTTTTCAAGCAAAATTCAGGAGCTTTTATATATTAGTATTTAGTTAGGAAGTTATTCTTTATCTGTTATCTTTAATTTTTGTTTTAATAATGCATAATCTTGCGTTAATGTTACAAGTTGATGGTGTAATTTGGAGATTTTTCTCGTCAGGTCAAAAATTAAGATAAAACAGAATAATAGTCCGAATAAGAATAAAATGGACGGAGGATATTCTACTTTTAATAGTTTTCCAATCCAATTTATAATTTTATCCGTAGAACTTAAAATAGCCATTGCAACACAAACAAAAATCCATAAAATAGCATATTTTGTTTCTAAAGTCCCACGACGAATGGAATTAATAATTAAGAAGAATAGTAATAAAATAAAGATAAATGAAAAGGTAATTATATGCATTTATTATCAACCTTTCACGATTTTTTGCATCAATATAGCAAGACTTACCTTCACCATGTAATATGCAGATTTAAGGGGAGTGATGGAAGATTGTCCGCCTTGTCGCTCTTGCATATTTACAGATATTTCATTAATGCGGAGTTTTTTCTTTTTTAAATGAATAAGGACTTCTGGCTCCGGATAATCTTTTGGATAATTGTGTGCAAAAATCTTAATTACTTCTCGATTGATAGCACGATACCCAGAAGTTGGATCCATAAATGTTTGTTTTGTTAGTACTTTCAATAGAGCGGTAAAATAAAAAATACCGATTCTTCGGGAAATACTACCTTTATATGCTGTTTTTTCTGTAAAACGTGAACCAAGCACCATATCGCATTGATCCTCGGCAATAGGCTGTATGATTTTGTATAAATCATCAGGATTATGTTGTCCATCAGCATCGAACTGAATCGCAATATCATATCCGTTCTCATAAGCGTATTTATATCCAGTTTGTACAGCTGAACCGATACCTAGATTATATGGTAAATTAACAAGATGAACAGGGAAATCTTTTACGATTTGAGCTGTTTTATCTTTTGATCCATCATTAATAACGCAAATGCTTAATGCTGTAAAATGCTGTTTTAGTTCTAATAATCTTGTTAATGTATCTGCAATTGCTTCTTCCTCGTTATACGCTGGAATAATAATTAACGTTTTTGGTATTGAAATTGGTACCTCAATAGACATTACCGCACCATCCCTTATATACTTAATCATATTATGGTTATTTTTAAACGAACATTATTTAATATACCATTAATAGTATAACAAAATAAAGGAAAAGCTGATGGGTGATTTTAGGGAACAGGCATAGAATAAAAATGCTAAGGCGTAACACTTTATTATAATAAAAAATACATGCAAGGAAGAAAAAACCTGTGCATGTATAAGATAAAATCCTAATGTTACATATTCCAAGGCTTACTTAAAGTTAACACTTCAGCCATTTCTTTACTTTTTAAACGTCCTTTTTTTCTATTTTCGGCACGCTCTGAACCAGTTGTATGTAGCCAATGTTCTTCCTCTGTTTCAGGAATTACTTGTGGTACAGATGAAGGTTTTCCGTCTTTTAATGCGACAAATGTAATGAAACACGTTGCGGCCATTCTACGCTCGCCTGCTAGTAGATCCTCTGCAATTACTTTTACGAAAACTTCCATTGAAGATTTTCCTGTATAACATACGAATGCTTCATAACAAACAGAATCTGCTTGGTGAATTGGAGTTAAAAAATCAACGGAATCGATAGATGCTGTTACGCAATGTTTGCGGCTGTGTCTCGCAGCTGCAATTGAAGCTATACTATCAATTTCTGCTAATAATTTCCCCCCGAAAAGTGTTTGGTGATTATTTAAATCGTTAGGAAAAACACGTGTTGTTTTAATTGCTTTTGATTCTCGCATGAATTTCTTTTCCATATATTCATCCCCTATTTTCTGTTTTCAATCAGAGTGACATGTGTAAGTGGAGTACCCATATTAGATATTTAATGAAGTAAAGTGTTCCAAAAGAGGATTATCCCACTATTTGCGGGCTAATAGTCAGTGGGGGATGAACAAAACCCCCGTGGATTAAAGTTTCACTTTATTGAAATTTCTGTATTTGTATTCATGTAACTGAAAGAAAATTTATCATATATAAAATGTAGTGTAAAAGAGGATTCGCTTACATTGCAAGTGAAAAAGTAATGACTATGTATTTGTCATAGAAATTCCCTATTAACCTTGTGCTTATTCATGATAGAATCGTTTTGTTATGAATGGAAGTAGAGGTGCAATGGACATATGAATCATATAAGAACAAATTTTTCGTCTTTCTTCAGTAAAATAATGATTGGTGCGATGCTCGCATTTTTTGTCTATAGTTGTTGGTCGGCTTTTGAAACAAGTAAGCAATTTTTTGGAGGAAGTACAACAAGTATAACAATTGTATTAGTGATTTTTGTTATTCTTATTTTGTTAGTAGCATCAATTTTGCAATATCGTTTTACAGATAAACAATTTCTTGTTTTTCTTATGAGCATATCTACAGTTGTAAGACTTATCACAGTTCTATTTGTAGATGTTCCAATGATAGGCGATATGAAAGCTATGTATGAGTCTGCAAAGCAGATTGCAATTGGCAATAATATAGAAAATATAGCACAGTTACCTTTTATTATTTATGAATCGATCATCATTCGTATATTTGGTGATACGGTATTCGCTTTACAATTATTTAATATTTTATTTTGTACAGGAACTGCATTTTTCATTTATCGCATTGCGTCAATGGTCTTTGGAGAAGAGTGTGGTCGTATTGCATCAATGTTTTACGCTTTATATATTCCAAATATATTTATGAGTTCTGTATTAACGGCGGAATCACTCGCAATATTTTTATTTTATTGTGCTTGTTACATATTTTTATATAAGGGATTAGACCATCCTTATATGTGGGTAATTTCAGCCATTTTATTTGCGCTTAGCAATATGATTTTCCCAATGGGGTTATTTTTACCTATTTTTATAGTTGTATATGTGCTGTTAATTGAATTATTTCAATCAGCAACGAAACAAAAATTACTATTAAAAATGATGGGAATACTTATTCTGTTTTATAGTACTCATTTTGGTGTGAGCTATGGTATTAAGATGATGGGAATGTCACAGTATACGATTTCTAATCAGACTTATGTTCAATCTGTTTTAATTGGAAAAAGTCAAAATGAAGAAAAAACATCCAAAAATAAAAGTGTAAAAGAGCACATTGATCAAGAGTTAAAAGAAATGGAAGTAGAAAGATTTAAACTGTTAAAACCAGTTATTAACCAGCTTTCAGACGAGGGAATAAATTCTATTATTTTTAAATGTGAAAAGCTTATATATATAGTGGTGACATTATTTATGGCCATAGCTTTATTACATTTTCTAATTAAGAAACAGCAAAATGAAGGATATATGTTGTTTGTATTATTAATTACCGGATACGTGTCGTTAAGGCTCTTCCGAGTAGATATGGCATATTATAATATTATTATGCCAGCTTTGTTTATTTTACAAAGCTTTGGTGTTTATATGAGTTATTTTTATTGCCAAAAAATATTTTTCAGAAAATAAAAGAATCCATTTTGGATTCTTTTTTTGTAGATGGATGATAAGGATGAATGCAGAGCGGAGATGACGAATCTCTACTTTGTATCGATTCGTCTTATCGGTTTAGTTCTAGTTGTAAATTATCCGCTGTTAAGGCCATTGTTGAGGAATCGTCTTGAATACTCTTCATTACTTGTGAGATAGTCTCTAATTCATTTTCAATTTTTTTATTTTGTTCTTTAGAGTTAGACATATCTTTTACGATTTCTTGGAAATATTGATCTGTCGCATGCATACTATCTGTCCCTTCAGATACGAGAGAGCTTATTTGTTCCACGGAAGAAGAGACGTGTATAATTTGTTCATTAGTTTTTTCAACGAGTTTTGTAACGTTGGAAATTGATTCTTTCGTTTGCTCTGATAACTTTCGGATTTCTCCCGCTACGACTGAAAAACCTTTACCAAATTCGCCAGCACGTGCAGATTCAATAGCAGCATTTAATGCTAGTAAATTTGTTTGCTCGGCGATTGATTTTACAATATCAATGATTTCGTTAATTTTGTTAGAAATATCAAGAAGTTCATGAGTATCAGTAATGATAGTTTCCATATTCGTTTGGATGCTTTCCATTCGTTTGTTTTGCAAATTTAATTGTTCTTTTCCTTTATTGGCCTTTTCTTCTGATGTCGTAGCTAATGATGTACCTGTTTTTGCAATTCCTACGATACTTTCTGATTTAGATGTTAACTGTTGAATAGAAGAGCTTGTTTTTTCAGATACTGCCGCTAGTTCTGTTGCAATATGTGTAATCGTCATAGTTGTCAGTTCTTTTTCTTTTTCATGTTCTTTTTGGATTCTTTCATATTCGGATTCATAAGCTGCAATAACAAGTTCTTGTTCTAATGTGAATAATTTATTTATTACGTTTATAGAATAAGAAAAATCGTCTATCGTTGAAATTTTCGTTTGCAAAATCTTTATGACGGAGCGGAATAATTCTTGATAAGCAGCGGTATACCATTTTCTATGTAAACCAATTTGTACGTGCCTTTTTGCAATTTTAACACGTTGTTTAATAAAATCTTCATTCATATTCCCGCTGAACAATTCTTTAATATGTGTCTTTAAAGTTTGTTTTAATTTGGGAATAGAGCTGTAGCGTTCAATAACAGCAATTAAATTAGGTTGTTTTGTGATGTTGGTGTAGAATTTTTCTGTTATCCAATCTATTTCCTCATAAATAAATGGCTGTAATACTTTAACAATTTGTAAATCTTCCTTTGAAATATGTAGCATATCCATTTGAGTTTTTAGTTCAGAATTAGCAGGCACGTTAAATATGATTTGTTGGCCTTTGCTTAATTCAATTATACTGGTGTTTGTTTTATTTTTTTTAAAAACCCCAAGCATCATTCTTCCCCCTGTTTATAAAACGTTTTCATTTTTTTATTCTAATGTAATTATATATTTTTATATACAATTACTCTATAGTATATGGAATTGCATATAAATTAAGAGAATTCTATGTAGAATTCTCTTAATGGCCTTTATTAATTTTTGCATGTGTTTTAAAGAAAACTGGGAAATGTACATTATATATTACGGTGACTACACGAATAACGAATGTTACTAATAAACAGACATAGAAAGCTAATATGTGTGCCCCCATTGCATGTGTAATTAAGAAACTAACTGCTCCTAGAATAGAAGCAATTGCATATATCTCTTTTCGGAATACATACGGGATATCTTGAGCGCAAATGTCACGTAAAATACCGCCCCCAATACCTGTAATAACTCCCATTGAAACGACTAAAAACGAGGCGTCAACGTGATGTGACATTGCTGCATTTGCACCAATAGCTGTAAATACCCCTAAACCAACAGCATCAGAAAGCATAATAACGACTTGAAGTTTATTAATGCGCTCGAAAAACATACATGTGAATAATGCTGATAGTACACTTACGAAAAAGTAAATGGGTTTTACAAATGCGACAGGAGGCAGGTTACCAATCATAATATCACGAATAATACCGCCGCCGAGCGCAGTAGCTACAGCTAAACAAAGGACACCAAATAAATCTAGATCTTTTTTTAAACCAACTAATGTACCAGAAATGGCAGCGGCGATAATGCCAAGAAACGTAAATATGTCGATTAATAACATGGCTTTAATTCCTTCCTCTTAAAGATGTTCCAGAGAAAAAATATACACTAAAGTTTTGGAAATAACAATTACTTTTCGCTACATGTAGAAAAATGGATGAAATAGCTAAAGAAAGCGTTTGAAAATGCTTGATAAGTAGCAATAAAGTAAAGCGAAAAAGTGTGGAAAGATTAATAGTATAGTTTTTTGATGTAGCTTAGTTGGAGGGATGGTACAATAAGATAAGTCCGCTTTGTACATTTGTATAAAATGATAAAAAAATATTTCTGTACGGTCGAAAATAAGTGCATATGTGTTAGATAGTTTTTATAGGGATAGGGAAGGATAGCTAAAGGACAATGTTTTCGGTTACTAATAATGCTGGATTTGACTAGTTTCGGCATGAAAAATAGTTCTCAATTTAAATATGAGTTATGTTATAATTGCTAGGTGTGTTTAAACAGTAGAAAACTATGATTAAAAGATAATGTGAAGATTTTGTATGGAGGTCTTGGAATGTTAGCAAATCAAGCTAGGGTTAGATTTGAGCATTTTTTGCTCTTTTTTATTATTTTACAGCCTGTTTTAGATTTATTAACGTCTCTTAGCATCGTTTTATTAAAGTCAAATGCCACTGTTGGAATTTTGGTAAGATTTCTTATTATGGCTGTTGGTGGTATTTACATTTTAATTCAGGCAAAAGAGAAGGAAAATAGGAAGTTTTTAATTTACTTAATACTATTAGCAGTAGTTTTAGGGATAGGGTTTATTAATAATAAACTAGTTAAGAATCCTATTGTACTTGGTGAAGAAGTTAAGTTTGTTGCGAAGGCATTATATATATATATCATGCTAGGATCATACATTTTAGCTTTAAAATCATTGAAAAAGAAAGTGAATATTAGTGACAAAGTCAGAAATAGTATTGTGTATTCAACATTAATCATTAACGCTATTATGGTTATTTCTATTTCGACATCTACAGACTTTGGTAGTTATCAATGGATGAAAGTTGGTTCCCGAGGGTGGTTCTATGCAGGTAATGAACTAGGGTCAATCTTAGCTATTATTTTCCCTATTGTGGTACTATATTCTATTCAAAAAACAAAGAGCGTGAAACACGTTTTATATTGGATTCCATCGCTTTTAATGATTTACTCGTTAATTCAAGTTGGTACGAAAGTAGGAATGGGCTCAATTGGTGCTACGTTAGCAGCAGCAATCGGGATTATCGTACTACAATTATTATTTGATAGAAGAAATCCAAACAAAAGGTCTCTTGTACTTAATGGATTAATTGCTATTTTCCTATTGGCTGGTGTTGTTGGAACGTTTAAAATGACGCCATTAGCACAAAATATGGGTATTCATAACAACTATTTATCAGAACAAAATGTAGCGCAGCAAGGTCAAAAAGAAAAAGAAATTAAAGAGAAAATTAAAAAAGAAGAAAAACAACATAAAGTTGAGAAACCAGAAGAAAAGGCGAAGGTAGAAGCTGAAGTTAAGAAAGAACTTGAGAAAGAGCAAAAGAAAGAAAATCAAGAAAATCTTATTTTCAGTGGACGTCAAGTATATGAAGAGCGACATAAGCAGTTCTTTAAAGAAGCGCCAATGTCACAAAAATTATTTGGAATGGGTTACGCAGGTAACTTTAAGTATAATGAACAAAAAGAGCCAGATCCGAAGCTAATCGAAATGGACTTCCATGATTGGTTTTATGATTTCGGAATTATTGGTTTTGCGTTAATGATGATTCCATTTATTTATTACGGCGTAAGAATCCTACTAGCATTTGTTACAAGATTTAAGGAAATATTTAATGTGAAATATGGAATGATTACAGCAAGCTTAGTATTAGCATTAGGTATTGCATATATTGCAGGACATATTTTGACAGCACCAGGAGTAGGGATTTACTTTGTAGTGGTGTTAGCTTGTCTAATTGTAGATTTAGAAATTGAATGATAAAAATAAAAGCTAACTTTTGTTAGCTTTTATTTTTTAGTACAGTAAAATAAAGATAGATGGAAATGTAGCGAGGATTTAAAGGAGGAAAAAATATGAGGATATTGCATATGAATGCAGGGGCAGAAGATGGTGGAGGAAAAACACATATTATTTCACTGCTCGATCAGTTTCCGGATGGTGAAGTAGAATTAGCAGTATTTGAAGATGGAATTGTTGCGAAAGAAGCAAGAGAGCTAGGAATAAAAGTTCATGTGTTTTCACAAAAATCTCGCTATGATTTATCCATTTTAAAGAACATAAGTGAATTCATTAATAAAGAAAAATTTGATGTAGTTCATACACACGGTCCTAGGGCGAATTTCTTTGTTTCTCTAATGAAGAAGAAATTCGCAGCAAAATGGGTTACGACAATTCATAGTGATCCATTTCAAGACTTTACTAAACAAGGCTTAAAAGGCTGGATTTTTACTAAATTAAATTTGAAAGCTTTAAAAAATATAGATTTATTTTTTGTTGTAACGAATAGGTTGAAAAAAAGCTTAGCCGCATTAGGTATTTCAAATGAAAAGATGCATGTTATCTATAACGGGATTGAATATGATCAGGAAAAAGCAGATGGCTATAATAAAAAGGAAATGTTTAATATTGATGAAGATGTGTTTACGGCAATCCAAGTAGCGCGTTTGCATCCTGTTAAAGGACATGAAGTTTTATTCGATGCGTTACAACAAACAAAATTGGAGAAAATTAAAGTGTTATTAGTTGGTGACGGGCCGTTAGAAAGAGAACTAAAGGCGTTAGCTACTGAAAAAGGGATTAATGATAAAGTTGAATTTTTAGGGCATCGTCAAGATGTGAAACAATTATTTGCTTCATCACATGTCAATTTGTTAACTTCCCATAGCGAAGGATTTCCATTAGTTTTATTAGAAGCGGCAAATCAACGTGTACCATCAATTGTGACTAGAGCTGGAGAAATCGAACCGTTAATTGCAGATGAAACTTATGGGTGGATTGTACCGACTGGTGATGGAAAAGCATTGGCATCGGCATTAGAAGAGGCGTATGATAAGTGGAAAACTGGAGAGTTATCAGTAATGGGCAAGCATATTTATGAGCATGCTACTATGAACTTCTCACTTCAAAAATTATATGAAGATACGAAAGAAACATATAAGCAATTAATAGCAAAAAACCTTTAATGATAGAGAGGATAGTTAATTATGGCAGTACAAACGGTTGATATTCTAGGTGTTCCTTTCTCTACAATGACAATGGATGAAACGGTCCAATATTTAAAGGAACAACTAGAATTGGAGCAAACTCATACTTTTCAGGTAGTAACAGCAAATCCTGAAATTGTTATGTGTGCAAAAAAGGATGAAGAGTTCCATAAAACATTACTAAATACCGATTTAATTACACCTGATGGTATTGGGGTTGTAAAAGCAAGTGGTATGCTTGGTACACCTGTAAAAGAACGTGTAGCAGGTTTTGATTTAATGTGTAATTTATTTGCGAAGTTATCAGAAGAGAATAAACCAGTATCTGTTTTCTTATTAGGTGCAAAACCACATGTTGTACAAGCCGCGGCTGATCATTTAACGAAGACATATTCGGCTGCATCTATCGTGGGGATACAAGATGGATATTTTAAACAAGAAGAAGAAGAGAATATTGTTTCACGTATTCAAGAGGCAAAACCAGATCTATTACTTGTTGCACTTGGCTTTCCAAGACAAGAAAACTTTATCCAAAACAATAAGCATCGTTTAGAAACGAAAATGGCTGTTGGAGTAGGCGGTAGTTTAGATGTGTGGGCTGGAGAGGTAAAGCGTGCGCCAAAATGGATTCAATCTATTCATTTAGAGTGGTTTTACAGATTATGTAGTAATCCAACACGTTGGCGTCGTCAGTTAGTATTAGCTGAATTTTTAAAAGAAGTAATGCGTTCAAAAAAGTAGCGGAACATCGCTACTTTTTTTTATTTGTTTATTTTTGATAAACATTTTACTTTTTGGGAATGATGAAGGGGAATTTTTTATAAGAAAGTATTTTACTTATGAAATACACACGTGTAAAATGATGTGTAAAGACACCTGTGTAAGGAGGACTTCTTGTGAGCAAGGTAAAAGAAATTTCGAAGCGAAAGCTACTTGGTATAGCAGGGCTTGGCTGGCTATTTGATGCAATGGATGTTGGAATGCTTTCATTTGTAATCGTAGCACTCCAAAAAGATTGGGGATTAAGTACTCAAGAAATGGGTTGGATAGGTAGCGTTAATTCAATTGGTATGGCAGTAGGAGCGCTCCTTTTTGGGATACTATCAGATAAAATAGGACGGAAATCAGTCTTTATTATTACATTATTACTATTTTCTATCGGTAGTGGTTTAACTGCTTTAACGACGACATTCGCGATGTTCCTCGTTTTACGCTTTTTAATTGGTATGGGACTTGGCGGGGAACTTCCAGTTGCATCTACTCTTGTATCAGAAAGTGTTGAAGCGCACGAACGTGGAAAAATAGTTGTACTATTAGAAAGCTTTTGGGCTGGTGGTTGGTTAATCGCAGCTCTTATCTCATATTTTGTTATTCCTAAATACGGTTGGGAAGTTGCTATGGTATTAAGTGCAGTTCCAGCGTTATATGCTTTATATTTAAGATGGAATTTACCCGATTCTCCAAGGTTCCAAAAGGTTGCAAAAAGGCCATCCGTTATTGAAAATATAAAATCGGTTTGGTCTGGAGAATATCGTAAAGCAACAATTATGTTATGGATTCTATGGTTTTGTGTGGTCTTTTCCTATTATGGAATGTTCCTTTGGTTACCTAGTGTAATGGTACTAAAAGGCTTTAGTTTAATAAAAAGTTTTCAGTACGTACTCATTATGACTTTAGCTCAACTTCCAGGATATTTCACAGCTGCATGGTTTATTGAACGTCTTGGTCGTAAATTTGTATTGGTTACGTATTTAATTGGTACAGCATGTAGTGCTTATGTGTTCGGAATTGCGGATTCATTAACAGCATTAATAGTGGCGGGTATGTTACTATCCTTCTTTAATTTAGGTGCTTGGGGTGCATTATACGCTTATACACCGGAACAGTATCCAACAACTATTCGCGGTACAGGTGCAGGAATGGCAGCTGCATTTGGGCGTATTGGTGGTATTCTTGGACCACTATTAGTAGGGTATTTAGTTGCTTCACAAGCTTCACTATCGCTAATATTTACGATTTTCTGTGGATCAATTTTAATTGGGGCACTTGCTGTAGTTATACTTGGTCAAGAAACGAAACAGAGGGAATTAGTATAAAGAGAAACCTTAATCAGTGGTGTTTTGTCCATCAACCACTGATTATTAGCCCGCACCAATAGGGATAAAAGAAAAGGGGAACCAAAGTGGTTTCCTTTTTTCTGTTTTTTTAGATAAATAATGGTATAGTAAGAAAAAGGGAATGTTTCTTACTAAAGCGAATGTATACAACAAGACATATGGACAAAGGAATTAGGTGGCTGGATAAATGAAAATCTTACTTATCATGGAAGAAACAGAAGAGCGAAGAAAATTAGTTGAGAACTTTACTGAAAACATTCGAAATGTAGAATGTTTTGAAGCGAAAACTGGAACAGAATCTTTGCTAATAATGAAAAAACATACACCTGATTTTGTTTTTTTAAATTCGCAATTAATGGATGGTACTGGTTTTGAATATTCGAGTTTGTTACGAGAAGTGAATTGTTATACGAAATTTATTTTTATTGGTGAGGATATAGAAGAGGCAATTACAGCTTTTCGTTTCCAAGCGTTTTATTATTTATTACGACCATTTCGTGAAGAAGATTTACAATTCATTTTATATAAAATGGGAAAAGAACAAGGTGAGAAAGCAAAGAGTCATCTGCGTAAACTGCCGATAGAAGGCCATGAGGGGATTAGATATATTCTCCCGGAGGATATTGTATATATTAGTAAAAATAAGGAAAATAAAACCATTTCAATTTATACAACGAATAATCAGTATATTTCAACATACACACTCCAGGAATTAGAAAATAAACTAAATGCATATGATTTTTTACGTGTACATAAAAGCTATTTAATTAATATGTCATATGTACAAGAACTTAAACCTTATTATAATGGCACGTATAATTTGCATTTAGACAGGTACGATGAGCAACCGATTCCAGTAAGCCGTAATTATGTAAAACGGCTTCGAAATAAAATTGAGCTATGACAAGTAATGAGAGAATTTTAACATAATAGCCTAGAAATCCTTCATGATAAGGAGGATTCAAATTAAATATTCAGAAAATTTAGTACAATCTCCTCTAAGAAGTAGTAATGGGGGGATTGTACGTGAAAACATTGAAATCAATTTTACTTTGGGGAGTTATTGCAGCAGTAGGAGCATCTGCTTTTGGTGTAATAGCTTTATCACAAGGTGAGACAATTAATGCTGTATGGCTATTAGTTGCGGCTGTATCAGTGTATGCGATTGCTTATCGCTTTTATAGTAGATTTATAGCAAGGAAAGTTTTTGGCCTAGATAATAATAGGCAAACGCCTGCTCATACGTTAAATGATGGGAAGGATTATGTTCCAACAAATAAATGGGTTTTATTCGGACATCACTTCGCTGCGATTGCAGGGGCAGGTCCTTTAGTAGGACCAATTTTGGCGGCGCAGATGGGATATTTACCTGGGACTATTTGGATTATTGTTGGGGTAGTTATTGCCGGAGCTGTACAAGATTTTGTAATTTTATTTGCTTCAATGAGACGTAATGGTAAATCATTAGGAGAAATGATTAAAGATGAAATTGGTCCTGTTACAGGATTAATTGCGATGATTGGTATTTTAGGTATTATGATAATTTTATTAGCAGTATTAGCTTTAGTAGTTGTGAAGGCACTTGTTGGAAGCCCATGGGGAATGTTTACAATCGCAGCAACAATTCCAATTGCTATTTTAATGGGAGTTTACATGCGTTACATTAGACCAGGGCGAGTAGGGGAAGGATCAGTAATCGGTATTGTTCTACTAGTCCTATCGCTTATTGGTGGACAGTATGTAGCAGAAAATCCAACACTTGCAAGTATGTTTACTTTTAGTGGTGAAACAATTGCTATTATGCTTATCGTATATGGATTCATTGCATCGGCATTACCAGTTTGGATGCTCCTTGCACCACGTGATTATTTAAGTACATTTTTAAAAATAGGAACGATACTTGGATTAGCAATTGGTATTTTAATTGTAGCTCCAGATTTGAAGATGCCGGCAGTATCTAAGTTTATTGATGGAACAGGCCCTGTCTTCTCCGGGAATTTATTTCCGTTCTTATTTATTACAATAGCTTGCGGTGCTGTCTCTGGATTCCACGCTCTCGTTTCATCAGGTACGACGCCGAAAATGATTGAGCAAGAAGGTCATGCACAGCCAATTGGTTATGGGGCAATGTTAATGGAATCATTTGTAGCAGCGATGGCTATGATTGCAGCTTGTGTATTAACACCAGGAACTTATTTTGCAATTAATAGTCCAGCAGCACTGATCGGAACAGATGTATCACAAGCGGCTCAAGTTATTTCTTCGTGGGGATTTGCTATTACACCGAATGAATTAAAAGAACTTGCTGTTAACGTCGGAGAACAGACCATTTTATCACGTACAGGTGGCGCACCAACATTAGCAATTGGTATGGCACATATATTTTCACAAGTAATAGGTGGAACGGCGATGATGGCATTTTGGTACCATTTTGCCATTCTTTTTGAAGCACTATTTATTTTAACAACGATTGATGCTGGAACACGTGTAGGACGATTTATGATTCAAGATATTTTAGGGCATGTGTACAAGCCGTTTGCGAAAACAGATTCCACAATAGCGAATGTGGTTGCTACAACGTTATGCGTATTAGGCTGGGGGTACTTCTTATATCAAGGGGTGGTTGACCCTCTCGGTGGAATTAATACGCTATGGCCACTTTTCGGTATTGCAAATCAAATGTTAGCGGGGATTGCATTATTACTTGGAACGACAATTTTATTCAAAATGGGGAAAAAGGCATACGTTTGGGTAACGCTTATTCCGACTATAGGATTACTTATTGTAACGATGACAGCTGGTTATCAAAAGTTATTTCATGAAAATCCTAAAATAGGATTTCTATCACATGCGAAAGTATTTCAGGGAGCATTAGATGATGGTAAGGTATTAGCTCCAGCTAAAAATGTTGCACAAATGAAACAAATTATTTTTAATGACTATATTGATGCGGCACTTTGTGGAATTTTTATGATAGTTGTAATTGCCGTATTAATTTCTGCACTTCGAATTTGGATTCAAGTATTAAGAAATAAGCCAATGCCGTTAAAAGAGGCACCATATATTCCAAAAGATGAAAGTGAGTCGAGGAACTATGCTTAAAAATTTACGGAACGTATGGGGAAAGAGAAAGCAATTTATTAGTTTACTTGTCGGAGTTCCAAGTTATGAAACGTATGTAAATCACATGAAAATAAATCATCCAGAAGAGAAAATTCTATGTCAAAAGCAATTTTTTGCTGAGGCACAAGAAGCTAGATTTAATGCAAAAGGAGGAAAGATATCGCGATGTTGTTAATGGAGGAGACGAAATTTCGTCTCCTTTTTTATTTTGCTGTTCCACGTGGAACAATAAAATAAAAAAGTTTGGGAATTATAGGGATTTCGTAATACAATAACATATAGAAAGGGATAGATGGAAAAGAAAAAGTAGGGAGATTATTTTATGTTTAGAGATCTATTTGTAAATATGACAATCATTCTGTCCTTTATCTTTGTAGGTGCTCAGCTTTTAAGAGATAAGCCATTAAAAGAAGGATTCTCTTTTTGGCAGAAATGTTTGGTCGGTATTTTAACTGGAATATTAAGTATATTATTGATGCATTTTGGTGTGCATATTGAAGATATTATGTTGGATTTACGTTATTTAGCTGTTGTTTTGGCGATTATAATCGGTGGCCCGATAGCTAGTAGTATAACAGTTATGATCACTTTAATAACACGGGTATTTTTTACTGAATATTCTTTAGCCTCTGAATTGGCCTGCTATACTATCGTGGCAATAGGGATTGGCATTACTCTCATTTGGCGGATGAAGATTTCTATATTTACAAAATGGATATGGTTTAATGTGTACAGTTTGTCTATTTTAATACTACCACTTTATATTTTATTTAAGGATATATATGTAGTGGTATTATATTTAATTTGTTGTATTGTAGCGGCATACATCACATTTGTAAGTGCAAGTTACGTATTGCAATCCAATGAATTATTTCAAACGATGAAGCATTATGCAACGATAGATGCATTAACGAATCTAGGAAATGTAAGACAGTTTGATTTCGAGATGAATCGTCATATTGATAGTAAGCATATGAAAAATGATTCACTTTGTTTATTACTTATCGATATTGATCACTTTAAGTATGTAAATGATACGTACGGTCATCCTGCTGGAGATGAAGTGTTAAAACAACTAGGGCGTATTTTGTTAGAGAATGCACCATTCCCAAATTTAGTCTTTCGAAAGGGTGGCGAAGAGTTTGCTCTGTTGTTACCAAAAAAGAGAGTAGCATTTGGAACTCGTATAGGGGAACAAATTCGACTAGCAGTTGAAAAGCATTCATTTCAACTGCTAAATGGGGAAAAAATTAAAATTACAGTTTCTGTTGGGCTTTCAGAATATAAAAAATCACCTGAGCAATTTATTCAATCAGCGGATGATGCGTTATATTATTCAAAAAGAAATGGTAGAAACAAGGTTAGTTCAGCATCATAGGAATTCGGGGAGTACTTTAAAAGATTTCTGTAAAGTAATTAAAACCCACAGAACAATAAATGTTCTGTGGGTTTTAATCTATTTTTAAATTTATTAATAAAAAGCGTTATGTTAGACAAGTTCTTTCGGTGCAACGAATTTGCGGTATGCACCGTGATGTGTTGGTCCTACATATTCGTTAATCTTAAATGAATGACGAATTGCAGCTGTGATGAATTCTTTCGCAGTTTTTACTGCTTCTTTCACCGTTTTTCCTTTTGCAAGTTCTGCTGTAATTGCAGCAGAATATGTACAACCTGCACCGTGTGTATTTGTCGTATCAATCTTTTCTGATTCTAGAAGATCGAATGTTTCGCCGTCATATAACACATCAATAGCAGTTTCTGTGCCTAGTTTGCTACCACCTTTAATCAGTACGTATTTAGCACCTAAAGCATGGATTTTTTTTGCAGCTTCTTTCATGTCCTCAAGAGAATTAATTTTCACACCACTTAATTGATATGCTTCAAATAAGTTTGGCGTTACGACTAATGCCTTTGGAACAAGAACGTCACGTAAGCAGTCATTTGTTTCAGGATGTAACGCTTCATCCGCTCCTTTACATACCATAACAGGATCAACTACTACATTTTCGAAATTGTGCTTTTCAATTGTTTCCGCAACCATTTCGATAATTTCTACTGATCCAAGCATACCCGTTTTTAAAGCATCTACGCCAACGCCTTCAATTGTCGTTTCTAATTGTGGTTTTAATGTAGAAGCTGGGATTGGGAATACGTTATGTGCCCAACCGTTATGTGGATCCATCGTTACGATTGTCGTAAGAGATGCCATTCCGTATACACCAAGTTCTTGGAATGTTTTTAAATCTGCTTGTATACCAGCACCGCCACTTGTGTCAGAACCAGCGATAGTAAGTGCCTTATTCAATGTCATTATGAAAGCCCCCTCAAGTGATATAATGAAAACTATGTTTTCACCATTATATCAATGTTACGAATAAGTACAAAGTGAAAAGTAGATGATTTATGTTAAGTACTATTTAAAATCTTGTATGTAGGAGACGAATTATGTTTCAAGAGAATCGTACAAATGAATTAGTTATATTAAAAGAGATTGCAGAAACGTTGAATACCTCAAATGATACATATCACGTACTTCAAGCTGTGCTGGAAAAGCTGTTGAATGTAACTGGTTTAACGACAGGATGGATTTTCCTTGCGGATGAAAATGGTAGATATACAAAATTAATTGATTACCAATTACCAGAGGGATTGAAATTCGAAAATAAAAGACCGATGTGTGAGGGGAATTGCTGGTGCTTACACCGCTTTGTGGAAGGAAAACTAGAGCGAGCAGTTAATATTATTGAATGTAAGAGAATTAATAATGCGATTGAATACAACTGGGGAGATACAGAAGGGATTGTACATCATGCGACAGTACCGCTAAAAGCGGGAGAAGATGAATTTGGCGTGTTAAATGTAGCTAGCCCAGGTAAAACGCATTTTTCGGAAGAAGAATTAGTACTATTACAATCAGTTGCCTTTCAAATTGGAACGGCATTAAAGCGTACAAAACTGTATGAAAATGAAAAGAGAAGGGCTCATTATTATGTAAAGTTAGAACGCTTTATTCAAGCTTTAAGGACAATTCATAAATTTAATGCATTACCAGAAGAGATTGTAATGCAAATAGGGAGCTTATTTCTATGGGAGCAAGTTGTATTCTTTATTAGAGAAGAAAATGAACTAGCTGTGAGAGCTTCTTATAAGAAAGGTGAACTACAAGATGATTTGAGGGCAGCAGCACAGGAAGCGTTGGAAAAAGAAGAGTCTGTCTTGTCAAAGCGTCAGGTTGGGAATATAGAGCATCCCAATAGGGCAGTTATCGCTATTCCGATACATATTCAAGATCATATATTTGGAGTATTAAGTGTAAGTTCTAATAATGGAGAATTTGATATAAATACGATAGATGTAGTACAAGCGTTAGCAAATCATATTTCATTAATGATAGAGAACTTAAGATTAAATGAAAAACGCCGCGAACTTGTACGAATGGAAGAGCGTAATCGTTTAGCTAGAGATTTACATGATTCTGTTTCACAAAAGTTGTTTTCATTAACGTTTATGACGAAAGGCGCTGAAGCTGTCTTAAAGGGTCAAAATGAAAAGGTAGATCAGTCTTTGTATGAGATGCGTGAATTAGCACAAGGTGCCTTAAAAGAAATGAGGACATTAATTTGGCAGCTCCGTCCGGCTGGATTAGAGAAAGGGTTATTACCAGCTTTAAAGCAATATGGTGAAAGTTTAGGATTGAAAATTCGGGAACAAGTTACAGGTGTACGTGATTTGCCGCGTGTAGTAGAAGAAGCGCTATGGCGAATTGGACAAGAAGCTTTAAATAACGTAAGTAAGCATGCGAATGTAAGAGAAGCGACGATTTATTTCAAAGTGACGGAGAAAAATGTATCATTAGAAATAGTCGATCAAGGAAATGGGTTTGTAGAAAAGGATATAAAAGAGAAGAAATCACTCGGTATGACTACGATGCGTGAAAGAGTAGAATTAGTTGGTGGAACAATTAAAATTGTAAGTAGTAAGAAACGAACGAGTATAAAAGTAAATGTACCATTATGATGTGAAAATGAGGGAAGTTTGTGAAAATAAAAGTATTGTTAGTTGATGATCATACAGTTGTTTTAAAAGGATTAGCATTTTTTCTAAGCACACAGGAAGATTTTGAATTAGTTGGTGAAGCAAATAATGGGAAAGAGGCGCTAGTGAAAGTAGGCGAAACGAGTCCAGATGTCGTATTAATGGATTTATATATGCCTGAGATGGATGGAATTGAGGCAACAGCTTGTATTAAAAAAGAATATCCAAACGTGAAAGTAATTGTATTGACTAGTTTTTCTGATCAAGCTCATGTATTGCCGGCACTAAAAGCTGGGGCGAGCGGTTATATTTTAAAAGATATCGAACCAGATCAGCTTGTTGAAGCTATTCGAAGCGCGTATAAAGGTAATATTCAATTACATCCAGATATAGCAAATGCCCTTCTTTCTCAAACATTACCACAGGAAGAGAAAGAAGAAGAACCTTCCGTTCAAGTGGATGTATTAACAGCGAGAGAAAATGAAGTATTGCAGTTATTGGCGAAAGGGATGAGTAATAAAGAAATTGCTTCTGTTTTAGTTATTACAGAAAAAACGGTAAAAGCTCATATGAGTAGTATTTTGAGTAAGTTACATTTATCCGATCGCACACAAGCAGCATTATATGCAGTGAAAAATGGAATTGTATAAGACAAAAGTCGTAAGACCTAGTTCGCCTTTAGAAGGTGGACTTTTTTTATGGAAAAATACGTCTATGTGAGGACGTAATTGTCTTGATATAAAGATAAAATGTATTTGTAAGCAACAACAATTACAAGGGAGTACCCTTTTTCGTAAGTAATATATAACAACATAAGAGTGAGTAGTAGGAGGAAGAAATAATGGCAACAGTTTTATTCGTAAAAGCAAACAACCGCCCAGCGGAACAAGCAGTTAGTGTGAAATTATACGAGGCATTTTTAGCAAACTATAAAGAAGCACATCCAAATGATACAGTAGTAGAACTTGATTTATATAAAGAAGAATTACCATATGTAGGCGTAGATATGATTAATGGTACATTCAAAGCAAGTAGAGGATTTGATTTAACAGAAGAAGAAGAAAAAGTGGTAGCAGTTGCTGATAAGTATTTAAATCAATTTCTAGAAGCTGATAAAGTAGTTTTCGGTTTCCCATTATGGAACTTAACGATTCCAGCTGTATTACACACGTATATTGATTATTTAAACCGTGCTGGTAAAACGTTTAAATATACACCAGAAGGTCCAGTTGGACTTATTGGAGATAAGAAGATTGCGTTATTAAATGCACGCGGCGGCGTATATTCTGAAGGACCAGCAGCTGAAGTAGAAATGGCTGTTAAATACGTAGCAAGCATGATGGGCTTCTTCGGCGCAACAAACATGGAAACAGTAGTTATTGAAGGACATAACCAATTCCCAGATAAAGCAGAAGAAATCATTACAGCAGGTCTTGAAGAAGCGGCTAAAGTAGCAAGTAAATTTTAATTAAAAACATAATCGTCACTCGAAAAAAAGCAGCAATAACATTTACGTGTTAATGCTGCTTTTTTTATATTTTAAGTTCGTCAGCCAGTTTCTCTAATTGAATTCGATTTTGTATGTAATAGGTTCTTCCTTCTTTTTTTAAGTAGTTTTGCTGGCAAAACTGGTTTAATACATATAAAAGATGGCGATAGCTGACGTTTAAGTATTCTGAGGCCTCAGTATGTTTTTCTGTATAGCAATTATTTTGTTCCGTTAATAGAATAAACGCAGCTAATCGATTTTCAAACGGATAACTATAGTTTTTGGCGTAATTTTCCGTTCGGGTAATTGTTTTTTCTCCAATAAATTTGCATAGTTTCTGTAGAAAGGTAGCATCTTGCAATAAAAGATGCTGACAATCTTTAAGGGGAAGCGCTAAGCAAATACAATCTTCAATTACCTCAACCGCTTTCGTAACGGATTCTACGCCAATTAATCCTAATTCCCCAATGAACGAAGGTGCTTGAATAAAGTTAATTAATGAAACCTTTCCGTTTTTGTGACTCATATATATTTTGGCTTTCCCAGAAATTAAGTAATAGAGATAAGGGAGGTCGATTCCCTCATTACAGATCATCTCTTTCTTTTGAAAAGAATGCAGTTCTACATATGGTAAGACATTAAAGGAAAAAAGAGTATGAAATTGGTGAATTTGCATGTGTTGATAAATTTCTTTCTCATTTTTGCTGATTTTCATATTTTCACCCCTGTTTGTAGTATGAGATATCTCCTATTATTTTTACAAGGAAGAATGATACGATTTATGTAAATTTGTTTTTGTAGAAAAGAGAGTGTGAGGGGTTTATGAAAAAATATAAAACATTGCTATTTGATGTAGATGATACGTTACTAGATTTTCAAAAGGCTGAGAAAATCGCTTTACGGATGCTTTTTGAAGAGAAGGGGCTTCTTTTAACCGATGAAATAGAGGGTCGTTATAAAAAAATAAATAAAAGCCTTTGGGATTCTTTTGAAAAAGGTGAAATAGCGCGAAATGAAATTATAAATACACGATTTTCCATTTTGTTTAAAGAGTACGGGGAAGAAGTAGATGGAATATTATTCGAAAATAATTATCGCAGCTACTTAGAAGAAGGAAACCAACTCATGCAAGGTGCGTTTGAATTTATAAATCAAATTCAAAGTAAGTACGATTTATATATAGTGACAAACGGTATTTCTAAAACGCAAGATAAACGTTTGCGTAATGCAGGATTACATTCATTGTTTAAAGATATTTTTGTTTCTGAAGATACGGGATTCCAAAAGCCGATGAAAGAGTATTTTGATTATGTTTTTGAACGTATTCCTAACTTCGCTTTTGAAGAAGGGCTTATTATTGGTGATTCGTTAAGCGCCGATATTAAAGGTGGATATGTAGCAGGAATTGATACTTGTTGGTTTAATCCAGAAAAGAAATCAAATGATAGCGAGATTATGCCAACATATGAAGTGCATAATTTTGAAGAATTATACGCACTATTAAAGCAGCTTGTGTAACAAAAATAGGCAGTGGAACTTTTGTCCCGACTGCCTATTTTTATTAATTTGTAGTTTCGTTATGTTTAGGAAGCGGAAATGCATTGCCAATTGCCGCAGCCCCGAGCATCGGTAATAATAAATTGAGCGGGAAAAACATGAGTAATAGTAATGTTATAGCTATTGGTTTTCTTAATGCATAGCTTGAAATAGCTGTCGTGACGATGGCTACAGAAGCTATTGGATCTATAGGTAGAATAGAAGCTATAGCGTATCCGATACTTGATCCAGCAAATATAATTGGGAAAATATGTCCGCCGCGCCAACCAGTATTTAAACAAACGGCAGTAATACATAATTTTAAAACTCCTGAAAGAAGTAGTACCCAGAAGGATAAATGGCTCCATTCAACGACTAAATCTTTTAATTGATGTTCCCCTGAAAATAACGTGTACGGGAGAAAAGTTCCTGTAACTCCTAATAAAATACCGCCTATAATTCCAAGTGATACTTTGTATTCCCTGAAGGGGTGGATTAATTTCTCTAATGCGAATTCTAATTTGAAATAAAAGAAACCAACTATAGCACCAATGCTAGCAAGTGGTAGAAAGGCGACCCATTCATTAAGAGCAAGAGACCCTTCCCCGAAATCAACAATAAAGGATCCACGATTATCGAGTTTACTAAGTAATAAGTAAACGGAAAAACCGGCAAAAGTGGTAGCTAAATATACAATTGCTTTTTTTCCTTTAGAAAATTCGTTAATTTGTTCACCCTCATTTTCATTCGGAGCTAAGTAACCGAATAATGGTGCATTAAAAATTACACTTAAAGTAGCACCAATTCCAACCTCTGTTAGTTCATTCATTCCCTTTAAAGCAAAATTAAAGCGATCTCCTACCCATGTACAAAGTCCACCGATAATTCCAACAAGTGCAGCTTCTGGTCCTAAACTAGCTCCAAATATTAAAACGATAATCGCAGTTAAAGTAGCTTTATGTACAAAACGGTATTCAATTCTACCTGTTTTTTTATATTCAACCATCACTTCCGGCATAAGACGTGGATATGTACCGAAGTATTTTTGTGTGAAACCAACGAGGATACCACCGATGATTGTTACACAAATGGTGTAATAAGGGGGAGAAGAGAAAATAGTAGGTAAGTATCCCCAAATAAAGTGAATTCCGATATTTATTGTAACTAAAAATAACCAGACCGTGGCTCCTACTATAGAGCCTAAAAGAAGGCCATATAGGACGAGTATATAGTGCATGTCCTTTTTATTTGTCATGTTGTACCTCCGTTATGTAAGTTTTCATGTAGAAAGGATTAAATGTGCTAGTGTGAAATGAATTGAATATATATAGTATCTTTTTGAGGGTTTGGCTTATTCAATATATTGAAATCTCATGAAAATTTGAAACGAACGCGGTTAAACCACTTATTTAATTCTATATATTGATCGGAGTTTTTAAAAGGTCTTTTTCAAATGAATATGGAATATATTTCTTTTATTGTTTATATTAAATTCCTCACATTTAATTTGGAACATTCAGAAAAACTGTTTGACATTAGGAAATTATTGCTATAAAATCAACGGTAATTGCATAGTCTTATCAAGAAAAGGTGGAGGGACAGGCCCGATGAAACCTTGGCAACAGCCGTATAACGGAATTGTGCCAAATCCTGCAGGTAATAATCCTGAGAGATAAGAAAGAACCTTAGAGCGTGTTTTCAAACTGCTCCTTTCTTGTTTTCAGGGAAGGGGCAGTTTTTTATTTTGCATAAAAGAAAGGAGAATGAGAGATGGGAGAATCATGGGGGAAAGGAACGATTTGTGTGCAAGGTGGCTATACGCCAAAAAATGGTGAACCGCGTGTTTTGCCACTTTATCAAAGTACAACGTATAAATACGATACGTCAGATGATTTAGCGGCACTATTTAATTTAGAGGCAGAAGGATATATATATACGCGTATTGGAAATCCTACTCTAGCTGCATTTGAGCAGAAGTTATCAGATTTAGAAGGCGGTGTAGGGGCTGTTGCAACAGCTTCTGGGCAGGCAGCCATTATGCTTGCGGTTTTAAATATTTGCAGTAGTGGAGACCATTTGCTTTGTTCTTCAACTGTTTACGGAGGAACGTTTAATTTATTTGGAGTGAGTTTGCGAAAGCTGGGCATAGATGTTACGTTCTTTAATCCTAATTTAACGGCAGATGAAATTGCGGCACTTGCTAATGATAAGACAAAACTCGTTTATGCAGAGTCGTTAGGAAATCCAGCAATGAACGTTTTGAATTTCAAAGAACTTTCAGCAGCAGCAAAAGAATTAGAAGTACCTTTTATCGTTGATAATACATTAGCGACGCCTTATTTATGCCAGGCGTTTGAACATGGGGCAAATATCATTGTCCATTCTACAACGAAATATATTGATGGCCATGCAAGTTCTCTAGGCGGGATTGTAATAGATGGAGGGAACTTCGATTGGATAAATGGAAAATACCCTGAGCTTGTCGAACCTGACCCGAGTTATCATGGCGTAAGCTATGTTCAAAATTTTGGAGCAGCAGCGTATATTGTGAAAGCACGCGTTCAGTTATTAAGAGACTACGGAAACTGTATGAGCCCATTCAATGCATATATTAGCAACATTGGCCTGGAAACATTGCATTTAAGAATGGAGCGTCATAGTGAAAATGCTCTCGAAGTTGCTAAGTGGCTTGCTAATCATGATCGCATTGAATGGGTGAATTATCCAGGATTAGATAGTAATGAAAATTACTCGTTAGCACAAAAGTATTTGAAAAAAGGTGCTAGTGGAGTTTTAACATTTGGTATTAAGGGCGGATTAGAAGCAGCAAAAGAATTTATCGCAAATGTAAAGCTTGCAACTCTTGTAACGCATGTAGCAGATGCAAGAACTTGTGTAATACATCCTGCTAGTACGACGCACAGACAATTAAGCGCAGAAAATCAGCGTTTAGCTGGCGTTACATCTGATTTAATCCGTTTATCGGTCGGTATAGAAGATGTTTCTGATATTATTGCAGATTTAGAAGCGGCGCTAGTCGGAGGCAAACAATATGCCGATCATAATTGATAAAGATTTACCAGCTCGCAAAGTATTGCAGAAGGAAAATATTTTTGTAATGACGAAGGAGCGAGCAGTAACACAAGATATACGTGCTTTGAAAATTGCTATATTAAATTTAATGCCCACAAAGCAAGAAACAGAGGCGCAATTACTTCGTTTAATTGGAAATACGCCGTTGCAATTAGATGTGCATTTACTTCATATGGAATCGCATCTGTCTCGCAATGTAGCGCAGGACCATTTAACGAGCTTCTATAAAACATTTCGTGATATTGAGGATGAAAAATTTGATGGACTCATTATTACAGGAGCACCAGTTGAAACTCTTTCTTTTGAAGAGGTAGATTATTGGGAAGAGCTTGGACGTATTATGGAGTATTCAAAAACGAATGTAACATCTACGCTTCATATTTGCTGGGGGGCACAAGCAGGTTTGTATTATCACTATGGTGTGCCGAAGTATCCTCTTGCGGAAAAAATGTTTGGTGTATTTGAACATGAGGTTCGCGAGCAACATGTGAAATTGTTACAAGGGTTTGATGAAGTGTTTTTTGCTCCGCATTCTCGTCATACAGAAGTAAGAGAGAGTGATATTGAAAAGGTGAAAGAATTAACGTTATTAGCCAATTCTGAAGAAGCAGGTGTTCATCTTGCTATTGGGCAAGAGGGAAGGCAAGTTTTCGCACTCGGACATAGTGAATACAGTTGTGATACGTTAAAGCAAGAATACGAACGGGACTGCCAAAGAGGGTTAAATATTGATGTGCCAAAAAATTATTTTAAACATAATAATCCAAATGAGAAGCCGATTGTTAGGTGGAGGAGTCATGGGAATTTATTATTCTCTAATTGGCTGAATTATTATGTGTATCAAGAAACCCCTTATATATTGTAAATAATGATTGTATAACACGTGGTAGCGTTTTATTTGTAAAGATTAACCTTTATTTTTCTTAATATTCAAATTACATTGTTTTTCAGATTTTTTGTCTATATAATGGCATCTAAACACAATTTTTGAGGGGTGGACAGTATTATGAAAGACATTCAAGTGGGGTTATTAGGTCTTGGGACAGTTGGTAGTGGTGTAGTTCGTATTATTACAGATCATCAAGAACGACTTATACACCAAGTAGGTTGTCCAGTGAAAGTAACGAAAGTATTGGTGCAAAACATTGAGAAAGAGAGAGAAGTAGACGTGCCTTCTACTCTATTAACACAAGATGTGAATGAAATTTTAGATAATCCTAATATTGATGTTGTCATTGAAGTAATGGGCGGCATTGATGATGCAAAAGCATATATTTTACAAGCTTTAAAAAGCGGGAAGCACGTTGTGACTGCAAATAAAGATTTAATGGCGTTACACGGAGCGGAACTCTTAGCGGTAGCAAAAGATAATCAGGCTGATTTATTTTACGAAGCAAGTGTAGCTGGAGGGATTCCAATTTTACGAAGCATCGTAGAAGGACTTTCCTCAGATCTTATTACGAAAGTAATGGGAATTGTAAATGGAACGACAAATTTTATTTTGACGAAAATGTCAGACGAAGGGAGAGCATATAACGACGTGTTAAAAGAAGCTCAGCAGCTTGGATTTGCAGAAGCAGATCCAACATCAGACGTAGAAGGTTTGGATGCAGCAAGAAAAATGACGATTTTGGCTACTCTCGGTTTCTCTACAAATGTAGAGCTTGGAGATGTGAAGGTAAAAGGGATTACTTCTATTACAGCAGAAGATATTGAATATAGTAAGAGCTTAGGCTATACAATTAAATTAATTGGTCTTGCAAAGCGAGATGGCGAGAAATTAGAGGTTACAGTTGAGCCAACGCTACTTCCAAATGCACACCCTCTTGCGGCAGTGCAAAATGAATATAATGCTGTGTATGTGTATGGTGAAGCGGTAGGAGAAACGATGTTTTATGGTCCGGGAGCAGGAAGCTTACCGACAGCGACAGCTGTTGTTTCTGATCTAGTTGCTGTAATGCAAAATATTAGGTTAGGTGTAACAGGAAATAGTGCTGTAGTTCCGCAATATCAAAAGGTACTAAAAGAGCCAGATGAAATTATTGTGAAAAAGTTTTTAAGACTTCATGTGAAAGACGAAATTGGTGTGTTTGCAAAAATTACATCATTGTTCTCTGAGCGCGGTGTTAGTTTTGAAAAGATTATTCAAATGCCACTTGAAGAGAAAGGGAAAGCAGAAATAGTAATTGTAACGCATCGTGCTTCTCTTGCGGATTATGAGTACATTCTACATACATTGCAATCGTATGAAGAAATAGATTGTGTGAAAGCAAATTATCGAATTGAAGGAGATGCTAAGTAGTATCTCTTCTAATAAAACGAAAAAACCTATTAAGCGGCTTGCTTAATAGGTTTTTTTCTATTTAAAATCTGCGTACCAACTTGAATAAAAGCTTGAATAATCCAACCTGTTGTAAAGGATAAGATAATTGTTCCAAAATAGATTGGCCCATCTAATAAGAAGCTTAATGTTAAAAATAAAAAAGCTAATGAAATTTCTGTTCTTCTAAATGTCCATTTCTTTTTCTCAGCAACAGTTAAAACGAAAGCCTCTTGAGGTGCTGCACAAAGGTTAGTAGAGACGTAAAGACCAATTCCGGCTCCGACGAATAGGTTTCCGCAAATAAGTGTTATATATTTTGGAAGAGAGCGGATAATGTCCATAATGGTCGTAATAGAACCAACCCAATCAACAAAAAGAGAAATAAGAATCATCGTTACAATTGTGCCGATTGTAATTTGTTTTTTGTCCCAAAAGAGTACGATCAGGGTAAAAACAAAGTTAATCATGAAAATCCAAAAACCAATACTTATCCCAAAATTTTGATATAGTGCAATAAAGAAGGAATCATAAGGGCTAAGTCCAAAGGAAGTAATTGTCGTCATCATATTAATACCGATGGCGAGAATGAGTAAACCGCCAATGAAAAATATATATTCTAGTTTGAATCGAAGCATAGTTGTATATCCTTTCAAAATGTATTTGCTAAGAAAGGATATACTGTGGAAAGCTTACCAGGTCAAGCGAGAATTTTTGAGGGGAAGGGGAGAATGAGATGACTAATATAAGAAAGATTGCTGAACTTGCTGGGGTATCTGTTTCAACTGTTTCACGTGTACTCAATAATCATCCGTATGTGAATGAACAGAAACGAAAAGAGATTTTAGCGATTATTGAAGAATTAAATTATACGCAAAATGTGAATGCGATTCATTTAGTGAAAGGAAAAACGAATGTAATTGGCGTTTTATTGCCGCACGTAAATGATCAATATTACAGTGCCATTATTGGGGGGATATCAAAGGAAACCGCAAAGAACAATTATAATATGATGCTTTGCCAGACAAATTATAGCGAAGAAAAAGAGCTTGAAATTTTACATATGTTAAAAATGAAAAAGCTTGATGGAGTAATTATATGTTCACGGACAAATAGTAAGGAAAAACTTGAAGAGTATACGAAGTTTGGTCCAATTGTGATGTGTGAAGAAATAGATTCGAATTTCATTTCGAGTGTACATATTGATTACTACAAAGTATTTTTGCGCGGGATGAAAAGCTTAATAGATGCTGGTCATACACGTATCGGATATTGCATTGGAAGAAGTAATAGTATTAATAGCCAGAGGCGAAAAAAGGCGTATGAGGATTCACTTCAACAGATTGTTGTAACACCTTTAGATGCCTGGAAGTTTAAGGGCTGTTTTACGGTGGAAGATGGGCGCAATGTAGTCAGGGAATGGGCTCGTATGTCTGTAAAACCGACGGCTTTTCTTGTATCTTGCAATCATATTGCTGCAGGAATGGTAACGGAGGCGAAAAAACAAGGAATTCGTATCCCAGAGGATATTACGATTATCGGATGTGATGATCAAGAGGTGGCAAATATATTAGGTATTACGACGATTTCGCATTCTAGTAAAAATGTTGGTGTAAAGGCATTTGAATTATTATATGAAAAGATTAATGATGAGGAAATAGATGTGAAACATGTAGAGTTATTACCAGATTTGGTAGATAGGGAAACGACATAATAGAGAAGGTGTGAAAATCGCTTTTCGAAAATTCGTTTGGTATAATTATGGACAATCTATAGGGGCTAAAAGGGGTTTTGATATGAGATCAAAATTAGTAAAAGTAATTCTACTCATTACAATTGCGTCTTTCTGTTTATTTGCATACGGTTTTGTTTCGGGTGTAAATGATGTATTAAATCCGAAAGCTTCAAAATTAATTACGAAGACTGACGTAGTGGCAAAAGAGAAAAAGAAAACGGGAACGTTACAAGTAGTTAGTTTAGGTGATTCGTTAACGCGCGGCGTTGGTGATAAAGAAGGAATTGGCTATATTGGACGAATGAAAGAGAATTTACAAAAAGATTATAAACAAAAAGTTGCACTAAGCAATTTGGCAGTTAGTGGTGCGAAAATGCCTGATTTATTAAAACAAATCGAAAGCAGCGGAGCTCAATATTCAATTAAGCAAGCAGATGTAATTGTTTTAACAATTGGAGGAAATGATTTATTCCCAGGATGGGAATCGCTCGGAAAGATAGATTTAGAGACGTATCGTCCTGATACGGAAACGTTTCAAAATGAAGCGAAGAAAATTATAGAAGAAATTCGTAAATTAAACACAGATAGTCCTATTTTTTGGCTAGGTTTATACAATCCTTTTGAGGATGTAGAAGATTTAAGAGGTTCATCAAATATTGTTGTGGATTGGAATGCTTCTTTAGAGAAGTTAGCATTAAATGATAAAAATGTATATATTACACCGACATTTGATTTATTCCAAAATCGTGGAAAAGATTTATTATACTCCGATCATTTTCATCCGAATGAAGTAGGCTACACATATATGGCAGAGCGATTAGTCCAAAACGTCGTAAGCAAATTAAAACTAGAGCAAGGAGGGATAAAATGACGACAATACTTTCTGTACGAGACTTGAAGAAGGTAATTGGAAAGAAGACGCTTGTAGAGGACATTTCATTTGATGTAAAACAAGGAGAAGTGTTTGGCTTTTTAGGGCCGAACGGAGCCGGGAAAACGACAACAATTCGAATGTTAGTCGGACTGATTAAAGCGACAGAAGGTACTATTTCTATCGGTGGTTATTCTATTAAGGGAAATTTCAGAGAAGCGATGCGTCAAATTGGAAGTATAGTTGAAAACCCAGAGCTTTATACATATTTAACGGGATGGGAAAACTTAAAGCAATTTGCGCGCATGCTTGGTGATATATCAGATGAACGTATTATTGAAATTGCAAAAATGGTTCATTTAGATGAGCGTATTCACGATAAGGTAAAAACATATTCCCTTGGTATGAAGCAGCGCCTTGGAATTGCACAGGCGCTACTTGGAAACCCGAAATTGCTCATATTAGATGAACCGACGAATGGTTTAGATCCAGCTGGGATTAGAGAACTTAGGGAATTTATACATAAGCTTGTAAAAGAAGAAAATATGAGTGTATTTATTTCGAGTCACTTGCTAAGTGAAGTGCAACTGATATGCGACCGTGTTGCTATTATTCATAAAGGAAAAATGATAACAGTTGCACCAATTGAAGAGTTGATCAAAACAGCGAGTGATCGTGTGGAATGGGTCGTTACACCGATTTCCAAAGCGAAAGACATGTTAGACGCTGCTGAAGAGATAGAGGAAGTTAGTGTAGAAGATGAGCGTTTATTATGTCGTATGGATGTTGCGTCTATTAATGTTTGGAATAAGCATTTTGTAGAAAACGGGATAGATGTACATAGCGTCAAAGAGCTTGTATTTACGCTAGAAGATTTATTTATTGAACTCACAAGGGGTGAGCAACATGCGTGAATTTGCGAATCTAGTTTTAAATGAATCAGAAAAGATTTATCGTAAGAAACGAATTGTTGTTGTCATGCTTATTTTAGCAATCTTGATTCCACTTTTTGTGTATGCTCAGTATCGTGAAATAGAAACGACGCAAAAAAGGCTTGGTACGACCGATTGGAAAGTATCATTACAGCAACAAATTGTTGATTCACAAAACCGCTTGAACAATTCTAGATTGCCAGAAGAATGGCGGGATTGGTTAAAAGTAAGAGTGGAACAACAACAATATTATTTAGATCATAATATTAATCCGACTGCGCCAGGAGCACCGACATTTGTGAGGGCGTTTATTGAACAAGGAATAACGTTATTTATTCCATTGCTCGTTATGATTGTCGCCATTGATATTGTTTCAGGAGAACGAAGCGATGGTACGATGAAAATGCTTCTGACGAGGCCAATTAGGCGCTGGAAAATACTCCTTAGTAAATATGTGACGATGTTATTTTTCATTTCGCTCATATTGCTTCTTGTCGGTTTGTTTGCTTACGCATTATCAGGGCTTGTATTTGGATACTCTGGATGGAATTTACCTGTGTTAACAGGATTCGTCATTGATAAGGAAACGTTAAATACAAACTTTGTACACCTTATTCCGCAGTGGCAATACATTTTAATGGCGTACGGACTAGCTTGGTTTGTTGCTATCGTTGTTGGAACTATATCATTTATGGTTTCTGTTTTAATTCGAAATACACCAGCTGGTATGGGCGTTATGTTAGCTGCGTTAATCGCAGGCGGCATTTTAAGTTCATTCGCAACGTCTTGGGAAGGTGCGAAATACATTTTTAGTGTCAACTTATCGCTAACGGATTATTTATCAGGAAAACTGCCTGCATTACAAGGATTATCAATGGGATTTTCTTTAATAAATTTAACGGTTTGGGCAGTAGTATCTCTTATCATTTCGTTTGTAGTATTTACAAGGCAGGATATGGTGAATTAATTGGATAGGAAGTGAAGGCATGGAAAACATTTTGCAGAATGATTGGGGACCATTACTGGGGCCAGAATTTGAGAAAGAATACTATCAAAATTTAGCTAACTTTTTAAAAGAAGAGTATGAGGAGCATGTGATTTATCCAAAGGTAGAAGATATTTTTAACGCTCTTCAGTATACAAGTTATGAAAATACAAAGGTCGTTATTTTAGGACAAGACCCATATCATGGACCGAATCAAGCGCATGGTTTAAGCTTTTCGGTACAACCTGATATTAAAACGCCGCCATCATTGCTAAATATGTATAAAGAACTTCGAGATGAATATGGTTATGAAATTCCGAATAACGGTTATTTAGTAAAGTGGGCGGAGCAAGGAGTTTTATTATTAAATACTGTATTAACGGTTCGTCAAGGTGAAGCAAATTCTCATAAAGGAAAAGGATGGGAGCATTTCACAGATCGCGTAATTGAGCTATTAAATGAACGTGAAAAGCCAGTTATTTTCATATTATGGGGACGCCATGCTCAGGCGAAGAAAAAGTTAATTACGAATACGAATCATTATATTATCGAGTCCGTACATCCAAGTCCATTATCAGCAAGACGAGGTTTCTTTGGAAGTAAGCCGTACTCTAAAGTAAATACGATTTTAGCTAATATGGGCGAAAGAGAAATTGATTGGGAAATTCCAAATTTATAAATAGAAAAGGTAGTTAACAGTTGTTAACTACCTTTTTATTATTGTTGTTCGTTCTTTAGTTTTGCATCTAGTACAAAAGTACCGAATGGGATAACTGATGAAACGAATGCCCCAAGTGCCCATAAAATTGATTTACGGTGTACGATTGTTACTTGAATTACTGCAAAGATGAATAGAATAAATAAAACGCCATGAGCCATGCCTGTAATTTTAACAGCTGTTGCAAACCCTGCAAAATATTTTAATGGCATTGCTACAAATAATAGTAATAGGAAAGAAATCCCCTCAATTAAGCCGATTGCTCTTAATCTTCCGATTGGTGTAGATAACATGAAGTAGCCTCCTTTAATGTATGCTTGTATATAGTAAATTTGTATTCTTTTTCAAAATGAAATAGTCTATTTTGTTTCATTATATACAAAAAGAAAGTTTACACTACGAGAATAGTGCAAAGTTCAAAATATAGTCACAAAAGCGTTGTAATTTAAATAAAAACCTATTTGAAGTGTTTGACTTCAAATAGGTTTTATGAATGAAAATATTAAACAAGTACTTCCGTTTTTAAAACGAATTTCTCTACAACTTTTGCAACGCCATCGTTCATATTTGTATCTGTTACATAGTTTGCAATTTCTTTAATATCATCTGGTGCATTGCCCATCGCAACGCCAAGACCAGCAAATTCAATCATCGCTTGATCGTTATAGCTATCGCCCATTGCGATAACTTCTTCGCGCTTAATACCAAGTTTTTGGATTAATTGGTTTAAGCTCGTTCCTTTCGTAACACCATGTTCAGTAAATTCTAAGAAGAATGGTTTAGAGCGCATAACGCTTAATTGACCTTCTAGTTGTTTTTGTAGTTTCTTTTCTACTTCAACAAGGCGTTCAGCTTCTTTATTCATTAATACTTTTACTACAGGTTCTTTAACAGCAGTTTTAAAATCATCTACTTCAATAATCGGCATGCCAGTAATTTCGCCCTCAATTTTAGTATAAGGATTATTTTCTTCTGTTACGATATCATCGCCAATATAAGTATGAATCCATACATCTTCAGTTTTACTAATTTCAAATAGGTTGTGAACGATTTCAGGAGATAGCGTGCTACTGAAGATTTCTTCATTTGTTTTACAGTTAATAATTTTTGCGCCGTTAAAAGATAGAATGAAGCTACCGTATTCCTCTAAACGAAGTTCTTTTGCAACATTGCGCATACCAAACGTTGGGCGCCCAGAAGCAAGTACAACTTTAACTCCTTGCTCTTGTGCTGTCATTAAAGCCTCTTTCGTACGAGGGGAAATTGTATGGTCGTCGCGTAATAAAGTATCATCTAAATCTAAAACAATCATTTTATAAGTCATATAGAAAATCCCTTTCTTTGTTGGAATAGAAATAAATTTTTATGAAGATATTGGGGAATATATAGTAAGACATCGAACCTCTTTACATGAAATTAGGAGAAGTTCTGCATTGTTAGTATAAATTATCATGAGCGTGTTGCCCATGATAATTTATCCCGCATTAACGGGCAGTAAGACTCCCACCTCAAAATTTAGCTGGAGCAAAGAAGTTAGGTGGGAGATTAACTGCCCGTAAACGCCCGATTGGTTCAACTAATAATCAGTGGGGATGAACAAAAACCCCACTGATTAAAGTTTCACTTTATCATTATCGTAACAACTCTAAAGATAGAGTGCAATAATGGAAGTTTTCCAATTTACGATAGTTGTTTTTCGTGCGAACGAGAAAATAGTATTTCCAGCAAGATAGCCATTACAGATCCAAGAACAAGACCGTTACTTAAAAAAGATGCTAAAAATGGCGGCAGCGTAGAAAATGCTCCGGCTGGAACGAACATAACTCCGATTCCCGTAAAGATTGAAAGACCTGCTACTTTAAATAATTTTTCTTTATTTTGTACAGTGTCATATTCGCGAAAGGCGAGACCAATCATGCTTGCAAATACAGGGTAAATCGCAGCATACCCAACTGCGACGGGGATTGCTGCAAAGAATGAAGTAATCTTTGGGAATATACTAACAAGAATGATAAAGCTTGACCCTAACATAAATGGGAGGCGTTTATAAATATTTGTCGTTGCAATAAATCCTGCGGATCCAGAAATGGCAACAGGACCAATGGCTGAAAATAGACCGCCTAGCAATTGATTTATTCCTGTTATAATGCCAGCTTGTTTGAAGCGATCTGGAGCAGCACCTTCTTCATACTTAGAAACAACCTTTTGTACAACGCGAATACTTGCTAACATATTTGTTAGAAGTAATAGTGTGACGAAAACTACCGTAATTGCCATGTTCCATTCAATGCGAGGCATTCCAAAAACAAATAGAGATGGAAGACGAATTATATCTGTCACAGGTGTTACTGGATTAGATAATCCGAAGCACGCAAATAATATCCAGCCGCAGACGATACTGAAAAGAACGGAATATCGTCCAATAATAGGTAGCTTCATAATGAAAAAAGATAGTAAAATAACAATGAGTGAAAGAATAAATACCTTTGGCTGTACTTCCGTATGTTGTCCATCAAGGCCAAACATACCTTTTAAGAAGGAGCCACTAAGTTGTGCGACAAGAAGGAATAAATACGTTCCAATTACTGTAGGTGTAAAGTAGCGAACTAGTTTATCGATAAGTCCAAAAACACTAAGAATAATACAAATAATTCCGCTTAGTAGGAAAGCGTACTGAAGGACCTTAAGTGTTTCATTACTTGATCCAAATAATACGACGCCTAAACTTGCATACAGGGAGAAAATTCCCCACCAAAGGCCTGCGGGACCTTCTTGAATAGGAAGTTTATGCCCAAATATAGCTTGCAGTAGGCCGGCAAAACCGAGAACAAATAATGTTCTTTGTACAAACGCGATAGCTTCAGTGCCGTCAAGGCCGTAACTAGTTGCGACACTAATTGGTACAATAAGACTTCCAGCTAAAATAAATAGTGCCCATTGTAAGGCAGAAAGAAATAGCTTCATTATATCAACCTCTTTCATAGATTCCGTTTCTAGTATATAGGTATTTCATTTCCTTTGGCAAAGATTGTAGATAGAGAAAAGAGTTGAAATATAATATGAATGCACGTAAGCAATTATGGATAGCAGTTATATGTATGACCTTTGTTGTAATTCTAGGGACGATAGGATTTATGACAATTGAAGAGATTAGCTTGTTTCAAGCATTTTGGATGACGATGATTACTGTATTAACGGTTGGATATGGTGATGTAGTGCCTATAACACAGGCGGGGAAATTTTTTGCGCTCCTTATTATACCTGTTGGCGTCGGTATCGTTACGTATGCAATGGGGGTAGTTGCAGCTATGATCATTGAGGGTAACTTATTTCATGCAGTGCGGAGGAAGAAGATGGATAAACAAATAGCACAGTTACAAAAGCATATTATAGTATGTGGTTGTGGAAGAGTAGGGCTTCAAGTTGTACATGAATTAAAGGAAAAGAAAATCCCATTTGTAGTTGTGGATAAAGATGAAAGTATATTCGAACAGGAAAAGCTTTTATATGTACATGGGGATGCAACTGAAGATCAAGTGTTACATAATGCCGGAATTTCGAAGGCAGCCGGTCTAGTTGCTATCGTAGCAAACGATGCTGAAAATGTATTTATTACATTAACGGCAAGAGGGCTTAATGATACAATTAAAATTGTAGCAAGAGCTGAAAAGCCAGAAACAGAAGAGAAATTACGGCGCGCTGGTGCAAATAAGGTTATTAATCCATCTAGTATGGCAGGGATTCATATCGCAAAAGGTATTGCGAATCCGTTAACAGTTCATTATATTGATACAGTATTGTATGGAATAGAGCAATCATTTGTAATTGAAGAAATTCAAGTTGGTAAAGATTCTATCTTAGCTAGTAAATCGTTATTAGAGAGTAATGTGAGAAATCAATTTGATGTAACAATTTTAGCGATTTTAAGGGATGGGTATATTATCCATAATCCAACGGGGCAGGAAAAACTGCAAGAACATGATATGATAATAGTATTTGGTTCAGTGGAGAAACTGGGGCAATTTGAGAAAGAACTACAAAGTAAGAGGTGACAAGGAATGCAAGTATCTAGCGATAAGGTTTTAAATAAAATGGCGAGTGAAATTGCAAAGGCAAAAAGTAGTGAAGGACAAAAATCAAAAGAGCATTTATTAGTTGTGCGTGCATTATGTGATTTATTATTAGATGAACAAGTTGAGCCTTCTACGTATAGAGAACCACAAGTTCAATCACAAATAATCGGATCTCAGCCTATAACAACAGTTCAACCGGTTATGCCAGTTTCTGGAGAACCTGTGTATATAAAAGAAGAAGGTGCAAATGGTAATTCTTTATTTGATTTTTAGGGATTAAATCGTTTGGATTATATGTGAAAATTGCTTATGATAAAAATAAAAAGGGGAATTAAGATGAAAATTTTCTTTTTACTAGGTTGTATTGCAGCGGGGCTATCTGTTGCATTAGGGGCTTTTGGAGCACATGGTTTAGAAAATAAAATTTCTGCAAAAATGTTAGAAGTGTGGAAGACGGGCGTTACATATCAAATGTTTCATGCAGGTGGCTTATTCGTAGTTGCTCTATTAATGGACAAAATGCAATCATCACTTTTAAGCACTGCGGGTTGGCTTATGGTAGCTGGGATTATTATGTTCTCAGGCAGTCTTTATGCATTAAGTACAACAGGTATTAAATTCTTTGGCCCAATTACACCCCTTGGTGGTGTAGCGTTTATTGTGGCGTGGATTCTAGTCGGAACTGCAGTTGTAAAAGGGTTATAAAAAAACAAAAGCTGGCATTCGCCAGCTTTTTTTTATGGTCTTGGAGCATAAGTTGCTTGTTGACCAGGTAAATACGTAATTTCTCCTGGGAATTCTACATAATCTAAATAAATCATTAGTAGTAAAAAGCGTTTTCCAGATTTCGGCTCACTAATTACGATATGATCACGGCCAGCTGCCTCGATGATCCCTGTATAAGATTGTGTACCAAGCGAACTACCGCGTTCATAAGTCATTACAACTGTAGCTGGCTTACCCTTATTTAAACGAAGGATATTTTCAATATACGATTGCTCTAGTGGTAACATACCTTGAGAAACTGCAAGTTGAGCCTGAGCAGCTTGTTGTTGCATCGCTTGCTGTTGTTGTTGCTGTTGCTGCTGCTGTGGGGTCATTTGTTGCGGTTGCACATAAGTTCCAGATGGTTGATAAAAACCTGTTCCGTAGTACGGGTTTTGTTGCTGTGTCATTCAAAAATCCCTCCTCATTTTCATTCCTTAATATACGCCTGGACAATCTCCACCAGATGGTTGGAAGAAGCAGTGTTTTTTAAAGCGACCAGAATTTTGTTGGTCATACCAAGTTGGTGGGCAAGGACCTTCAGGTCTAAAGAACCATAAGGCGAAGTTGGCGGGCCAAAAACGTTGTCCCTGAATTGTCCGGCGGGCTAAGGCAATATCTTGTTCTCTCGCTCGTTGATAAAAATACCCTTTTTGAGTTGCTTCAAAACCACCAGGATTTTGATAAACCATTTGACGTAAATTACGTATTTTTTTGAAATCTAAACAATTTCCGCGGACACGATTTACCCCAACGTTTCCGACCATTAACATCCCTTGTTGGCCTTCTCCTTCGGCTTCAGCACGCATCAGTCTAGCTAATAACTTAACATCTTCTTCGTTATACGCGATAACACCCATTATGTGTCACCTCTCTTTTTGGAATGCCTTGTAGAAAGAGGTTCATTTCTAGATGAAGTGTGGAACAATTACTAGTTCATACGTATGAGAAAAAGGACGCAGATATGACAACCAAACGAAGTTTTACATCTAGAGGGGAAAATAAAAAAAGCTAGCGTGAGCTAGCTTTTCATCATTAAAATACTTTAGACCATAAGTTTGAGAAGAAATCGCCAATTGAACGCATTGTTAATACGAACCAATTTGCTTTTTCTACTTCTTCAGTCGCTTTTGCAGTAACTTTTATACTTTTATTTCCGTCTAAGAAACCATATTTATCAGTTGGTTCTAAGACGATTGAACCTACCTTTGCATCTTTCTTAATAGGAGCAACTAAATGCCCATCTTCAGCAAGTGATTTATCTGCTTCAGTAGAAATTTTGTAAGGTGATTTGCTACCTTTTGTAGTAACTACTGTCACTTCTTTTTCTGGTGCAACTGTTACATAGTCTTCTTTTCCTTTTACTACAGAAATTTTGTTGTTTTTATCTATTTTTAATTTCTGTTTTTCGAAGTTATTAAATCCATATTCAATTAATGCGCGAGATTCTGTGAAACGTTCGTCCATTGATTTCGTTTTAATAATAACAGATATAAGACGTAAATCACCGCGTTTTGCTGTAATGGTAAAACCATACCCAGCTGTATCGGAACTTCCTGTTTTTAAACCATCTGCTCCTTCATAAGAGAAAGCAGCACCTGGTAACATCCAGTTCCAATTTTCCATACGAATTGGTTTTGGATGATTATCTGGGAAGTTTCTAAATCTTTGTTTTGTATCCTCTAGCATTTCTGGATACTTTGTAATAATTGTTTTTGAAAGAATACCCATATCGCGAGCTGACATGGAATTTTCTCCATTCGGATCAGTTCCTTCAGGATGTTTTCCTTTTAAATCAGCGTTATTTAACCCAGTAGCGTTTACAAATTTATATTTCTTTAACCCTAGTTTTTTCGCATGTTCATTTGCGAGATTTAAGAAGTTCTTTTCACTTCCTGCAAGTAATTCTGCTAAAGCAATACTAGATCCATTTGCAGAGAAGATAACGATAGAATGGTATAATTCTCTTACAGTATATTGACGTCCTTTTTCGAACGGCACGTTAGAGAATTCATTATTACGTGAAACTTCATAAGCGTAATCAGAAATAGTTACTTTCGTATCCCAAGTGATTTTTCCTTCTTTAATTGCTTCTAATACGGCATAAATAACAATTAATTTTGACATACTAGCGATAGCTAGTAATTCATCTGGATTTTGTTCATGCAGTATTTTTCCTGTATCCGCATCAAATAGCAGTGCAGCAGCTGCCTCTATATGTATTTTTTCTTCTGCATGGGATGTTGTTACTCCTAAGGAAGAAATTGACAATAGAGACACTAGTAAAATAGACAAGATTTTCTTCATATACATTATCACCTTCGCATCGTTATTAGCATATAGCTCGTACCATTTTAGCATAAATTTGGATATAGAAAGGTTACAATTTTGTAAGGAAATTGAAAAGAATTTGTCGATTTTTGTTCAAATTTGCAGAGAAAAGAAGTTTTTTGTGGGTAAATATAGAGGATAATAAAAAAAGGAACGAAATTCGTTCCTTTTTCATTATTATATGTGTAAAAATTTCTCTACTTTTTCGTCTGGTAAAATGTTCCCAACGAAGAATGTACCGAATTCACCGTAACGGGCACTTACTTCATCGAAGCGCATTTCATATATAAGCTTCTTAAATTGAAGAACATCGTCAGCGAATAATGTTACGCCCCACTCGAAATCGTCGAATCCGACTGATCCTGAAATTACTTGGCGTACTTTCCCTGCGTATTGGCGACCGATTTTACTGTGACTGTACATCATTTTTTTACGTTCTTCCATAGGAAGCATGTACCAGTTGTCATCACCTTGGCGACGCTTGTCCATTGGATAGAAGCAAATATGATTTGCTTTTGGTAACTCAGGATATAAGCGAGCTAAGATTTGTGGGTTTTGGTATGGGTCTTCATCAGCTGGAAGATAGTTGCTTAGTTCAACAACAGATACGTAAGAATATGCAGGAACTAAATATTCAGCTAATGTTGTTTTATTTAATTCTGTTTCGATTTCATTTAACTCTTCCATTGTTGGACGTAAGATCATAAGCATAATATCTGCTTTTTGACCAACAACTGTATACATTGCATGACTGCCTTTTTTTGCAGTAGCTACTTCGTTCCATTTTTCAACGACATTTAAAAATTCAGACACTGCTTGTCCGCGTTCGTCACTAGATAATGTTTTCCATGCTGCCCAATCAATAGAACGTAAATCATGTAAACAATACCAGCCATCTAACGTTGTTGTTGCTTCACTCATTCTATTCACCTCAGTTAATGATATTTTACACGTTAACTATAGCATATATAGGATTAAAAACATCTACATAAAGTTTCGGCGCATAAAACTGTCACATTTATATTTACTGGAAAACGGGAGAAAATAAGGCTTAAGTAGGCATTATTTCTCGGCTGAATTTTATGAAAATATAATCATTTTCATTTTATCTATTTTTTGGGAGCTATAAGTTTAAAATATAGCTGAAAAGAAGTATTCTTAAAGGTAGAGTTTTTAACATTTGTAGGAGGGTTTATTCGTGAGCAATTTATTTACAGCAGTAAAAGAAAAAGTTCAAGGAAAAGGCATTTCTATCGTACTTCCTGAAGGAACTGATGAAAGAATTTTAGGCGCTGCAGAGCGTTTAGCAAAAGAAGAGTTAGTAAAACCAATTTTAGTTGGTAATAAAGAAGAAATTAGCGCAAAAGCTGCTAGCATGAACTTAACATTAGCAGGCGTTGATATTTACGATCCAGCTACATACGAAGAGATGGATGCAATGGTAGCATCTTTCGTTGAACGCCGTAAAGGTAAAGCAACAGAAGAAGATGCTCGTAAAATTCTTAAAGACGAAAACTACTTCGGTACAATGCTTGTATACATGGGCAAAGCACAAGGTTTAGTAAGTGGTGCAGCTCACTCTACAGCTGATACGGTTCGTCCAGCACTTCAAATTATTAAAACAAAACCAGGCGTTACAAAAACTTCAGGCGTATTCATCATGGTACGTGAAGAAGAGAAGTATGTATTCGCTGATTGCGCAATTAACATTGCACCAAACAGCCAAGATTTAGCTGAAATTGGTATCGAAAGTGCGAAAACTGCTGAACTATTCGGTATTGACCCACGCGTTGCTATGTTAAGCTTCTCTACAAAAGGTTCTGCGAAATCTCCAGAAACAGAAAAAGTTGTAGAAGCAACTCGCATTGCAAAAGAAATGGCTCCTGAATTAACTTTAGATGGAGAATTCCAATTCGATGCTGCATTCGTACCATCTGTAGCTGAGAAGAAAGCTCCAGGTTCTACAATTAAAGGTGATGCTAACGTATTCGTATTCCCAAGCTTAGAAGCTGGTAATATCGGCTACAAAATCGCTCAACGCTTAGGTAACTTCGAAGCAGTAGGACCAATCTTACAAGGTTTAAATATGCCTGTAAATGATCTGTCTCGTGGATGTAACGAAGAAGAAGTGTACAAGTTAGCTTTAATTACAGCAGCTCAAGCACTTTAATTCTATAACGAATTAATATGAAAAAAGACCATCCTATTTCTTTTGAAATGAGGGTGGTCTTTTTGGTTTCTATTTTTCTAAACCAAGTGCCTTATTATTACGGTCAATAATACGTTGTAAATTCGTCTCATATAAAGGAACTTCATCTACTGTTAGCTGAGATGATGTTAACTTTGGAGTGAATTGTTGCAACGTTTTTAAAAGGCGCATCATTAAATCTTGCACTGTAATTGTTTCGCCAAGTAATTCAGATAGTGAAGCCATCGTACTCGGTACAATTTCAGGATACGTAAATCTTGTTTCTTCGCCTTGAATTGCTACGTTGTAAAAATCACGAACGAGTGCGGCACGCTCAGATCCGCTTCCTGTCGCACATAAGTAAATTTGTACAGCAACGCCTCCGCGAATACGACGCTGAGAAATACCAGCAAATTTTTGATCGCGAATGCTCAAATCGTAGCTACCAGGACAATAAGAACCAACAATTTCTTTTGCTTCGATAGTAACATCGTAATCTTTTAACATTTCCTTAATTAAATGCCACATCGTATCGTATCCAAGGTCGATATCGATACCCTTTTCTGTTTCTTGGAATAAAAGTGATACGTTTAAAACACCTTCATCAAGTACGACAGCAAGTCCACCAGAATTACGAACGATAACATTGAAGTCGTTTTCTTTTAAAAAGGAAATACCTTCTTCTAAATGTGGTAGGCGTGAATCTTGAATGCCAAGAACAATTGTATTGTGATGAACCCAAGAGCGCATTGTTGCAGCGGATAGACCATTTCCAATACTTGTGCATAACGTGTCATCCATTGCGAATGACTGAAGTGCATGGAAAGTTGGTCCTAAACTAGACTGATCTACAATACGCCACTCTGGCTGAGATAAAATCGAACGGGAATTGCTCATATAACTAACCCCTTATTTTTAAAATGACAATCTCTATTATAGCAAAAAATGTAGAAAGGGGTTTTCTCATATATAAAGGAAAGTTTAGAGGTGAAAGAATAAAAAGGATGCATTGCATGCATCCTTTTTATTCTGCAATTTTTTCTAAGTTACCGTTTCGATCCATGCGGAAAGATGTTTGTGAGCGTTCCTCATCATCCATTACTGCTAATTTACGAGCACGGTTCATAATATTCATAAGTGTTTCGTAATCCTCTTGTACAGTATGAGATTGTTGTTCTAATTTTTCTAGTTTCTTTTCTAGTTCTTCATTTCGAAGGATTTGCGTTTTAATTTCTTGTTTCAATCTCGTATTCTCGTTTTCAAGAGCTGTTACTTTTATATTTGAAGATCCAACTGTTTGTAAAAAGTAAATAACATCTTGCATTGTTATTGAGCTTTTTGGAGCAGGGACAGTCGGCTTTTGATATGGAGTAGCTTCTGTATATTGAACAGCTGTTTCATACGGTACGTGTTCTTCATAATCAGTTATCGCCGCCGCTGAAGCTGGTGGTGTGTAAAGCAAACGTTTTTTTGTCTGTTCACCGCCCGCAGCACGCATTTTATCTTTACGATGTTTTTTTGCTAGTTGAAGAGCTTGTTCATAGCTATAGCGAACAACAGCATTCCAGCGGAAACCACAAGCAGCAGATGTGCGATTTAACTGATCTCCTACTTCTTCAAAAGCATTTAATTGAGTACTTCCTTCTCGAACATGGCGAAGCACCGTTTCAGCAAGTAATAAATCGTCCTCGTCTGTCCAAGCATCTTGTCTTACTTTCATAGATTCAACTCCCTTTCTTTTTATGAACTTCCTATTTTTATAATGGGCAAAAAAATGAGCTTTTATACAAAGCTTTTAAAAATATGGTAGATTTCAATGAAGAGAAGAAATGTGGCTATGAATGATGAAAGCTTTTGAAGGAGAAAATATAAAAAATAGGTAGCTTTATATAGGAATAGAGCTACGCCCGGAGACTTGCAACAAGCTTCAAAGAGCGGTAAAATACCATTTAGTGTTTATTTTTAAATGTACTTGTGAAAAGTTTAAAATAGAGGAAGTGTTATATATAATGGGAAACGAATTTCGTGTGTGTGATGATTGTCAGGCAACGAACGTTAAAACGTTGATTCCGAAGTTGAAAAAAGTAGATTCATGTGCAACGATTGAGGTTGCATGTCAGTCTTACTGTGGCCCTGGTCGTAAAAAATCATTCGCGTTTGTAAATAATCGTCCAGTTGCGGCTCCAACAGAAGACGAATTAATTGTAAAAATTGAAGCAAAATTAAATAAGTAAGAAAAAGAAGAGTGAACAGATTACTCTTCTTTTTTTATGTCCATAAGATAGCGTTTTGTATGAATTCGTATTTCGAAATAATGGTTGACAGTCTTTTGACGTGGTAGGTAGAATAGAAAGTGTCTGATTCTGATAATCATTATCACGAAAAAGGTCAATTCACCTAATTTTTTTATTATTATTTGAGAATAAATTTCATTTTATTAAATATATGTTGTTGGTTAGGATGGTTGAGGGATGGAAGCGAGCGCAAGGAGTATAGAACAGCAAGATGTGAATGTTAAAGAGATTAAGAGCAGACCGCTCGTTGCTTCTATTATTTTAATAGCAGGCACAATTTTGTTAGCTTTAAGTATGGCAGTTTCTATTTCGTTTGGTGCAGCAGATATTAGTTTAAAGACCGTTTGGCAAGCTGTATTTCAGTTTGATGGTTCCATAACGCACCATAACGTAATTCAAGAACTTCGCATGCCTAGAGCAATAGGGGGCGTAGTTGCAGGTGCTTTTTTAGCGGTATCAGGTGCAATTATGCAAGGTATGACACGAAATCCACTTGCATCTCCATCGTTAATGGGGATTACAGATGGTGCTGTATTCGGAATTGCAATTATGTATGCATTCTTCCCTAATTCACCTTATTTAATGTTTGTTATCGCATCTTTTATTGGAGCTGCGTTTGGAGCGAGCATTGTATATGGTATTGGGTCTTCTTCACCAGGTGGATTAACGCCTGTAAAATTAGCTTTAGCAGGTGCAGCAATTAGTGCTTTATTAGGGGCAATTTCATCTGGAATTGCATTGTATTTCAACCTTGCCCAAGAGGTAAGTATGTGGAATGCAGGCGGTGTTGCCGGAGTGAAATGGCAAAGTATTAATATGTTAGTACCGATTGGTCTTGTTTGTCTCATTATAGCAATTATGATGTCGAGATATATCACAATTTTAAGCTTTGGTGAAGAAATTGCGATTGGACTTGGTCAGAATACGACATTAATTAAATTTATCGGAACAGTACTTGTTCTTGTATTAACAGGTTCTGCGGTTTCTATGGCAGGATCAGTTGGATTTGTTGGACTTGTAATTCCGCATATGACTCGTTTCCTTGTAGGCTCAGATTATAGATGGGTTATTCCATGTTCTGCGGTCTTAGGTGGATTGCTAATTGAATGTGCAGATATGTTATCTCGCGTTATTAATCCACCATTTGAAACGCCAATTGGAGCAATTACAGCGCTAATTGGGGTGCCATTCTTCCTCTACTTAGCACGTAATGAAGGGAGAGGAAAGATGTGAGGACGAGCGTCTTAACAAAAAAGAACGTTTCTATTTTAACGATTTTAGTAGGATTAATTGTTGGTGTATTTTTAATAAGTTTAAATACAGGAACATTTAAAATTCCTCCAATAGATGTATTAAAGTCATTGGTTGGATTGGGTGCAGAAGATCAATCTGTTATTTTATTTGAATTTCGTATGCCGCGTATGGTTATTGCTATATTAGTTGGTTCTGCATTAGCTATGTCAGGTGCAATTTTGCAAGGGCTATCACGAAACCCACTTGCTGATCCAGGTATTATAGGTATTAACGCCGGAGCGGGATTAACAGTTGTTGTATTCGTCTACTTTTTCTTTGGAAAAGTTGGAACTGGTACATTTTTATCTGTATTTATCCTTCCATTCTTCGCGCTAGTTGGTGCGATATTAGCAGCGATTATTATTTATTTACTAGCATGGAAAGACGGTGTTTCATCAACTCGATTAATTCTTGTTGGTATCGCTGTTGCAGCCGGATTTGGTGCGGTTAGTTTAATTTTCTCTATGAAGATGACATCTAACGACTTCCGTTTTGCAACGATTTGGTTGGCAGGAAGTTTATGGGGAACAGATTGGAAGTTCGTACTAAGTGTACTCCCATGGATGATTATTTTCTTACCACTTGCCATTAGTAAAGCGCACATATTAAATGTAATGAATTTAGGCGACTCTACAGCAGTTGGCCTTGGTGTAAACGTAGAAAAGGAAAGACGTAAATTATTATTTATTGCAGTTTGTTTAGCTGGTGCATCTGTTGCGGTGGCGGGAGGCATTGGTTTTATCGGTTTAATGGCTCCGCATTTAGCGAGACGCCTCGTTGGTGGTAAACATCAAATTATGTTACCAACGGCTGCATTAATAGGAACGTTCTTGCTTTTATTTGCAGATGTAATTTCAAGAAGTGTGTTACCAACTTCAGAAATACCGGTCGGTCTTGTTATTTCTGTAATTGGCGCACCATATTTCATATATTTACTTATGAGGACAAAATAAAGGGAGGCTTTTTGTATGGCAACTTTAGCAGTTGATGCGGTATCTGTTGGGTATAATGAAGGGTTAATTATAGATGGATTAACAGTTGAAATTCCGGAAGGACAAATTACAACGATTATTGGACCAAATGGTTGTGGGAAATCCACATTATTAAAAACGGCTTCTCGTATTTTGAAAGCAAAACGAGGTACTGTTTATCTTGATGGAAAAGCAATTGAGAAACAGCCAACGAAAGAAATCGCAAAGAAAATGGCGATTTTACCACAAACTGCAGAAGTGCCAACAGGCCTTACTGTGTTTGAACTTGTTTCATATGGACGTTTTCCTCATCAAAAAGGATTTGGAACATTGAAAGAAGAGGATTATCGCTACATTCATTGGGCACTTGAAGTGACGGGGATGACAGAATTCGCAAATCGTCCAGCAGAAGCTTTATCAGGTGGTCAACGTCAACGTGTATGGATTGCGATGGCTCTTGCACAAGGAACAGATTTACTTGTGTTAGATGAACCAACAACATACTTAGATATGGCTCATCAACTTGAGATATTAAACTTACTGAAGAAGTTAAACAAAGAAGAAGGCAGAACGATTGTTATGGTTATTCACGATTTAAATCATGCTTCTCGTTTCTCTGATCATATGATTGCATTAAAAGCAGGTAAGTTAATGAAACAAGGAACGCCAGATGAAGTTATGACGAGTGAAACACTTCGTAACGTATTTGAGATTGAAGCGCAAATCGTTCCATGTCCAGTAAACTGTAAACCAATTTGTTTAACATACGATTTAGCGATGATTAATAATCAATTGCGTAAAAAAGCATAATTAATAGAATTTCCCCCTCTTAAAGAGGTGAGAGGGGGAGTTCTAATGGACGTTGAGCTTCTTACCCACGGATGGGAAGTTGAACGCCCGTTAGAACGGGTTATAAACAACAATTAATAAAAATATATTAATTAAATGTTGTTTTGTTTCTTATAGTTACATGCAAATTATAAGAGAAATACAGCTAGAAGGAGTCGGAATATGAAGAATTTTAAAATGGCACTATTAGCAATGGTACTAGTTGTTACTTCTGTACTATTTGCAGCTTGTTCTAACAAAGAAGAAGAAAAGAAAGCAGATGCGAAAACTGAAGAGCGCACTGTACAACACGCAAAAGGGGAAATTAAAATTCCTGCAAATCCAAAGAAAATTGCTGACCTTAGTGGTTCAACAGAAGAATTATTAATTTTCGGTATGAAACCGATTATTACTGCAAATACAACACAAGAAAAAATTGATTCACATATTGAGAAGAAATTGAAAGATGTAAAACCGGTTGGTTCTGCGTGGGGCGATAAAATTAACATCGAAGCAGTGGCTGCTGCAAAACCAGATTTAATTATTGTAAACAATCGTCAAGAAAAGATTTATGATCAATTATCTAAAATTGCACCAACAGTTATGTTAAAAACTCCATTAGACCAATGGCGTCCAAAATTCGAAGAAGTAGGTCAAATCTTCGGTAAAGAGAAAGAAACAAAAGAATGGTTCAAAAAGTATGATGAAAAAGCAAGCAAATTACATGATAAAATCGTTGCTAAAACTGGCGATGCAACATTCATGAAAATGGCTGCATATCCAAATGCATTCCGTGTATACGGTGACTACGGTTACGGTAGCGTAATCTTTGGTGATTTAAAATTACCAGCAGTTAAAGGTACACCAACTGATAAACCGTTAGTACAAATACAAAAAGAAGCTTTAATTGATTACAACCCAGATTACTTATTCGTATTTACAACTGGTGACGGTTCTCAGCGTCTAAAAGAATTCCAAGAAGAATCAATTTGGAAAAATATGAACGCTGTTAAAAACAACCATGTATTTACAATCAGTAATGAAGATGTAAACAAAGGATACTTCCCACTAGGTAAAGAAATGATCCTAGACGAAGTTACTGAGTTCATTTTAGGAAAATAATATATAAAGAAAAATCACCTTTGCTTTGGTAAAGGTGATTTTTCTTTATATAACAGGAATTAATATAGTCTTTCATTTCTTTCTGTTTCCTATATCGTTTATAATATATAGTAAGAATGCAGTAAAGAAAGGGGGATGTCGGAAAGTGGTATATTTAAACGACAAACTCAGCGAAACAAAAGTGTTTAAAGACCCAGTACATAAATATGTACACGTGCGTGATCGCGTTATTTGGGATTTAATCGGAACGAAAGAATTTCAACGCTTGCGCCGTATTAAGCAGCTTGGTACGACATTTTTTACATTTCACGGTGCAGAGCATAGTCGCTTTACTCATTCGTTAGGTGTATATGAAATTATTCGTCGTATGATTGATGATGTGTTTGATGGCAGACCGAACTGGAATGCTGAAGATAGATTGTTATGTTTATGTGCCTCATTACTTCATGATGTCGGTCACGGCCCATTTTCTCACTCGTTTGAAAAAGTATTTTCGTTAGATCATGAGAAATTTACGCAAAAGATTATCGTTGGTGATACGGAAATTAATCGTGTGTTAAGCCGTGTGGATAAGGATTTCCCGCAAAAGGTAGCAGATGTAATTGCGAAAACATCTACTAATAAATTAGCGATTAGTATGATTTCGAGCCAAATTGATGCCGATCGTATGGATTATTTATTAAGAGATGCATATTTTACTGGTGTAAAGTATGGAAACTTTGATATGGAACGTATACTGCGTGTCATGCGCCCGTACGGTAATCAAGTTGTCATTAAAAATAGTGGTATGCATGCTGTAGAGCATTATATTATGAGCCGTTATCAAATGTATTGGCAAGTATATTTTCATCCGGTAACACGTAGTGCAGAAGTAATTTTAACGAAGATTTTACACCGAGCTAAATCACTGCATGAGAAGTATTATGCGTTTAAAAATCATCCTGTTCATTTCTATTCTTTATTTGAAGAAGAAGTGACAGTAGAGGATTATTTAAAGTTAGACGAGAACGTAATGTATTATTACTTCCAAGTATGGCAAGACGAAGAAGATCCGATTTTAAGTGACTTATGCCGCCGTTTTATGAATCGAAATCTATTTAAATATGTAGAGTTTACAGATAAGCACGGTTTAGATAATTGGATGGAGCTAAGTAGCTTATTTAAAAAGATTGGACTCGATCCAGAGTATTACTTAGTTGTGGATTCAACATCGGATTTACCGTATGACTTTTACCGCGCAGGAGAAGAAGAAGAGCGTCTGCCAATCTTACTTCTTATGCCGAACGGGGAACTTAGAGAGCTTTCGCGTGAATCGGATATTGTTGAGGCGATTACAGGTAAGAAGCGAACGGATCAAAAGCTATTCTATCCGCATGATTTAATCTATGAAGATGGAAGAAAAGGAAAATATAAAGAGAGAATTATCGAGTTGTTAGAAGGAAAGAAATAAGAAGCAGCAAAGAGCTGCTTCTTATGAAAAAACTTGAAATTATTTGTCGCTTAAGCGTTTTCCGCCAACTGCATAATGGTTTTTAGACATTTCTTCGATGAAAACAACGATGTTTTCTTCAGGAGCACCAGTTGTTTCGCTTACTGCTGCTGTTACTTTCTCAGCAAGAGCTTTCTTTTGTTCTTCTGTGCGTCCTTCTAGCATTTTCACTGTTACGTATGGCATGTATAATCGCTCCTTTTATGTAAGTTACACTCTTATTATAGCGGATTATGAGGAAGAACAATCGGAAAAACAAATAATTTCTTTTTTTGACATATGGAAGAGGAGATGAGTTATGGATCAGTTATTTAGATACCCATTGCAACAAATTCCATTGGTAGCAATGGCAATTATTATTGCGCTATCTGTGCATGAATTTGCACATGCGTATGTTGCATATAAATTTGGAGACGATACAGCGAAAAAGCAAGGACGTTTAACATTATCACCGATGGCTCATTTAGATCCTATCGGTATGATTGCTGTACTAATTCTTGGATTCGGTTGGGCAAGACCAGTACCTGTTAATCCGTATAACTTTAAAAGACCGCGTCTTGCGGGAATATTAGTTTCTATTGCGGGACCGATAAGTAATCTTATCTTAAGTGCAATTGGTTTAATTATTTGGTATAGCTTAATAACGTTTGGTGTGTTAGATGCGATGCCACTTGCAGTAGCAGATACGCTGGATCAATTTTTCCAAATTTTTATTATGCTTAATATTGTTTTACTTGTATTTAATTTATTACCAATCCCGCCACTTGATGGTTATCGCGTTGTGGAAGATTTAGCACCAGCAAATATTCGTGCGAAAATGACACAGTATGAAAAGTATGGATCAATTGCGTTATTAATTCTTGTTATTACACCGCTTAGCAATTACACAATTCAACCTATTTTCAATGTTGTTATTCCATATGTATTAGTATTTTTACAAAATATCATTGCGCCTATTTTCAGGCTTTTTTAATCATTAAGCGAGGAGGAGTTTACATATGACAGAGAAAAAGAAAAAAATCGGTTTTAATATCGTGAAAAATGATTCAACAGATGGACATGGTGGTTTTGGCGTTGGGGCATTAAGTTTAGAAAATATTTCTCCTGTATTTGTTGATGTATTAGAGAAAACTGCGTTCGTTGATATCGGTGCGATGCATGCGCGTAGTACAGTAGAAAAAGGAATTAAGTTTTTAACAAATAAAGATGAAGTTCCAAACGGAAAACCGTTTTGGCTTGTTTGGGTAACAATTGAAAGAACACCAAACGGTGCTTATTACGCAGGTGCAACAGCCTGTGAAATGACAGTTGATCGTGAAATTCGCCGCGGATATAAATCACTTCCAGAGCATGTAAATAAAATGGATAAATCACTAAAGCGTCACATCATGATTGATTATATGGATGAATCATCTAAAAAAGTACTTGGTACATTCTTAAAAGAGCATAATGAAGCAATTTGGAACGAATCTAGTGAAGAATTGCGCCACGCATTATTAGGCGAATAAAAATAGCTGACGGATTTCCGTCAGCTATTTTTTTACCACGGGAGATATTTTTTCCACCAACCCGCCTTTTTCTTCTCTTCACTAACCTTTTCGAACTCTTCCTTATCATCAACGTGATCCATACAATACTCTGTTGGCTCTGTACCTTTTGCGAAATACATTTTCACAGAAATGGGACAATTTTTTGTAGCAATCTTACCGTTTTCAGGATTAACATCGACTGCAACAACATCTGCTGGTTGTTTGAACTCTTGTTTAGGCTGTCCATCTAATCCTTTTTCCATTGTATCGGTCCATATTTTTTTTGCGTATCCTTGTTCTGCTACGTTTGAAATGGATTTAGGTTGATCGTATCCAATCCAAACCCCTGTTACGAGCTGCGGGGTAAATCCAATCATCCAACTATCAGTTTCTGTAGAACCAGACTTTCCAGCATATGTTCTTGATAGTTTTGATAACATCGATTGACCGGTCACAGCGGCATAACTGCTTAGTTTTTTATTAAACATACCTGCCATCATTTCTTCCATCACAAAGGCTTTGCTTTTATCTAGAACTTGTTTACTTTCTAAATGAGCGTCGTATAGCATATTTCCTTCATGATCAACGATGCGCCTTATAAAGATTGGTTTTACTTCTTTCCCGCCGTTTGCAAACATGCTATAAGCATTGACCATTTCAATTGGTTTTACAGGAGATGTGCCGAGAGCAAGAGACGGAACATCTTTTAATGCGCTAGTAATACCGAATTGCTTCGCTGTTTTTGTAAGAATGTCTTCGCCTAAAAATAGATTTGTCTTCACAGCATATACGTTATCAGAAACAGCGAGTGCTTGTGCCATTGTCACAAAGTCGTCTGCATAATAGTTTTTATAATTTTTCGGTTTATATTTGGAAACACCGTCACCTAAAGTGAATACAGTGTATTCGCTTTTTAAGCGCGTAGCAGGGGTGAATCCTCGTTCTAAGGCTGCGTAATATAGGAATGGCTTAAATGTAGAGCCGGGCTGACGAGCGGCTTGTGTAGCTCTGTTAAATTGACTCGTATTATAATCAGTTCCACCAACAAGGGCAGCCACTTCACCCGTTTTTGGATTCATAGAGACGAGGGCAGTTTGGATGTTTGTTGTTTCAGGTATATGATTTTTTACAGCTTGCTCTGCTACAGATTGTAATTTAGGGTCTAGCGTTGTATAAATACGTAAGCCACCTCGCTGTAAGGCTTGCTCATCTAATCCGATATCCCGAAGAAGAGAAGCTTGTACAGCATCTTGGAAATAAGGTGCGACCTCTGCCACTTTTTTCGTATCTAATGAGGCGAAAGTTAGCGGTTCCTTTTTTGCCGAGGCAGCTTGCTGTTTTGTAATATAACCTTGTTCTACCATTTCATCTAGTATGAGAGATTGACGCCCTTTAGCACGCTCCTCTTTTAAAAAGGGAGAGTAAAAGCTAGGTCCTTTCGGAATGCCTGCGAGCATACTAGCTTCTGCTAATGTTAATTCTTTTGCAGTTTTATCGAAATACAGGCGAGAAGCAGCTTCGATTCCGTAAGCACCATGCCCGTAATAAATTGTATTTAAATATCCTTCTAAAATATGATTTTTATTATAGTTCACTTCAAGGCGAACGGTATACATTGCCTCTAATAGTTTACGCTTCCACGTTTTATCATGATCTAAGTATAGGTTACGAGCATACTGTTGTGTAATAGTACTAGCACCTTGTACTTTTGCCATTGCTTTTAAATCGGCAACAATGGCACCAACAATGCGCTTTATATCAAATCCATGATGTTTGTAGAATCGTTGATCTTCAATAGATAGTGTTGCCTCTTTTACATAAGGAGAAATTTCATCAAGAGATACATTATAGCGCTTTTGTGTTTCATTACTTTGTCCTATAACAGTGTCATCATTAGCGTAAAAGACACTCGTTTGCGGCACTGCAACAGGGGGAGGCCCCATAATTTTTGCAGCTATAATGATAATAAAAAAGGAAAAAACGAAAAAAAGAACACAAGAAAACATTACGGTGAAGAAAAGACGTTTATATTTTTTAAGTTTTGGATTCATAGTTTGATCCATCTTTTTCAGCCCCTCATTAATACAAGCATTATTGTATTAGTATTGAGGGTTTTCGTTTATTTTAAACAATGAAATTTTGAAAACAAAAAAGCCCCTTCAATTAAGAAAGGAGCTCAAAGGCACGTGCTGGCCAATCGGTAATGATGACATCTACACCATAGTCAATCATAGTTTGTAAATCTTTATATTCATTAATAGTGTAAGGACGAAAAACGTATCCTTGCCCCTGTGCTAATTGGACAAACTCTTTCGTTAATAATTGAAAGTTTGGATGTAATCCAGTCGCCTCGCGCCTTTTTGCTTCAGCAATAGGATCTGCAAGTGGTGTATCGTACAAAATCGCTCTTGGAATTTCTGGAGCAATTTCTGCTAATAATGAAACGGAATCGTGGTTAAATGATGAAAATACAATTTGATTGGATAGATGATATTCACGAACAAGAGCAACAACTTTTTCTTCAATATTTGGATAATGAAGAACATCTGTTTTTAATTCAATGTTAAGTTGTAAATTTGTTGTAGAGAGCCAAATAAATACTTCTCGTAATGTTGGGATTTTCGCCTCATGAAAAGAAGGATCTTTATGGCTACCAGCATCTAAAGCTTGTAATTCCTCTACAGTTTTCTCAGAAACAAGTCCCACGCCATTTGTTGTGCGGTCCACCGTTTCATCATGAATAACAACTAGTTCACCATCTTTTGATAGATGAACATCAAGTTCAATTCCGTGAGCACTAATGCGTTCAGCCTCTTGGAAGGCAATCATCGTATTTTCTGGGTGTGTTCCTTTTACCCCGCGATGAGCGAAAATAAGTGGTTTATTCATGTGGAAATCTCCTTATCATCTCTTTTCTTTTATTATGAAACTGCTTTGAGAAAAATACAATTCATATGACAAACATTTACAAAAGTATAACAGTTGCACAAAAGTTAACGTTAACGTAAAATGTAATAATCGATGAAGGGAGGAATACACATGTATAAAATCGATGAAGTAACAAAGCAAGTTGGTTTAACAAAGCGTACACTTCGTTATTATGAGGAAATTGGTTTAATTCATCCCCCAGAACGCAGTGAAGGGAATATTCGCCTGTATACAGACGAGGACATTGCGAGAATTAAAAGGATTGTGGAAGCGAAAGAAGTACTAGGAATTACGCTTCAAGAAATGCAACATTTCTTATCGTTAAAAGAAAGAATGGAACAAAGAAGAAATAGTGAGAATCCGCGTGACCGTGAAGTGATTCAAGAAATTAAAGAGATGCTTGAAAAACAAGTGCAAACGTTAGACGAAAAAATGGAGCAAATGCAGCGTGTTAAGGCAGAGCTAGAGGATAGTTTAAGCCGTGCAGTTACATTTTTAGAGAATACAAAAGGAGAGTAATCAAAATGGAGAGCAAACAAAAATTAGGGAGATTGATTACAGTGGTGGCTACCTTCCTTGCCTTTTCAGGTATAGGAGTAGTCGACCCAATTTTACCAAGTATTGCTGAACAAATTGGTGCTTCGCATTGGCAAGTCGAGATGTTATTTACAGCTTATATTTTAACGATGGCAATTATGATGTTACCAGCTGGAATATTTGCATCAAGATTTGGTGATAAACGAATGATGACGATCGGTCTTGCGATTGTAACTGTATTTGCATTTATATGTGGTATATCGCAAACGATTGCTCAATTATCTCTTTTCCGCGCGGGGTGGGGATTAGGAAATGCGATGTTCTTCGCAACGGCGATGACATTATTAATTGCATTAAGTAAAGAAGTTCATGAAGCAGTAGGATTATATGAAGCAGCTATCGGTTTAGGGATGGCAGGTGGCCCATTGTTAGGCGGTATATTAGGTGGACATTCTTGGCGTTACCCATTTTTTGCGACGAGTATTTTAATTTCTTTAGCATTTATTTTAGTTTTCTTTTTTGTAAAAGAGCCGGAGCGAAAAGTGAAGCGTAAAGCGGCAGGCGTAGGAGAATTACTTAACCTGGTGAAGTATAAACCGTTTATGCAAGGTGCCATTTCCGGGATGTTATATTACTACGGATTTTTCGTCGTGTTAGCATATTCGCCACTTATTATGCATTTATCTGCTATTCAATTAGGATTTGTATTTTGCGGATGGGGATTAGCATTAGCTTACGGATCAGCAATTTTAGCGCATAAGCTAGAAGGTAAATATGAACCAAAAGCATTGTTAAAAGGTAGTTTACTCGTATTTGCGATTTTCTTAATTGCACTATTCTTCGTTAAAATTATGTGGTTACAAATCGTGTTAATCGTTCTATCAGGATTAGCATCAGGCTTAAATAACGCGTTATTTACAAGTTATGTAATGGATATTTCACCTTATGAAAGATCTGTTACATCAGGTGTTTATAACTTCGTTCGTTGGTTAGGGGGCGCGATTGCTCCAATTTTATCAGGAGTCATCGGTCATACAGTTTCACCACAAAGTCCGTTTTTAGTCGGTGGAATTGTTGTGTTAGTTGGTTGCGTAATGATCTTAATTCCGATTCGTAAACCGGTAGAAATAGAGACAAAAACCCTTTCTTAAGAAAGGGTTTTCTTTCCTATTACAGAGCAATCCCTTTTCACATATATGTTAGAACCCTCTGACTAAAATATATTTTCGGTATTTTTGTACTTTTAACTATACTTTTTGGATGTTTTGTTTTATTTTTGTTAGGGGACATTAATGATGTCCCTATTATAAATTTGCATTGAAAGGCGTGATTGTACGATGGAACTATGGTTCACTGAAAAACAAACAAAGCATTTTGGAATTACGGCGCGTATTAACCGCACATTACATACGGAGCAAACAGAATTTCAAAAACTTGATATGGTTGAAACGGAAGAGTTCGGAAACATGCTTATTTTAGATGGCATGGTTATGACAACAGAAAAGGACGAGTTCGTTTATCATGAAATGGTAGCACACGTACCTTTATTTACACATCCAAACCCTGAAAACGTATTAGTAGTAGGTGGTGGCGATGGTGGTGTTATTCGTGAAGTATTAAAACACCCAAGCGTAAAGAAAGCAACTCTTGTTGAAATTGATGGAAAAGTAATTGAGTACTCTAAACAATACTTACCATCAATTGCAGGCGCATTAGATGATGAGCGTGTAGAAGTAAAAGTAGGAGATGGTTTCCTACACATCGCAGAAAGCGAAAATGAATATGACGTAATTATGGTAGATTCTACTGAGCCAGTAGGCCCAGCAGTAAACCTATTTACAAAAGGCTTCTACGCTGGAATTTCTAAAGCGTTAAAAGAAGATGGTATTTTCGTTGCTCAAACGGACAACCCTTGGTTTACACCAGAACTAATTACAACTGTGTTTAAAGACGTAAAAGAGATTTTCCCAATTACTCGTCTATACACAGCAAACATTCCGACGTATCCAAGTGGACTTTGGACGTTCACAATCGGATCTAAAAAACATGATCCATTAGAAGTAAGTGAAGAGCGTTTCCATGAAATCGAAACGAAATATTACACAAAAGAATTACACAATGCAGCATTCGCATTACCGAAATTTGTTGGCGATTTAATTAAGTAAGAGCGTTAAATTGAAATAAATAAAGTGTAAGTAACTCATTTAAGGTGTTTGTCTAGAAGGCTTGAACATGCTAGTTACTTACACTGCTACAAATGAAGTAGTCTTCTTGTGATAACAAGAAGGCCCAGGTAAATCGAGAAAGAGGAGCAATGCGCTCCAAATTTGAGAAATAGTGAAAGGTTGGGATACCTTAAGTTCCACATAAGGAGGAAAAGAATATGCGTTTTGATGAAGCTTATTCAGGTAAAGTATTTATTAAAAGTCATCCAAGTTTTGAAGAGTCAGAGGCAGTTATTTACGGGATGCCTATGGATTGGACAGTAAGTTTCCGTCCAGGATCTCGCTTTGGCCCTGCACGTATTCGTGAAGTATCAATCGGTCTTGAAGAATATAGTCCGTATTTAGATCGTGAACTAGAAGAGGTAAAATATTTTGATGCGGGTGATATCCCATTACCATTTGGGAATCCACAGCGCAGCATAGACATGATTGAAGAATATGTAACAAAACTATTAGATGCCGGTAAGTTTCCACTAGGTCTCGGCGGAGAGCACTTAGTGTCTTGGCCAATTTTTAAGGCAATGGCAAAAAAATATCCGGATTTAGCAATCATCCATATGGATGCTCATACTGATTTACGTGAGTCATATGAAGGAGAGCCTTTATCCCACTCTACACCAATTCGTAAAGTGTGCGATTTAATTGGTCCGGAAAACGTATATTCTTTCGGTATTCGTTCTGGAATGAAGGAAGAATTCGAATGGGCAAAAGAAGTAGGTATGAACTTATATAAATTTGACGTATTAGAACCGTTAAAGGAAGTATTACCGAAACTTGCAGGACGCCCAGTCTATGTCACAATTGACATCGACGTATTAGACCCAGCTCACGCTCCTGGAACAGGAACATTAGAAGCTGGAGGTATCACATCTAAAGAACTATTAGAGTCCATCGTAGCAATTGCAAATTCAAATATAAAAGTAGTCGGAGCAGACTTAGTAGAAGTAGCTCCAGTCTACGATCATAGTGATCAAACACCAATCGCAGCAAGCAAATTCGTGCGGGAAATGCTGCTCGGTTGGGTTAAATAAAAGCGTAGGCAGCTCGCTCAGAATCGCAGGTCATTGGAACGCTCGACCGAGAAGCGCTTTTGGCTTCGAACGAGAGTGTGAAATGGCCGGAGATTCTAGCTGCTGTAGCTGGATAAAATAAAAGCGTAGGCGGCTCGCTCAGAATGTGAGGGGGATGGAGCTTCAGACGTAGAGGCGTTTTTTGCCTCGAAGGAAGAAGCGAAGCCACCGATCATTTTAGCCGCTGTAGCTGGATAAAATAAAAGCGCAAGCGGCTCGCTCAGAATGTGAGGGGGATGGAGCTTCAGATGTAGAGGCGTTTTTTGTCTCGAAGGAAGAAGCGAAGCCACCGATCATTCTAGCCGCTGTAGCTGGATAAAGTAAAAGTGAAGCCGACTCAAAAAGTGTTTTGAGCCGGCTTCTTTTATTAATAGGTAGGTTATTATTGTCTTATTTAGTAGTTAAGTCGATATATCCGGAGTTGTGTTCAATATAATTTCACTTACCGTCACGCGACATAAAAAAGAGCTATTCTCAAACGATGAGAATAGCTCCCTTTCTTTACGCAACTTTCTCTTCCGAAGTAATTCCGCGAATTTCATCAGCAGAACGGATTGGATATTTGCGGAACACAATGGAACCGACGTATCCAACAATAGTGGTAACGATTCCACATAATACGGCAGCAATCGTTACTTTTATTACATCATTAAATCCGAACAGTACGAGAAGTCCTGGAATTGGTGATGCTGTCCCTGGTGCATTATTAACGAGCTGGAATAGCGACGTAATAATACCGGCAAGCGCACCGCCAACAAAGTTTGTCATATAGATAGGAATTGGATTTGCTGAGACAACATCGGCCTGTGTTAACGGCTCGATTGCCACGGCGATTGTATCTTTCTTTGAACAGATTTTTAGTCGTTTAAAGAAAATGAAGTTCATTGGGGCAGAAGCTGCTACGGCAAGACTACCAATTGCCATTGGTAAACCAGTTAATCCAAGCATTGCAGTTAGTGCCATAGAACTTAATGGAGATGTAGAAATAACTGTTATTAATCCACCAAGCATAATACCCATAATGATAGGACTTTCTGTAGTTGCAACTGAAATCATAGAACCGATTTTACCGAGTGTTGCGTTAACGAGTGGATCCATAAGCATGGCCATTCCACGTGAAATTGGTGCGGCAATACATAGGATTGCTAAAAATTCTACACCAGCTGGTAATTTCTTTTCGAGAAATTTCACGACGAAAGCACAAACGTATCCAGCGAAAAATCCTGGTAAAATACCGAATCCACTAGTAGCTATACCGATTAAAACAGCGTATACGGGTGAAACACCGATTGCTAATGCGACTAAAATTGCCGCTGCGACACCGCTCATACTACCAGAAGCTTCTCCTACTGATTGTAAAAAGTCATTATGAAACATTTCTCCACCAATATAACGGTGAAATGCTTCAATAAGAAAACTTGCGATTGCTGCATTAGCTAAAGCGCCCATTGCTTTCATTCCGTAAGGCGCACGGTAACTGAAAAGTGTAAATAGACAAAGTACAACAAGTAATAGTGCTAAACCTTGCAAGATAGCCATTTGAAAACTGTCTCCTTTGATTTTTGTAATAAAAATTTGTATCATTCAATAATAATATAAAAGTTTGTTAAACGGAAAAATTTTTTATTGGGAAATTGCTGTCAGGTGAAAAACTCTTACAATAATGTAAGGAAAGTGTAAGGCATTTCGATAGAGTATAGTATGCCTTTTTTCGTATAATACAGGTATAGACATACGGCTAGTGAGAAAGCAGTGCAAACAGGAGGCGCATTTATGAAATTGGTAATTAAAGTTTTAGCTGTGTTCGCCATTATTTTAGGTGGAACAGCATATTATTTAAACACGAAAACAGAAGGTGTGCATGCTTTTGTAGACAACTTCTTTTCAAATAAAGAAATACAAGATTATTATGCTGTTATAGATAAAAGTGAGAAAAAAGACGATGAATATTTGTATACATTTAAAGGGTATACAGAAGATGGAAAGTTACAAGTTATTAAAAGAATGGTGAACCGTGAATTGCATACGGGTGCTTTTATAAAAATTTATGCAAAAGGTATGCAGGGAAAAGGATGGGCTGAAATCTCGAAAGAATCAATCCCGCAAAAAGCGTTGCAAAAAATAGAAAAACCATAAAAGGAGCGAATCGTTCGCTCCTTTTTTAGTGCGTTAAAATGGTGATAGCTGAACTTTCTTTATTAGAAATGATTTTTGCCCTTCCGCCAATTGGGAAAGTAAAAATAGGAGTTGTATGTCCGAAACTTGCATTCGCAATAATAGGGATATGAGCAAGTTCAGGCTTTGAAGCAATCATTTCTTGAATGTCCTCTATCATACATTCTGCTCCTTTTTGCATTCGTCCTATAAGAATGCCTTTTACATGTTCAAAGTCAGGTTGATGCATAAGAGAATGTAAATATCGATCAAAAGTTTTTAGGGTAGATTTTCCTGTTAAACTATCCTCTTCAATAAATAAAATTTTGCCCTGTAAGCTTGGCATATATGGTGTACCTTGCAGTAAATTAAATGTGCTCATATTGCCACCAATAATATCTCCCATCGCTTCCCCTTCTTGAATTGAAACATATCCTTCATTTTTAATAAATTCTCGATTTTCTTGATCCATATACCAAGAGTCATCGCTCCAAGTTTCAGCTGGTAGTATTTCAATAGGTTCATGAGAAGTTAAGCACTTTAAAAAGTAATCGGTCGTATAATCGAGCCCTTTCTCCATTCCAAATGAAGAGAAGTGAGGACCTGAATATGTAACTAAGCCTGTTTTAGCATAAATCGCGTTAGTTAAAGCGGTAATATCAGAATAACCGCAGAAAATTTTCGGATTTTCTCGAATTAAATCATAATCGAGATGTTTCAATAAACCGTTAGAGTTGTATCCGCCAAGTGTCGTCAAAATGGCTTTTACATTAGGATCTCTAAATGCTTCGTGGAGGTCTTGAACTCTTGAAGAAATAGAAGAGGAAGCGAATCGATCTATCTCATCAGCATATTTTGAGAATGTAACTTGAAAGCCTATGTCGGTTAATCTTTTTATAGCAAGGTCTCTGTTTTCATTTGAGACAATACTTAAACTACAAGATGGTGAAATAACCCTTATTTCATCACCTTTTTTTAATTTTGTTAGTAGCACCAAATTCACCCCTTGAAATGAAAGAATATTTAGATTTAAAAAATATTTTAACATATGAAATAAAGTGAAGGTGAATTATTTTTTGAAAAGGAGTTTTCCTGATTTTTCAGCAGACAGACAGAGTCTTTTTTTGATATGATAGGAAAAGTGATTTATTATAAGTAGTATTTAATATCTATAACATTTGAAGGGTGTGCAAGACGTGAAGAAACAACTTGCAGGCTTGCCGGTACACGTTCATTTCGTAACAGAAATCCGTGAAGGGGCGAGGAAGGAAACCGTTGCTTTTGAAGCAAATGGTCAATACTATGTAAAAGGTCAAGGTACATATATAACATTCCAAGAGCCGAACGAACAAGGCGAAGTGAAAACAATTATTAAAATTCAAGATGAACAAGTTCTCATTATGCGTTCAGGTGCTATTTCTATGCGTCAGACGCATGTGAAAGGTGAATGGACAACTGGTACGTATACGAGTGAACTTGGTACGTTTGCATTGCAAACGAAAACTGATAACGTTCTTTTTAAATGGTCGGATGAAAAGAAAAAAGGACAACTCTTCTTAACGTACGCATTGCTTCTAAGTGAACAAGAAGCTGGCAGATATACAATTACACTTAATTTGAAGGAGGCAAAATAATGAATTCTTTAGAACAAGTAAAAGGATTGATTAAAGAAGAAATTCAAGCTGCTGTATTAAAGGCAGAACTAGCGACAGAAGAACAAATTCCAAACGTTGTATTAGAATCTCCAAAAGATAAAACAAATGGTGACTTCTCTACAAATATGGCAATGCAACTTGCACGCGTTGCGAAAAAAGCACCTCGTATGATTGCAGAAGACTTAGTTGCAAACTTCGATAAAGCAAAAGCTTCTATTGAAAAAATTGAAATCGCTGGTCCAGGTTTCATTAACTTCTACATGGATAATAGCTACTTAACAGACTTAATCCCAACAATCGTCAACGCTGGTGAAGCATACGGTGAAACGAATACTGGTAAAGGTGAAAAAGTACAAATTGAGTTCGTATCTGCGAATCCAACAGGCGATCTTCACTTAGGACATGCACGTGGTGCGGCAGTAGGTGACACTTTATGTAACGTATTAGCAAAAGCAGGATATGATGTATCTCGTGAGTACTACATTAATGATGCTGGTAACCAAATTCATAACTTAGCTCTTTCTGTTGAAGCTCGTTACATGCAAGCTTTAGGTTTAGAGAAAGAAATGCCAGAAGACGGTTACCATGGTGCGGACATCATTGGAATCGGTAAACGTTTAGCTGAAGAGTTTGGCGATCGTTATGCAAAAGCTGATGCAGAAGAAAGCTATGAATTCTATCGTTCATACGGTTTAAAATATGAGTTAGCAAAACTTCAAAAAGATTTAGCAAGCTTCCGTGTTAACTTCGATGTGTGGTTCTCAGAAACATCATTATACAAAAACGGAAAAATTGATCAGGCTCTTGCTGTATTAAAAGAGCGTGACGAAATCTTTGAAGAAGGCGGAGCAACTTGGTTCCGTTCAATGACTTACGGTGACGACAAAAACCGTGTATTAATTAAAAATGACGGTTCTTACACATACTTAACGCCAGATATCGCTTATCACCGTGATAAATTAGAGCGTGGTTTCGATAAGCTAATCAACATTTGGGGTGCTGACCACCACGGTTACATTCCTCGTATGAAAGCTGCTATTCAAGCACTAGGTTACGATAAAGAAACACTTGAAGTAGAAATCATCCAAATGGTACAACTGTACCAAAATGGTGAAAAAATGAAAATGAGTAAGCGTACAGGTAAAGCAGTTACACTTCGTGAGCTTATGGAAGAAGTAGGCGTGGACGCAATGCGATACTTCTTCGCAATGCGTAGCGGTGATTCTCATTTAGACTTCGATATGGACTTAGCTGTATCAAAATCTAATGAAAACCCAGTATACTATGCACAATATGCACATGCTCGTGTATGCAGTATCCTTCGTCAAGGTGAAGAGTTAGGATTAGCTACAGGCGGAGACGTAAATTACAAACTTGTTACTTCTGAGAAAGAAGTAGAGTTACTGAAAAAACTTGGTGAATTCCCGGCTGTAGTTGCGGATGCAGCGCAAAAACGTTTGCCACACCGCATTACAAGCTATGCATTTGAATTAGCAGCAGCATTACACAGCTTCTACAATGCAGAAAAAGTATTAAACCAAGATAACTTAGAATTAAGTAAAGCTCGTTACGAATTAATGAAAGCAGTACGCACTACACTTCAAAACTCATTAGCAATCGTAGGAGTATCTGCCCCAGAAAAAATGTAATAAAGAAAAGCGGAGCCGACTGTTTAGTCCCGAAGGCTAAGGTTCTTTCCCACAGAAGATGCATTTTATCTTCTCGTGGGGAAGGTTCTTAGACAGAAGGGGCTAGGAGGCAGAGCTAGACATTAAGAAGAGCGGAAGCGGCTCGTTTAGAATAGGAGGTGGATGGAGCTCCTGACATAGAGGCGTACTTTGCCTCGGAGGAAGGCGCGAAGCCACCGAGTATTCTAGCCGCTGGAGCTGGACATAAAGAAGAGCGGAAGCGGCTGTTTAGTCCCAAAGGCTAAGGTTCTTAGACGGAAGGGATTAGGAGGCAGAGCTCGCTTTAAATAAAAGGCAATCACACGATGTTGTGATTGCCTTTTTGTATGGAGATAATAAAAAAATTATCAAACAAAAGGAGAATTTGCGTCGTCTTATATAAATGACAGGGGGTTTAAGATGGAAGAAAAGGTAGAAGAATTAATTGATATATATATAAGCAAATATATTCCCTATGCTATAAATTAGCGAAAACGAAAGACAAGGGGAAGGGATAAAAGAGTTGAAGGAGATCTGTGAATCGAAAAAAGGTGTTTTTACAGTTACATTAAAAGCAAATGAAAAGTATGTGTTTAATATAAGTGGTGTAATGGTGAAAGATGGATTTGTAAAAGTAAATTGGAAAGAGAAATAAAAGAGGCCCTGTAAAGGACCTCTTTTCTATTGAATAGTATAAGTAACAGAAAAGCTAACAGGACTATAGTAAACGTAAGGTGCATGAAATTGAACGTACATATTTCCATCTGTTTTTGCAGTGAAAATTCGGCCGTAACCATCAGAATAACGCCCAATAAGGTTATGATTTGAGTCATAAACACTGTAACTAGGAGTTTTGCTGTTAGGTTGAATTGTTAGCTCTTGTCCCTTTTGAAGGAAAATAGGTTCTTGTTCAGAACTAGCTCCAGTTTGCAAAGAATAAAATTTTGTAAAGCTTTGTTCTTGAGCGGCAGCAGCGACTTTTGTTTCAGGAATAAACGCGGTAGCGCCAGTAATTCCTGTTAAAGTTAATGCGCCGGCTAAAATCATATTTTTCATAGTAGAAAAGCCTCCTTATTAGTTGTAATCATTTTTGTTACAGTTAATATTGTATACGATAATGAATAGGAAAAAATATGCTTTTATGCATATATATTTTTTCTCAATAAAAGACCACTAATTAAATCAGTGGTCTTTTAAATGATTAAGCAGCTTTTTGTTCAGTTTGAGCAACAGGTTTTTGAAGGGTGTTATAAACACCAGTTCCGATAACTTCTAATGCCATTTTCATACGTTCTGGTGAAATGTTCTCAAATACATTATCTTGAGGCGTGTGATATACCTTTTCGATATGATAGATTAATGGATTCCAACTATCGACACCCATCCAAATAAATAGTGCAGAAGGAATACCCACTTCAGCAAATGGTACGTGATCACTAGAGCCGAATTTTCCTTGAAGAACGAGATCATTATTTAATTGTTTACCTGCTTGTAAGGCAGCATCTGTTACAAGGTTCGTTGATCCATCAGGAGTCATTGCATATAAATTCTTTGCTTTATCATAATTTGTTGCAACCATATCTGCGTTAAAGACACCTAAAATTCGATCACGTTCTTTTTGGGACAGACTATTAACATAATAATCAGAGCCAAGTAAGCCAGTTTCTTCAGAACCAAAAGCAATAAAACGAATTTCTTTATCAGTTTCTACATTTTGAAAAGCACGAGCTAATTCTAATACTAATCCTGTACCAGAAGCATTGTCATTTGCCCCAGGTGCTCCAACGACACTATCATAGTGTGAACTTACAACAACAGCTTTTTCATTACCTGTACTATTTTTTGGTTTCTTTTTAGCGATGACATTTAAGGATGTTAAATTAGATTCATGTCTCGCTTTTAGGGAAAGAATTGTTGTCTCTTTTTTAGCGATTTCTTCTTTAAATGCATTTCCTTGAGCATAAGCAAGACCGAAGACAGGGATAGCCTGTTTTTTAGTTAAGCGAGGATTGAAAGTTTGTCCATAGTTTCCGCGTCCGCCAATTAAGCTGTATAAAAGAACACCTTTTGCCCCTTTACTAACAGCATTTTCAACCTGTTTATTATAATCTGCTACTGTTGCACCTCTTTCGAATAAAACAATTTTTCCGTTTACCTCATTTGGAATATCGTCTAATTTTGTACCACCTTGAACAAAGATAAGCGGAGCTGTAACAGCTTCTGTAGAAATTAGTGCATTTGGAGCAGCACCAGCTTGCCAATTACGCTTTGTCCCTAATGGTGATTCGATAAATCCAACGTATTGATCCGGCACTTGAAAGGGCTGATACTCTACTTCATATCCCATTGATTTAAGCTTCATACCAACATAGCGAGAAGCCCATTCTTCTGATTTTGTACCACCCGGACGGGGACCGATTGTTTCGGATAAGAAACGGATATGCTCGATGGCGCGGTTTGCATCAACTTGTTTTGTAATAGGTGGAGTCTGTGTAATTTCTGACGTGGAATCAGCTTTTGCTTGCCCGATTGGAGCTAAGCTAACGGCGAGTGATACAGCAAGCAAGGAGCTTACTATTTTTTGTTTCAGTGATTTTCTCATTTTTTCCTCTCCCATTCTTCTATTCTCTCTGACTGACAAAAGAAGACGGATAACGACTATATTTTACCTTTATATATCTGAATTTTCAATAAATATATATTGAGAAATAAAAAAACGCTATATGCACATTTGCATATTTTCAGCGGATATATGTATGCTATCATTTTAAATGAAGGTTCGCTTTCTGTTCTGAAGGCTCCTACATTGCATGAATCTAGTGTACCCAAACTTTAGATTATGTAGGGAAAAGGGACCCGTTATAGGGTTTCTTTTCTTTTTTTTTGTTTCAATCATGTGATGGTAACTATGTTTCCGCATTTCATAATTGTCATCAGTGATATATGTAAGGCATCCATATGAAAATACGAGGCTGTTCAAGAGTTTTCCGTACTTTTGGACAGCCTCACCCCGTTAAAAAGACGATACTTTGTGTATCGTCTTTTTTGCACAAAAAAAACAGCCAATCAACTAATAAATTGATTGGCTGTAAAACATATTATTTATAATGTTTTTTACGTTTTGTGGCTAAAATACTTAACAATCCAGCTAGTAGAAGAACGATACCTGCTGCTTGTGTATGATCTTCTTTATGACCTGTATTTGGAAGTTTTTTATCTATATTTCGATCATCTTGCTGTTTGTTTGTCTGTGTTTCAGGATTTCCTTTTTCTAGTTCCTCGGAATTTTCTTTTCCGTGAGTCTCAGGATTTCCTTTTTCTAGTTCTTCGGAAGTTTCTTTTCCTGGTTTCTCCTCTTTATTTGGAGGAGTAATTGGTTTATCATCTCCACCTGGTGAAGATTCGATTTTCTTATTTGAAACTGTAATTTGTAGTGGTGTAGCTTGAGCTTTTTCAATTGTAAAGCTTATCGGTGAAGCATCTAATTGATAGCCTTCAGGAGCCTTTGTTTCCACTAATTGATAATTACCAGGTTTCAAATCATTTACGATTAATTTACCGTGTTGGTCTGTTTTTAGGCCTTCTCGGATTATTTTTCCATCGTAGTCTAAGATATTGAAAATGGCACCTTCAAGTGTTCCACGGTGATCAATATCAACTTTAGTTAACTCAATTGAACCTGTTGTTAAGCTATTTAAAGCTTTAACAGAGGTAACCCCAGATTGTCCCTTCGTAATTGTGAAAGGAATTGGCTTAGCACTTAAATCATAGCCAGTAGGAGCTTTCGTTTCAACGAACTGATAGTCTCCTGGACGTAAATCAGAAACGCTAATTTTCCCATCTTTATCAGTAGTTAAATCAGTACGAACATCATTGCCGCTTTGATCAACGATTTTAAAGATAGCACCTTCAAGAGTAGAGTTGTCAACGTCATCGACTTTAGTTAATTCAACAGCGCCCTTCGTTAAGCTATTCGTAGCAGTAACAGAAGCTTTAGCCGTTTGACTCTTTTCAACAGTAAACTTGATAGGGTTTTGATTTAAGTCGTAATGAGTAGGAGCCTTTGTTTCAACGAATTGATAGTCTCCTGGACGTAAATCAGAAACGCTAATTTTCCCATCTTTATCAGTAGTTAAATTAGAACGCACGTTGTTGCCGTTCATATCAACGATTTTAAATACTGCGTCTTTAAGAGCAGTACCATCAACATCATCCACTTTAGAAAGTTCAACAGCGCCTTTCGTTAAGCTATTCGTAGCTGTAACGGAAGCGACTTTTTCTTGTCCTTTTTTAACTGTGAACTTAATAGGTGTTTCGTTTAAGTCATAGTGATTAGGAGCTTTTGTTTCGATAAACTCATAGTCTCCTGGTGGTAATTCATCCACAACTAAACGGCCATTTTTATCAGTAGTTAAATCAGTACGGACGTCATGTCCATCCTTATTAACAATTTTAAATACCGCACCCTCAAGTGTTGTGTTTTCTTCAACATCATCCACTTTAATTAACTCCACACTACCTTTCGTTAAGCTATTTGTAGCTGTAACGAAGACATGTTTTGTTTGACTTCTTTCAATTGTGAACTTAATCGGATCTTCATTTAAGTCATAATGAGTAGGAGCTTTCGTTTCAATAAATTGATAGTCTCCAGGTTGGAAGTCTTTAGCGATGATTTTTCCATCTTTATCGGTAACTAAATTTGTACGAATATCGTTACCGTTCATATCAGTAATTTTAAATACTGCACCTTCAAGTAGTTCTTTCGCATCTAAAGAGTCAACTTTCGTTAATTCCACGCCACCCTTAGTTAAGCTATTTTTAGCGGTAACAGAAATATGAGTTGGCTGGCTTTTCTCGATAGTGAAAGGAATCGGCTTTTTATTTAAATCATAATCTTTTGGAGCTTTCGTTTCTACGAATTGATAATCTCCTGGACGTAAATTAAAAGCAGAAACTTTCCCGTCTTTATCAGTAGTTAAATCCGTGCGAATAACTTTACCTTTCGCATCAATGATGTTAAATACCGCATTAGAAAGTTTTGTGTCTGGATTTATATCATCAACTTTAATTAACTCTACTGCACCTTCAATTAAGCTGTTAGTAGCAGTGACTTGTAGCTGTTCTTTTTGGCTTTTCTTAACTGCAAATTTAATTGGTGTATCATTTAATTTATAGTGTTCAGGAGCTTTCGTTTCAATAAACTGGTAGTCTCCCGGACGTAAATCAGGAACAGCAACTTTACCATATGCATCTGTCGTAAGATCAGTGCGAACATCATTACCGTTCATATCAACAATTTTAAATACAGCACCTTTAAGGACAGTACCATCAATATCATCTACTTTAGAAAGCTCTACCGCACCTTTTGTTAAACTATTTTTAGCAGTAACAGAAATCGGTTCAGCTTGTCCTTTTTCAATTGTGAAAGGAATCGGTTCTTTATTTAAATCGTAGTGTTTCGGAGCATTCGTCTCGATGAATTGATAATCACCAGGACGTAAGTCAGAAACGCTAATTTTACCTTGTGAATTTGTAGTAAGCTTCTCGCGAATTACAGTACCCTTCATATCAACAATGTTAAATACTGCGCCTTCAAGAGTAGTACCATCGACGTCGTCCACTTTAGTAAGGTCCACGCCGCCTTTTGTTAAACTATTTTTCATAGTAACAGTAGCGATATCTTTCTGGCTTTTCTCAACTGTAACTACAATTGGCTTTTTGTCTAAATCATAATGTTTCGGAGCCGTTGTTTCGACAAATTGATACGTACCAGGACGTAAGTTTTCAACAATGATTTTTCCTTCACTGTTCGTTTTTAAATCCGTTTTAAGTACTTTCCCGTTTTGATCTAGTAAATTAAACACAGCATCGGCAAGTTTTGTTTGATCGTTTAAATCATCAACTTTAATTAATTCGATACTACCTTGTTTTAAACTATTTTTAGCAGTTAAAGAAATAGTTTTTTTCTGTCCTTTTTCAATAGTGAAACCAATAGGCGTTTCATCTAAAACGTAATGCTTTGGAGCTTTCGTTTCGATGAATTGGTAATCACCAGGACGTAGGTCGTTAATTTCGATCTTCCCTTTACCATTTGTAACAAGGTCTTTATGAATTACAGTACCCTTCATATCAACAATGTTAAATACTGCACCTTCAAGGGTAGTGTCATCGATGTTATCCACTTTAGAAAGTTCCAATGCACCTTTTGTTAGAGCGTTTTTAGCTGTAACATGAAGAATTTCAGTTTGGCTTTTCTTAATTGTAAATTCGATCGGTTTTTTATTTAAATCGTAATGTTCAGGAGCTATTGTTTCCACGAATTGATACGTACCAGGACGTAGATTTTCAACAACAATTTTTCCTTCATCATTTGTTTTTAAGCCTTCTTCAACTAGTTCTCCGTCTGCATCTAATAAATTAAATACAGCGTTAGCAAGTTTTGTATCGATATCAATATCGTCAATTTTAGTTAATTCAACGCTACCTTTTGTTAAAGTGTTCTTACCTGTAACAGTAATCTTTTTCGTTTGACTTCTTTCAATTGTAAATGGAATCGGTGTTCCGTCTAACACATAATGTTCAGGAGCCTTTGTTTCAATAAATTGATAGTCTCCAGGGCGTAAGTCAGAAACAGAAATTTCGCCGTTGTCGTCTGTAACAAGGTTTGTATGAACTTCCTTACCGTCCATGTCAACGATTTTAAAGATTGCGCCTTTCAGCATCGTACGATCGATGTCATCGATTTTTGTTAAAGTGACAGCACCTTTCGTTAAGCTGTTTTTAGCAGTAACGGTAATATTTTCTTTTTGACTTTTTCCGATAGTGAACGGAATAGGGTCTTTGCTTAAGTCATAATCTTTTGGAGCTTTTACTTCAATAAATTGATAATCTCCCGGACGTAAATCAGAAGCGGTAACTATACCGTTCTCATCAGTCGTTAAGCCTTTGCGAATTACCTTTTTAGTGTCATGAGCGTCAACGATTATAAATTCCGCACCTTCAAGTGTAGTGCTATCAACGTCATCTACTTTTGTTAAAGTGACGCCACCTGTAAGTAAACTATTTTTTACAGTGACAGGGATAGGAAGATCTTTCTTGCTACCTTTTTTAATCGTGAACTTAATAGGTGTTTGATCTAATTTATAATGTGCAGGGGGTTCTGTTTCAATAAATTGATAATCCCCTGGTGCTAAATCAGGAATAACTAATATTCCGTGTTCATCTGTTGTTAAATCTTTCATAATTTCCTTGCCAGTTGCGTCTTGTAATGTGAATACCGCACCAGCAAGAGTTATATTGCTTTCCACATCATCTTCTTTAATTAGTTTAACTTTACCTTTCGTCAAGCTATTTTTAAATGTAAGTGGAAGGAGTTCTTTTTGACTCTTTTCAATTGTAAATTCAATAGGCTCTATATTTACATCGTAGTAAATAGGAGCTTTTGTTTCGACAATTTTGTATTTGCCAGGACGTAAATCTTTTACTACTAATTTTCCCTCTTTATCAGTAGTAAGGTTTGTATGAACGTCTTCATCTTTGTCGTTAACGATTTTAAATACGGCATCTTCAAGTTTTTCTTTATCGTTTAAAGAATCTACTTTCGTTAATTCAATACCGCCTTTAGTTAAGCTGTTTGTAGCTGTAATAGATTTTGTAGCAGTTTGACTTTTCTCGATAGTGAAATCAATCGGTTTCTTGTTTAAATCATAGTTTTCAGGAGCTTTTGTTTCGATGAACTGATATTTACTAGGACGTAGTCCAGAAACAGCTATTTTCCCTTCTTTGTTAGTAATAAGGTTCGTATGAACATCTTTTCCATTTTCGTCAACGATCTTGAAGACTGCTCCTTCAAGAGCATTCCCATCCACATCATCCACTTTTAATAGTTCAACATTACCCGGTACTAAACGATTTTCTGCTGTAACAGTGATGATTTCTTTTTGACCCTTCTCAATTGTGAAGTTGATAGGTTCTGTGCTTAGTTCATAATGCCCAGGAGCCTGTGTTTCAACAAATTGATATTTGCCAGGACGTAAATCAGAAACCTTAATTTTCCCTTCAGCATCTGTAGTTAAGTCAGTACGAACATCTTTTCCTTGTTCGTCAATAACCTTGAAGACTGCACCTTCTAGAGGTGCTTTCTTATCAACATTATCAACTTTTACTAATTCAGCGTCACCTTTCGTTAAACTGTTCTTTGCAGTAACAGAAACGAAGGAGGTTTGACTTTTTTCAATAGTGAAATCAATCGGTTCTTTATTTAATTCATAGTACTTAGGAGCTTCTGTTTCGATAAATTTATATTTACCAGGCTCTAAGTTTTTAACGATTAACTTTCCATCTGATCCTGTTTTTAAGTTTTGTTGAAGTGTATCGCCTTTTTCATTGACGATTTTAAATACCGCACCTTCAAGAGTTACATTTTCTTCAACGTCGTCAACTTTCGTTAAAGTGACGCCACCTTTAATTAGGTTATTTTCTGCTTTGACAGAGACCGCCTTTGTTTGTCCTTTTTCAATTTCAAACTTAATAGGTGTCGGGTCTGTAACGTAATGAAGAGGAGCTTGTGTCTCAACAAATTGATATTTGCCAGGACGTAAGTCTTTTACTTCAATATATCCATCTTTATTTGTTGTTAATTGTTCATAGCCAGGGATTACTTTACCTTTTTCGTCTTGTAAGCTAAAAATGGCACCTTCAAGAAGTTTCTTATTCTCATCAAATTTCGTTAAGATGACTGAACCCTTCTTCAGACTATTTTTAGCAGTTACATTAATTACTGTTGTTTGATCTTCTGAGACAGTAAACCAGATTGGTTGGCTATTCAGATCATAATGAACTGGAGCTTCGATTTCTTTTAATTGATAAGTTCCAGGTTTCAATGGATCTACAGTAATTTTTCCATTTTCATTAGTTGTTAATTTTTCGTAGCCAGGAATTACTTTGTTATTTCTATCTAGTAAGGCGAAAACTGCACCTTTAAGTGTTTCGTTATTGTTCAGGTCATCAACCTTTGTAAGCACAGCTTTACCAACGAATTTCTTATTGCTAAGTTTGTATGTTGTCGTTTCTTGTGAACCAAGTTCAACAAGTCTGCCTTGCTTTAAATCCCAGCTAATTACATAGCCTGCTGGGGCCTTCGTTTCTTTTAATAAATATTTATCGCGTTTTAAGTTATTAAACTTAGCGATACCATCTTTGTCTGTTGTTATTTTACGGATAACAGTTTTACCCGTGTGATCGTATAAAGTGAATTCTGCACCGGCTAACGATATTTTTTTATCTTCATCATCAACCTTTATAATTTCAAGGTTTCCGCGGCCTTTGGTAGCAGAGCCCCCACCAGAACCGGAAGACATTCGAACTTCAATCGTTTCAGTAGTTTCAGTATTTTTTACTGTTAAACTATTACCTGCGATTTTTGCTTTATTACTCACTTTTTCTTTATCGTCCGCATTAATAAATGAGCGGTATTCTAAAATATAAGCTCGATCAATTTTTTTCAAGAAGGCAATTTCGAAATGTTGCTTTCCGGTCTTATTATCTGTTGTGATCGTTAACTTATAGTCTGTTCCTTTTTTTAATTCATTTGCTGTATCTTTTGTTAAATTCCCATATGGATCAACAGTAGTCGGGTATAAGTGGAATGAATCTTCCACAAGCACTTGATTATCTGTTGGATCGTCTGTTACAACCGCGTCTGCGATGGTTGATTGGCTTTCATTAATTGCGATACTCCAATTAATATAGTTGTCGTCTTGTACAGCTTTTTTTGTGACGAAGCTGCCACCTTTATTTACTTGAGCATCACCTTTAAGAGTGTTAACAATTTTAGAGCCATCTTTTAAATCGGCCTCGTTGTTGTATGTAGCTTGGATAAGCTCACCATCAAGGCTTGTTTTAAAGATAATATAATAAGGTGAATTAATTGATTGTTTGAAATGAACCTTTAGGGTGTTGTTATTTTTATCTGTAGGTTCTTCAAGTTCATATTGCTCAGTTGGTACAGCATTACCAGGTCTTGCATTATCCGGGCTTCCATTTAAAATCATGTCACGTACTTCAATGGATCCTGTTACTAACTTTTGTTTATCCTTTATTACGTCTATGACATAAGGATCTTTAATCTCAACATTATTATAATTGAAGCCTATTATCCAAGTAATTTCCTTTGTTTGGGCGTTATAAGAACCGTATTTATACCCATTCGCCTTTGTGAAAGTATCAGGATCAAAATTCGCTGCATCTTTATTTGATTGTGGCTTAGAATTGGTATCTATCCAAGATAAGTTACCTGTATTTTTAAATGAAGTTTGGCCACTTTCTAATTTTGTATAATCAAAGTCTGTAGTATATTTTACGACTAATGTCTTTGTCATATTAGACTGATATGTACCTATAAGAGTAATATTGAAACCTTTATCCGTCACATCTAAAACATAGTCAGTCCCAGCTTGAAGAGTATAATCTCCGTCTTTAATTTCTAGTTTCTTATCTTTTAATTGCAATCCACCATGATCAAAGGTATCCGTAATGGTCGCGTTGTTTAATGGATAGTTGTTATTATTTACTATAATTGTCCAAGTTGTTGTTTTGTCTTTGTAGTTTGTTTCAGCTTTATTATTAGATTTAATAATGTTTTGCTGCTTGAAGCTAGCCTCATTTTCTTTACTTGAGCCATTATCTGCGGTAACTGTATTTTTGACTTTTCCATCTTTTATGACTTTATCAGTTGGCTTTGTTTTATAAGTGATTACATAAGCACTGTTAATATCTTCATTAAATTGTAAATCGAACCCATTGTTCTTTTTGTTTACAGTGTAATTATTAGCAGTATCACCAGTCACAAGTTTTCCTTTATCATCATAAGCAGCATTTTTTACGACAATGGAATTTTCATCAAGTTCATGTGTATTGTCAAAAATATCTTTTAAAAGCGCATCTGTTTTTTTGATATCTCTTTGATCGCCATTGTAAGTAATTGTCCATTCGATTGTTTGTGTCTTTGGATCATATTTACTTGTTTTATCTAAATGTGTACCACGAGATACAGTTACAGTGGCATTTGCTTTTTGTTGGGACTGATTATCGCTTGTTATCGTGACATCATTTCTGAAATTCGTTGCATTTTCATCGGTGATTTTTGTTGCATACTCAATTTGATACGCTTGATTGATTTTATCCTTAAAAGCAATCTCTAATTTTGAACCATCAGATGAAACGATTTTGTACTCACTTGGGTCAGCTTCCGCACCACGTTTTACGTTCCCGTTAATATCCACATCTAAATGATAAACTTTAATAGAGTCTCTATTTAGGCTTGTACCTTGTGGAATATTATCTTTGAAAACAGCGTTTGTAAGGGTATCCTTCGTTTTATTCATTTCTACTGTCCAATTAATTTCATTTGTATTAATTGGTCTATCAGGCAATCCTTTTTTGTTCGTAGCTGTTTCTATATTTGGTTTGAAATCAATTGTAATAGAAACATCTTTATCCTTAATTGGGAAAGGAATTTCCTGTGTTGTTGTCCCTTTAATTTCGTCTTTATTGAACTCTGTTTTTAATTTAAGATTACCAACAACATCTGGATGGGTTTCAACATATTCGTTAAATGTCATGGTGACTTTCCCATCTTTTGTAACGATAAATTCCCCAATCACATTATTTTTATCATCATATAAGGGGCTCTTAATTGTATTGTAAATCTTAAAATGTTTCGGAAGATCAAAAATATAGTAATCTCCACTTTTTACATTCATTGATTTTAACAGCTCCCATTCAAACTCAATGTTGGCAGGGGAATCTGTGCTCGGACGATTATCATCGTTATTAAATGGTTTCCCATCCTTGTCCGTCAATTTTACACTTGTTAAAATTTTCTCCGTTATTTGTTTTGGAGATGGATCCGGATTCTCAGTAGGGTTGTTAACTGACTCTTGTTCCGGATTCTCAGCAGGCTTGTTAGCTGTATTTTGTTCCGGATTCTCAGCAGTTTTGTTAGTTGGGTCTTGTTCTGGATTCTTAGCAGGTTTGTTAGCTGCGTTTTGTTCTGGATTTCCAGCAGGTTTGCTAGCTGTGTTTTGTTCTGGATTCTCAGCAGGTTTGTTAGCTGCATTTTGTTCCGGATTCTCAGTAGCAGGCTTAGCTGGATCTTGTTCTTGCTTCCCGGTAGCAGGTTTAGCTACATCTTTTTCAGCTTCTTTAACCGGTTGTTCTTTATCTTTAGTATCTTCCAATTGAACAGGAACGGATATAGAATGAATCATCGTACCTAAAGGAAAAGCAATTTGAACTGATTTTGTATCGGATTTTAAAGTTGGATTAAATACAGTTTCAAGTTTAATTTTACCTTTAGCATCTTTTGAAGTTTCTACTTGATCATTAAATATTAGTTTCAGTTTGTTATCTTTAGCTGTCACAAAATATTGACCAATATGTTTTTGATCAACCACCAAATCTCCTTGCGTATCTTTAGATACTTTTAATGCAAGTGGTATTTGAAGCACTGCTGTATCGTTTGCATGTAAAACTTGAGAATCTTTTATCGACCAAGCATATTCTAACTGAATGGTTGATCCTATCTTTATTAAGTTTTTAGGATTTAATGCTTCGTCAATAATATGACCAGTTGCATCTTTCATTTCAACAGTGTCAAATAAAGAAGTTTCCTTTAACGTTTCAGCTTTTGCTTGATTGTATGGGAAACTAATAAACTGTGAAAATAGTACAAATACAATTAAACATATATTAAAAAGTTTTTTCATTTTTCCTCCCTTGAACATTCATTTGTCCATTGGGGACTTATTCCATATGAACAAATGGAATATAAAAAAGTTATTTGTTATAAGCTATTTGTTTTTACTATCCCTCCGTTTCTATACACGTTCTCTGATAAAAACAAATTATGTTCAAAGTAATATTATGTATAACGTAAAACAAAATGCATATTCAAACAGTTATATGGAATGAAATATGCATAATTCGACAAAAAATGTCGAAAAAACACTGATAAAAGGAACAATATCAGCCCTTTATATGTGAGATGATTTTCATGTAAAGTTGGTAAAAAAGAATGGTTATAAAGGTAAGCTTTACGATACATGCTAACCAAAGTAATGTATCCCATTGTGAAGGCCAGTTTTTCGCCTTAAAGTTATGTGGAAATAAAAATCTAGATAGGGTTGATTTTGGTCAGGATGAAGACAATATGTACTTTGAACATAGTTATCTGTTTTGTCAAAAGAGAGTTGTACGCTTAGTGGACCGAAGTTTAGGTATTATTGTTCCTTACATATTAAGCGAATATAAGTTGTTTAGAATATTCGACTAAATCATTTCTCCGGTCATTTTTGAAGTTATTTTACACAATAAAAAGAAGGTATTTCAAACTATAGTGATATCATCTTTTGTTAAAGATAATTATKAATAACCTCCGCTAAAGATTATATACTTAAATGATAAAGAGTTCAATAATATTTCATATATTTTCCAAAAGTAAAAAAAACGACCGCTTTAGTAGAAGAAATCTACAAATCGATCGTTTTTTATTTTAGATTTCTGTTAGAATAATCGGTTCACCGCGTGTTACAACAACTGTATGTTCACATTGTGCAACAAGGCTTTTATCTGGTGTAACGAATGTCCAACCATCATCACCGCGCTCAATAATATGATCAGCTTTCATAGAAATAAATGGTTCTACAGCGATAACAAGGCCGTCTTTTAGAAGCGCATTATCCATTGGATCATAGTAGCTTAAAATGTGGTTTGGAGCTTCGTGTAAGCTAAGACCAATACCGTGACCAGTTAAGTTTTGAATAACGTTATATCCACTTTTATGTGCAAAGTTAGAAACAGCACGACCAATTTGATTTTGTTTTGAGCCAGCTTTTACTTTTTTCATTGCTTCCCAAAATGAGTCTACTGCTGCTTGGCAAAGTTTTTCTTTTTCTTCATCGTCGCCAAGAACAAATGAGATACCTGTATCTGCATAATATCCGTCAAGTGCGGCCGATACGTCTACGTTTACTAAATCGCCTTCTTTTAATACGCGATCGCTTGGAATGCCGTGAGCAACTTCTTCGTTTACACTAATGCAAGTTACACCTGGGAATTTATATTCTTTTTCAGGCGCTGAAATAGCACCGTGCTCATCTAATACTTTTTTACCAATTAAATCAAGCTCTTTCGTTGTCATACCTGGCTTCGCTTGCTTTTTCATTTCTTCGCGTGCAAGTGCAACGATGCGGCCGATTTTTCGTAAACCTTCTAAATCTTGTTCATTACGAATAATCATGAAAACCACTGTCCTTCCTCGAATATATGTCTTATCCGATTGTATCATGTTTATTTTGCTCCTGCTACTCGCGTGCGGTATGCGGGTTGATTCCTCTCATAAAGAATACATGACAATTGTCATATTGATGTCATGACGCATCATACTGTTTCCTAACTTTTCCAGAGCATACAATGTAAATATAAGAAACGGCGGGGGTGGAGAGATGGAAAAGATTATTGAAGTAAATGGTGTTTCTAAAACATTTAAACATAAAAAAGCAGTAAATAACGTTTCATTTCATGTAAATAAAGGGCAAATAGTAGCATTACTCGGTCCAAATGGTGCGGGGAAAACAACGACAATTTCAATGATGCTCGGATTAAAAGATCCGACAGAGGGGAATGTCTCTATATTTGGAAAGAGTCCGAAGCATAGAGATGTTCGTAATAGCCTTGGTGCGATGCTACAAGAAGTAAGTGTGATTGATAGTATCACGGTAGAAGAGGCAATTGAGTTATTCCGTAGTTATTATACGAATCCAGTAGCGAAAGAAACATTACTTCAGCTATCAAATTTAGAATCAGAGCGAAAGCAAAGATGTGAGAAATTATCGGGTGGCCAAAAGAGAAGGTTAAATTTTGCACTGGCACTTGCAGGAAATCCAGAGTTGTTATTTTTAGATGAACCAACTGTAGGGATGGATATTACGTCTCGAAAAACGTTTTGGGAAACGATTAGAAAATTAGCAAGTGAAGGGAAAACGATTATTTTAACAACACATTATTTAGAAGAAGCGGATGCGCTAGCGGATCGAATTTTATTATTTGCGAACGGAAAGATTATCGCAGATGGCACACCAGATGAGATGAAAGCGACGATTTCTAGAAAAACAATCTCGTTTTATTCGAAAGAGAAAATTCCTAAGAGTTTACTAAAGGAATTACCGCATGTAACAGAAGTACAGTCAAATGAAGGGCGCTTCACTTTAACGACGGAAGATACAGATGCCACTTTACAAGCAATTTATCAGAGGAATCTACCTGTAACAGACGTTTCAGTTGAACGTGGAAGCCTCGATGAAGCATTTGAACAGTTTGTTGCAAATCAGAAGGAGGGAATCGCATGAGATCATTATGGATGCAATGTAAAATAGAGGTTTTACGTACGTTCCGCAATAAATTATTCATCTTTTTCTCATTATTAATGCCAGTTATGTTTTATTACATCTTTACAAATGTTGTTCAAGTCCCGCAAAACGGAGATGCATGGAAAGCACATTATTTAATTTCAATGGCGACTTTCAGTATTGTAGGGACTGCCCTTTTTAGTTTCGGTGTGAGACTTTCTCAGGAAAAAGGGCAAGGATGGACACATTTGTTAAAAATTACACCGCTTCCAGAGGGGGCATATTTAGCAGCTAAAATTATTGCTCAAACAGTAGTGAATGCTTTTTCAATCTTAGTTATTTTTATGGCAGGAATATTAATTAATAATGTTGAGTTAACGATAGGTCAATGGATTGGTGCCGGATTATGGTTATTATTAGGCGTGACACCATTTTTAGCACTCGGAACAGTAATAGGTTCGATCAAAAAGGCGGATGCAGCTGCTGGCCTGGCTAATATTTTAAATATGAGCTTAGCTGTAGTTGGCGGATTATGGATGCCAATTGAAGTATTCCCAAAAGTATTAAGAACCATTGGAGAATGGACACCAACATATCATTTTGGTAGCGGGGCATGGGATATTGTAGCTGGAAAATCAATTGGATGGGAAAATATCGCGGTACTAGGAGGTTATTTCCTTATATTTGTTGTAGTATCAATATATATAAGAAAAAGACAGGAAGCGGTATAAATGATAGAGAAGAAGTTTGAGATTTTTCCGAAACAGATGGGTTTCTTCCCATATATGTGGTTAGTGTATCTGTTATTTCCGATTTACCATCTAACGCAGGTATCAGGGTGGAAACTTGGGATAGGAAGCGGTATGTTGGTGCTTTTTATTATCACATACCGTCAACTTTATTTTGTTAATAAGACGTTCATTTTATGGGCATGTATTCAAATGGTACTCATCTTTTTATTTGCCTTATTTTATAATGCTTTTATGATATTTTTTGGTTTTTTCACGGCAAGTGCGATGGGCTTTGCGCCAAGTAAGAAAGTATTTCGAGTGTTGTTAGGACTGTTGATTACAATGCTTGGGGCCTTTATATTCGTATATTTTAAGCATTTAACAACTACAAATTTAGTGAATATAGTTCCAATGTTTATTTTAATGCTTCTTACGCCATTTGGAATGCGTAATTTTAATCAAAAAAAGATGTTGAAAAATCAACTAAACGAAGCAAACGAACAAATTAAAGACTTAGTAAAACGTGAGGAACGGCAGCGAATTGCAAGAGATCTTCATGACACATTAGGACACACACTATCTCTTATTACTTTAAAAAGTCAGCTTGTGGAGAAACTGATTGTGAAGAATCCAGAACGCGCAAGTATAGAGGCGAAGGAGATTACACAAACATCTCGTACCGCTTTAAAACAACTGCGCGAGTTAATTTCGGATATGCGTATGATTACAGTGGAAGAAGAGCTTGAGCAAATAAAGGCGATTTTGCAAGCGGCTAATATTGAATTAGAAGTAAAGCAGGAGGCTAATTCTAGCTCATTATCACCAATTGAACAAAATATTTTAGGAATGTGTTTGCGTGAGGCAGTTACGAATATTGTAAAGCATAGTAAGGCGACGGGGTGCATTGTATCTGTATTAGAATCGCAAGGTGAACTGATTTTGAAAGTAGAGGATAATGGCGTAGGTTTGGAAAATCAAAATCATGATGGAAACGGTATTCGTGGTATGAAGGAGCGGATCGCCCTTATTGATGGGTTTGTTGAACTGGGTACGATAAATCCAGGGACACTATTAATAGTAAAAGTACCAGTTGTTATTAGAACAGGAAAAGATGAGGTGAGGGCATGATTCGAATTATTATTGCAGAAGATCAGCGAATGCTTCGTGGTGCGTTAGGAGCCCTGCTTGATCTAGAGGATGATATTGAAGTAGTTGGTCAGGCTGCGAATGGGGAAGAGGCGTTAAAATTAATCGAATCGCTAAGGCCTGATATAAGTATTATGGATATTGAAATGCCGATTCAAAGTGGTTTAGATGTTGCTGAAGCGCTGAAGAAGGAAAAGTCACCTTGTAAAGTAATGATTTTAACAACATTTGCGCGTCCTGGGTATTTTGAAAGGGCAATGAAAGCTGGTGTGCACGGATATTTGTTAAAAGATAGCCCAAGTGAGGATTTAGCTTCGGCGATTCGTAACGTAATGAAAGGGAAACGAGAGATTTCTCAAGAGTTAATGTTTGGCTTGTGGCAAGAACAGAATCCGTTATCGGATCGTGAAAAAGAAGTGCTATTACTTGCGAAAGAGGGAAAGACAGCAAATGAAATTGCGAAGGCACTTTATCTTTCACCTGGTACAGTGCGTAATTATATTTCTGAAGTATTAACGAAGCTCGATGCGAAAAATAGGATTGAGGCAATTACAATTGCGGAAGAAAAGGGATGGATATAAAAAGAAGTTTACCTATAGTCGGTAAACTTCTTTTTTGCTTATTTTCCTTGTTGTACTTCTACTACTTTATTAATTTTTGCTAGTGCTTTATATCCATGTGCTTGGAAAGCCTTTTCGAATTCTGTTGCTGTCGTATTACCATATAAGTCTTTTGCAGCTTGTACAATGTGAGATTGAAGTGATTCAAAATCTTCTGCTGAAGTTGCGTAGTTTTGCAATGCATGCATAACAACTTTACTTACTTTTTCATTTCCTTGTCTTTGAACAGATATACTGTTATACGTTTTACCTTCAGCTAATTGATATAATACATGGCTAATGATTCCGGAATTCACGTGAGATTCTTGATCATTTCCATCATTATAGAAATCTTGTAAGTTTGTATATAGTTTGTTGCCGCCGTCACCAATTTCCCCTGGGATGTCACGAATTGTTAGACCACCTAACGTATCACCCATAATCCAATTTCCTTTATCTTTCTTTACGTAATATTCTATTTGTGTACCCCAAAAATCTGCTAGACCTTCATTTAGCGCAGATGTTTCAGCACTTGGATATCGCACAATTTTATTTTTCGTCGTACCACTAAATACAGCATGTCCAAATTCATGCGCTGTCACGTCAAGAGCAGAGGTTAATTTTCCATTTAGCCCGTCACCAAAGACCATTTGATTCCAACCTGGATGCCAAAATGCATTTACATAGTTTTCTTTTACACCATCACTAACTTCAGTAGAATCAAATCCGTGGACGCTAGCAACAACTTTTGAGTCTTTATTATCGTAACTTTTCAGATTATGTTCTTTCTTAAAATAGTCGTAAATATCACTCATATTTTTCATAACACCAGCTGCTTCTTTATCTAAGAAGTTAGAGTTATCGCTTGAAATAAGTGTCCCTGGATAACCAGCTTGGCTATCGCCACCAAGGGAATCAGCATAGTTTGCGTTGTAAATATAAATACCATTTCCGCGGGATAAATCAGCTAAATAAAATTTTCCATCAGAGCCTTTCGCAATATTAAATAATACATTTTCTTGCAGCGCATTTTTCCCAGTTCCTTGTTCTTTCGCTGGTGATAGTTTAGGTGCTGTTACTTGATTAATATTTTTATTTTCTTTATTTTTAATAAACTTTTCTTGGAAAAGTACTTCACCAGTTTGTAAGTCCATGATTGCATTTCCGTTTATAACTTGTTCATTGTTTTCATAAGTAAATGTAAGGACCGTTGCGTATGTATAGTAGCCATCTTTTTTCTTATAAACTACCGTTTCGCTAGAAAATTCTGTTTCTGTCGCATCACTTGGAATTTGAAGTATATTGCGTAATTTAGATTTTACTTCATTTTTCGACAAAAAATTTGTTATAGTAAGATTAAGTTGTTGGTCTAAATTTTGGGCAACTTTACCACTAACAGTTGTAATTACTCCATTTTTATCTACTTTTACAATGAGATCTTGACCATATACTTTATAGTTTTTGTATGTTTGTGCAAGGCGTAATTCGGTTTGATTTTCTTTTGTTTCTTTATTTGTAGGTTGAAAATCGACATTCTTTTCAGTAGTAACTTGCTCTTGTTGAGCTTTAGCCCCATTTACCTCACCTTTTAAATACTTTTTAGCAATATTCTCTTTTGTATCGTTTTGAGGTTGTGTTAATTTTCCAATTGTTAAACCAGGCTGAGCAATTTCAACTTTTACTTCATTTTTATCTAATTCTTGAGCGTGAATAGCTTCTGTTGATAAAGGACAAAGAAGACCGAATGTAACGAAAGCACTAGCAAGTTTTCTATAATTCATCTATAACACTCCTAATCTTGTATTGTGTATGTGAGATGAATTGTATGAGGAATTAGCCGAATTTTATATATATTATGCATTATTTCATATCAAAAATTGTCGAATGCACATTATTGTAGTGGTATGACAACTTAAAAAATTAGATTGTTATAATGGGACGGTGAGCAAGTATGCACGCAGAAAAACTAGGAAGCGAAATAAAGAAAATTAGGGGAATGAGAGGATTAACACAGAAACAACTCTCCGATAATGTATGTCATCAATCGGAGGTGAGCAGAATTGAGTCGGGCGCGGTATACCCAAGTATGGATATATTGCAAGGTATTGCAGCAAAATTACAAGTTCCCATTATTCATTTTTATGAGGTACTCATTTATTCCAATATTGAGAAGAAAAAGCAGTTTAAAGATCAAATTATTGTACTTTGTAAGCAAAAGAAATATAAAGAAATTTATAATAAAGTATGGAATGAGCTGAAAAAGGAAGAATATCACCCTGAGTTTCAGCAGTTTCTTCAATGGCAATATCATGTATCTGCGTATGTGTTGAAGAAGATTGATTATGAATATTGTATTCTAGAGTTAAAAAAGCTACTAAATCAACAATTAACTGGGATAGATATGTATCAAAATCTTTATATAGAAAATGCAATTGCAAATATTTATGCTGAAAATAGCTATTTTAAGAAGAGCATTGAGTTATTTGAAGATATATTAAAACAATTAGAGGCATTGCATGATAATGAAGAATTTGACGTGAAGGTAAGGTATAATCATGCAAAAGCATTATACTTAGATGATCAATATGAAGAGTCACTTTATCAAGTAAATAAAGCGATTGAAATATCATGCCGAATTAATAGTATGGCATTAATTGGACAGCTATATTATCAAAGAGGTGAATGCCTAGGGAAGTTGGAGTATGATGGGGCAGAGATTGAAGATGCATATAAAAAAGCAAGTTTCTTTTTTGATATATTAGAAATGCATGCATATAAAGAAGCGCTCGCAAATAAAATTAGTAGATAAAAAGCCTAAAAAATGGATATGCATAATTGCATACGATATGGATAAATTTTCATGATATATTAAAAGAAAAAACGTGGGTGATGGAATATGAAGAAACTACTTATTGGTAGTCTATTAACGTTAGCAATGGCATGGGGTATTTCACTAGGGGATACAGCTTTAGAGAAAAGCCAAGTAATTTCTCATAACGATCAAGAGGTACAATTAGCTGCGGATCTACCTTTTGAATATTAAAAAAACAACCGTCTTACTTAGACGGTTGTTTTTTTGTGGAGTAACATCCAAACATCTTTACTAGAAACAGGTTTGCTAAAGAGGAATCCTTGAATATGGTCACAGTTTTGTTCATGTAAAAACTTCCATTGTTCTTCTGTTTCTACACCTTCCGCAATAACCTCTAAATTTAATTCTTTTGATAGCGTAATAATGGAAGCGATAATGGCTTCTTCTAAAGGGCTATTTGTAATTCCACAAATAAATTCTCGAGCAATTTTTAATGTATTGATTGGATATTTCGTTAAATAAGCTAAAGAACTATAACCAGTTCCAAAATCATCAATTGAAATTTGAATACCAAGATTTTGAAGTTCTTCTAGTTTAGCAATTACAGAATGATTTTGATTAATCGCGATACTTTCTGTAATCTCAATATCTAGCGCTTCCGGCTTTAGTTCGGTTTCTTCCAAGACTTTTGAAATAGTTGATATTAAATCTGCGTGATTGAATTGAACAACAGATAAATTTACACCAACCTTTAAGTGAGAAAATCCTTGGTTATGCCACTTTTTTGCTTCTAAGCAGGCGGTACGTAAAATCCAATTACCAAGTTCAATAATAAATCCTGTTTCCTCTGCTAGAGGAATGAATTGGGCGGGGGATACAATTCCGAGTTTTGGATGTTTCCAGCGAATTAATGCCTCAAAACCGATAATTTGTTTTGTTTTTGTATTTACTTGTGGTTGATATTCAAGGAAAAATTCATTTTGTTGTAGAGCTTTTGAAAGTTCACCTTCTAGGAAGTGTATTTCATTTTGCGCAATACTCATTTCTTTTGAGAAGAAAATAAATCTATTTTTTCCATTAGCCTTTGCTCGATACATAGCCATATCTGCATTTTTCATTAATTCGGTTACATCGGTTCCGTAGTCAGGGTACATCGCAATTCCGATACTCGGTGTAACAGAAAGTTCTTCATCTTTAATAAAGTAAGGCTTATTTAAAATAGTTAAAATTTGTTCAGCCATAAAAGAAGCACTTTTTTCAGAGTACATATCTGGTAATAGAATCGTAAATTCATCTCCGCCTTGGCGGGCAACGATATCTTTTGAACGCAAACATCCACGTAATCTTTTTGCTACTTCAATTAATAATAAATCTCCGACATCATGGCCGAGTCGATCGTTAATTTTTTTAAATCGATCTAAGTCGAGGAACATGACCGCAACGTCATTAGTGGTGTTTTGAGCTGTATTTAAAATCGTTTTTAAATCTTTTTCGAATTTCCGTCGATTCGGTAGTCCTGTAAGTGCATCATGGAAAGCCATATGCTCTACTTGCTTTTGTTTTTCATATAAAGTTGTAATATCACGTGCGATACCAAACATCCCAACAACTTCTTTATTTATAAAAATAGGGATGAATGTAATGTGAAGGTGATAATAATAGCCTTCTTTTTCTTTTGTACGAATTTCTAGAGTTTGTGGTCTACCTTCTTTTGTAATTTGTAAAGATTTCTTCAATAATTCATGATCTTGTGGATCAATGAAGTGTTGAAGAGAATAGCTTGTTACTTCACAATAATAGGCTGTAAATAAACTTTCACAAGCCTTATTAGATTGTTTAAAAATCCCGTTCATATTTAAAGAAAAAACAGCATCAGGATGATCTTCGAATAAAGATTTATAACGTTGTTCACTTTTTGATAGGGCAGATACGCCTTCTTCAACTTCATCTTCTAGTTGTGTAGTCAACTGTTCATACGTATCGATTAATACTTGATTATCTTTCCACATGTAAAGTTGTCGTAGGAATAATAATACTAGTGATAATACTAGACCGATTAGCATGAACTTATCATCCCAAGGTTGAATAACAACAAAGGAAAAAGTAATGATTATACTAAAATAAGGTAATATAAAGCGTACATAATCGAATCGATAATATTTCGTTTTCGTTTCATGTTGCATTGGTTTATCCAAAATGTACAGTATGGAAGACAAACCAATTAATAAAATTGAAGCAGTATGTATTAAGTAAGAGACTTCAGAAGAAGTTTCCATCCCTGCGTTTAATTGAAACAGATGTATATATCCGTACACAAGTATGATAGTAAAGCCGATAATTAATGAAATTCTGCTAGAAGAATATTGTTCTCTTCTATATAGGCTAATAACGGCGTAAATTACTAATGATTGTGCAATAAAGTATCCAATTAAAACCCAGGTATCTGTTGTTAACATACGAAAGCTTGAAAGATCCAAAATAAAAGTTAAGGTAAAATAAATATTCATAATAACAATAAAGATGCTATCGAATGAAAATTGAGCAAGGCCTCTAATTGAGTAATGTTTTATGAACTTTATAGCAAAGCCAGAGAAGAGTAAAATATATTGTACGATGAAAAAGGGCAACGCCTTATATGAGAATATGACTTGATCATATATAGAAAGTGAATGAAGAAATAAAGTTATCTCCATTGTCAATCCACATAGGCAAGTGCATAGTACTAAAACCCAAAATAGTTTGTCACCGCGCTTCATTTTCTTAATTGCTTTATATAGGCAATAGCAAGAAAAGAGTGTAGCAAAACAAAATAAGAAGAGAATGCCAATTTCTTTTATATTCAAGCTCTTAGGAATAAGGAATATCCAAAGAAAAAATATAATTATATACATCATGACAAAGTGTACATATTTTTTTTGATTAATCATATTATGACTCCGTTTCAATAAAGTTGAATCGCAGGTGGAAAATGCTAATTCCAATCATAGCATATAAAATAGGGTGTTTTTTACTAGAAAAATTACTTTTTTTGAAAAAAATAGCGCAACATTACAATTTACCATTGCAATGTTGCGCTATTTATTCTTTTTATTCCTCTTATAGAGGCTAGTTCACATATTAATTGTAGCATTGCTAAATCTTTCTGTTTACTTTCAATCATAATATCAAAATTATGATTAATTTTTTTTGTAATGTGTAAAAAGGGTTTAATAAATTCTAAATCAATATAATCTGCGTGGGCCCTAAATTCTTTTTCAGATCTAGGAGAAGAAATATGAACTTTAGGAAGGACATTTGTATGTGACCAAGTTTTAAATATCATAGGAAGCAATTCTTCTAGCGGTTCATTACAAAGGTTCGCTATGTGATGATGATAATCGAACACGAAAGGGATTTTTTCTTTTTGACAAATAGCCAAAGTTTCAGAAGTTGTATACGTTTTATCGTCATTTTCAAGGGTCATTTGTCTTTTTATATGGTAAGGGAGTTTTTGTATGTTTTCATGAAAATGTTCGATTGCCTTTTCCTTATTTCCATACGCGCCACCTACATGTATATTAATGTAGGAAGAATCTGCAATTCCCATAGCATTTAACACGTTATAATGATAGGTCATATCTGTAATTGCATTAGTTGTAATATGTGGTTTGTCGCTTGTAAATAGTGTGAATTGGTTTGGGTGAAAACTTACGCGTAAATTGTGTTCTTGAATTAATGCTCCTATTTTACGCCATAGTGGAGCAAATATTTGAATGTAATCAAATTCAACTTCAGGATGTGTTGCAAGCGGGACGATAGAAGATGATAAACGATATAATGGAATTTCGTGTGCAATATTGTAATGAAGGATGCGTATTGTGTGTTCTAGATTTTGCAGTGTAACATTATATAATTTATCTTCACGCTCTTGTTTTTTTAGCTTTTTCCAGCTTGTAAATGTCATTGTTTTGGCAGGCGAACAGTCCCATAATGCCGTAGCATGTGAGACATATCCAAATCGAATTATCATATGTGATGCACCTCATTGGCCCTTGAAATTTCTCTATAAAAAGAACGCGAGTATCGTTCCTATCCATTCCTTTCCTCTATCGATAATGGAGAGAGGATTGACATCTTCGAAGGAAAGTAATAAGGAGCGTTCCAAATCTTCCTCGAATTTACGTTTTACTTCTTGTATGAAATGTTTATCGTATAAAAGGCAATTGATTTCATGGTTAATATATATACTTCTCATATCGAAATTAGCAGTTCCGATATCACAAGTATGATCGTCTACTATAATAATTTTTGCGTGGAAAAATCCTTGCTGAAAAGCGTAAATATTACAACCAGCTTGTATTAACTTTCGGCAATATGGGAATTTTGCTTCTCGAACGAGGGCGTGATCAGCTTTTTGTGGAACGAGAATAGTTATTTGAACCCCACGTTTTCGCGCTTTTAATAATGCATTCATAATTTTTTTTCCAGGAATAAAATATGGTGTACCGATAAAGAGTTCTTTTTTCGCGCTTTCGATTAAATGTAAAAATGTATTTTGTAAATAGGCACCATCAGTAGGGATGAAACGATGTAGAATGGTCCCTGGTTGTTGCATAGGAAAATAAAGAGATGAATCTAATAAATTTTGGTCTGTATCGTCGAGCCAATCATGTAAAAATTGTTTTTGTAAATCTTGTATCCCTTCTCCTGTAAGACGTAAATGATAATCTCGCCATAACCCTAACCTTTGATTATGCCCTAAATATTCCTCGCCAATGTTAAATCCACCAATATAACCAATTTTCCCGTCAATAACTGTAATTTTTCTATGGTTTCTTTGATTTGCAGAAAAGAAAGGAAAAGGAAATTTCACTTTATGACAAAATGAAAAAGAGACACCATGTTTTTGTAGGGAGTAAATCGCTTCTTTTGATAAATAATGACTTCCAAATCGGTCGAGTAAAAGTCTTACTTCAATTCCTTCTTGTGCTTTATCGATAAGTAACTTTAAAAACGTACGACTTATATCATCGTTTTTTACAATAAAAAATAAAACGTGCACATGGTGTTTAGCTTGTTTTATATCAGTAAAGAGAGCATCGTATAGATCATTTCCGTATGTATAAAGGCGAAAATCACTTTGACGTAAAGGGAAAGAACGAGAACGTACACGCTTTAAATGAACAATTCTCCCATATGAAAGGTCGATTGTAATCCAGAGAGCGCTGCCTAATAACAAGAGAGATAAGAAAAACATAAGTAAATTCCCTCCTTCACGGTCTTTTCACCATCAATTTTTTACAAATCAAAATTTCACTGTATCCCGCTATTTGCGGGCAGTAAGACTCCCACCTAAAGCAAAGAAGTTGGTTGGGATTCGGCCGCCCGTAAAAGTCCGATTGGTGAGGGCTAATAATCAGTAGGGAATAAACAGCTCTCTACTGATTAAAGTTTCACTTTATAGTTTCACCGAAATAAACAGCTTTATTAAAAAATGTGTTGTTGTATAACAAAAAACTGTTGACTGAATGCTCACTCATTATATAATGGGAATAGGGGATATAATTCAGAAAATTATATATTTTCGAAGATTCTAAAAAAGAAAGAGAGCTTACAAAGAGAGGGGTAGCATAAAATGAATAGCTTACTAATCATTAATTGGCTGGCTGCCATTGCTGTTATTGCTTATGCGGGGTATTTGTTTGTATATCTTATACGAACAAGGATGGCCTACATACAATTAGGAAAAAAGATTGAATTTGACCGTCGTTTTAAAGAGCGTTGGGATCTTCTTAAGGTCAATGTTTTCGGTCAGAAAAAGCTGCTGAAAGATAAAAAGAGCGGCATCATTCACGTTATGTTCTTTTACGGATTTATTCTTGTCCAATTTGGAGCAATTGACTTCGTTTGGAAAGGACTTGCACCAGGATCGCATCTTCCACTTGGACCACTATACCCTGCATTTACATTCTTCCAGGAAATTGTCACACTCGTTATTTTAATTGCAGTCTTTTGGGCTTTTCATAGACGCTATATTGAAAAGCTTGTTCGTTTGAAACGTAATTTTAAATCAGGCCTTGTTCTTATCTTTATTGGTGGCTTAATGATTTCTGTGCTACTTGGTAATGGGATGGGAATTATATGGCACGGCGAGGAGCTTTCATGGAGTGAACCGATCGCTTCTGCAATCGCTTACGTTTTCTCGGGATTAAATGAAACCGTAGCCATTTCAGTGTTCTATTTCTCTTGGTGGGTGCATTTACTAATTTTGTTAACGTTTTTAGTTTATGTTCCACAATCAAAACATGCGCATTTAATTGCTGGACCAGTTAACGTGTTTTTTGGTCGTCTTTCAAATCCGGGAAAACTTGAAAAAATTGATTTTGAAGATGAAACACAAGAAACATTCGGTGTTGGTAAAATTGAAGACTTTAGACAAAATCAACTTATCGACTTATATTCCTGCGTCGAATGTGGTCGTTGTACAAATATGTGTCCGGCAACAGGAACAGGGAAAATGTTATCACCGATGGATTTAATTTTAAAACTTCGTGATCATTTAACTGATAAAGGAGCAGCGGTAACATCAAAAGCACCGTGGGTTCCAGTTGTTGCTTTTAATAATACACAAGGAAATCAGTTAGCGATGATGGCAGCTGGAAAAGGACAACAAGAATCAGCGGCTACAGCGCTAGCGTACGACCCAAGTTTAATCGGAGACGTTATTACAGAAGAAGAGATTTGGGCGTGTACAACGTGCCGTAACTGTGAGGACCAGTGCCCAGTTATGAATGAGCATGTTGACAAAATTATTGATTTACGCCGCTATCTCGTTTTAACAGAAGGAAAAATGGACGCGGAAGCGCAGCGTGCAATGACAAACATTGAGCGTCAAGGTAATCCGTGGGGACTGAACCGTAAAGAGCGTGAAACATGGCGCCAAGGTGACGATGAAGTAACAGTTCCAACTGTAAAGGAGAAATCAAAAGCTGGCGAAGAGTTTGAATACTTATTCTGGGTCGGATCAATGGGTTCGTATGACAATCGCAGTCAGAAGATTGCGATATCATTTGCGAAGCTAATGAATGAAGCAGGCATTTCATTCGCAATTCTTGGTAATAAGGAAAAGAACTCTGGTGATACACCGCGCCGCCTTGGAAATGAATTTGTATTCCAGGAAATGGCGACTAAAAATATTGAAGAATTTGAAAAAGCAGGAGTGAAGAAAATCGTTACGATTGACCCTCATGCTTATAACACTTTTAAAAATGAGTACCCGGACTTTGGCTTACAAGCAGAAGTCTATCATCATACAGAATTACTAGCCCAGTGGGTGAAGGAAGGTCGTTTAAAACCTGTCCATTCTATTGAAGAGACAGTTACGTACCATGATTCCTGTTACTTAGGAAGATACAACGAAGTATACGAAGCGCCGCGCGATATTCTAAAAGCAATTCCAGGTGTAAACCTTGTAGAAATGGCGCGTAACCGTGAAACGGGAATGTGCTGTGGTGCGGGTGGCGGCCTAATGTGGATGGAAGAAACGACAGGTTCTCGTATTAACGTTGCTCGTACAGAACAAGCGCTAGCTGTACAGCCGTCAATTATCGGTACAGGATGCCCGTATTGCTTAACGATGATTAGTGACGGCACGAAAGCGAAAGAAGTTGAAGAAACAGTTCAAACTTTGGACGTAACAGAGATTTTAGAACGCTCAGTTATCGGACAGAAGAAAGAAGCAATGTAGTTTGTAGGAATACATTCAAATTTAGAAAGAGGTGCAATAATTGCACCTCTTCTAGGCGCAAGGATACCGAGCGAGCGCTCGGTGCTAAAAAAAGAAATGGGGGAAAGAAACATGAGTAAAACAGTTATTTTAAGTGCTGCAAGAACACCGGTTGGAAAATTTGGAGGAACTTTAAAAGACGTGAAAGCAACAGAGCTTGGAGGAATCGTAATTAAGGCAGCGCTTGAAAGGGCGAATGTTTCCGCTAGTGATGTTGAAGAAGTTATATTTGGAACGGTTATCCAAGGAGGGCAAGGACAAATTCCATCACGCCAAGCAGCAAGAGCGGCCGGCATTCCTTGGGAAGTGCAGACAGAAACAGTAAATAAAGTTTGTGCATCAGGGCTTCGCGCAGTTACGTTAGCAGATCAAATTATTCGCACTGGTGACCAATCACTGATTGTAGCTGGTGGAATGGAATCGATGAGTAACAGCCCTTACATTTTACGAGGGGCAAGATGGGGATACAGAATGGGTAACAACGAAGTTATCGATTTAAACGTTGCAGACGGTTTAACGTGCGCATTTTCAGGTATACACATGGGTGTTTATGGCGGAGAAGTTGCGAAGGAAGATGGAATCTCTCGCGAAGCACAAGATGAATGGGCATATCGTAGCCATCAACGTGCGGTTTCGGCACATAAAGAAGGGCGTTTTGAAGAGGAGATTGTACCAGTAACAATTCAGCAAAGAAAAGGCGATCCTATCGTCGTGGCTAAGGATGAGGCGCCACGCGCGGATACAACGATTGAAAAATTAGCGAAATTAAAGCCTGTATTTGATAAGACGTCAGCGGTGACAGCAGGTAATGCTCCGGGACTAAATGATGGCGGTGCTGCACTTGTATTAATGAGCGAGGACAGAGCGAAGCAAGAAGGAAGAAAACCATTAGCGACAATTTTGGCGCATACGGCGATTGCGGTAGAATCGAAGGATTTCCCAAGAACGCCAGGTTATGCAATTAATGAATTGCTGAAAAAGACAGGTAAGACAATTGAAGACATAGATCTATTTGAAATCAATGAGGCATTTGCGGCTGTAGCAATTGCAAGTACAGAAATCGCAGGGATCGATCCGGAAAAATTGAATGTAAATGGCGGTGCTGTAGCAATGGGGCATCCAATTGGAGCGAGCGGAGCACGTATTATCGTTACACTTATCCATGCACTGAAGCAGCGCGGCGGCGGAATTGGAATTGCTTCTATTTGTAGCGGTGGCGGTCAAGGTGATGCAGTGATGATTGAAGTTCACTAATTAAGATTAGAAGATATATAGTTTATTAACAATTAAGGGGGAAGAACAAATGAGTGTACAAAAGATTGTTGTAATCGGTGCAGGGCAAATGGGTTCAGGTATCGCACAAGTGTGTGCAATGGCAGGCTATGATGTGAAAGTGCAAGATTTAAAGCAAGAGCAATTAGATAGAGGGCTAGCTGTTATTTCGAAAAATTTAGCCCGCCAAGTAGAAAAAGGCCGTATGAAGGAAGAAGAGAAAGATGCGACTTTAAATCGTCTTACATGGACGCTCGATTTAAATAGTGTCAAAGAAGCTGATCTTATTATTGAAGCAGCTGTTGAAAAAATGGATATTAAAAAGAAAATTTTTGCGAATTTAGATGAAATCGCTCCAGAACACGCAATTTTAGCGACGAATACGTCATCGTTACCAATTACGGAAATTGCAGCGGTAACGAAACGTCCTGAGAAAGTAATCGGCATGCACTTTATGAATCCAGTTCCAGTTATGAAACTCGTTGAAATTATTCGTGGTTTAGCTACAGATGATGCAGTGTACGAAACGATTGAGGATATTACGAAAAAAATCGGGAAAGTGCCAGTTGAAGTAAATGATTTCCCAGGGTTTGTATCGAACCGTATTTTATTACCGATGATTAACGAAGCGATTTATACGTTATACGAAGGAGTAGCGACGAAAGAAGCGATTGATGAAGTAATGAAACTCGGTATGAATCATCCGATGGGACCTCTTACGTTAGCTGACTTTATCGGTTTAGATACGTGTTTATACATTATGGAAGTGTTGCATGAAGGATTAGGAGATAGTAAATATCGCCCATGTCCATTATTACGTAAGTATGTGAATGCAGGATGGTTAGGACGTAAAACGGGTCGTGGTTTCTACGTTTACGAATAAAGGCCTCCCTTTATTGAAGTAGTGGTCTTACCAGATTGTTAAAAAGATATATAGCAAACGGAGGCGAAGTACATGAATTTTCACTTTACTGAAGAGCAACAAATGATGAGGAAAATGGTTCGAGATTTTGCACAGAAGGAAATAGCTCCCTTTGTTCCTAGTATGGAACAAGGGGTGTTCCCGAAAGAGATTTTGCAAAAGATGGGTGAGCTTGGACTAATGGGTATTCCAGCACCTGCAAAATATGGCGGGGCAGAAATGGATTTTATTTCTTACATTCTAGCAATTGAGGAAATTTCAAAGGTAAGTGCAACGGTTGGTGTAATTTTAGCTGTACATACGTCAGTTGGAATGAATCCGATTTTATACTTCGGAACAGAAGAACAGAAGCAGAAATATGTTTCTAAATTGGCGACTGGTGAATATTTAGGCGCATTTGCTCTAACAGAACCGAATGCAGGATCAGATGCAGGTAGTTTGAAATCAAGAGCTGTAAAGAAAGACGATCACTACATCATTAATGGATCGAAAGTCTTTATTACAAATGGTGGTGAAGCAAGTACATATATCGTCTTCGCGTCTACAAATCCAGATGCGGGGAAAAGCGGGATTTCAGCATTTATAGTAGAGAAAGATACACCAGGCTTAATCATCGGAAAAGATGAGCATAAGATGGGGCTTCTTGGTTCTCGTACAGTACAACTTACGTTTGAAGATATGAAAGTACCGGCCGAGAATTTACTTGGTGAAGAAGGACAAGGATTTAAGGTGGCAATGGCGAATTTAGATGTTGGACGAATTGGGATCGGAGCGCAGGCATTAGGAATCGCGGAAGCGGCGCTTGCATGTTCGATTGATTATGCGAAAGAGCGCGAGCAATTCGGCAAGCCAATTGCGGCGCAGCAAGGAATCGGATTCAAACTTGCAGATATGGCGACTAGCGTAGAAGCAGCGCGATTACTTGTATACAGAGCGGCATCGCTAAGAGCACAAGGGTTACCATGCGGTAAAGAAGCTTCTATTGCGAAATTATTTGCTTCTAAGACGGCCGTTGAAGTTGCGATTGAAGCGGTGCAAGTATTTGGCGGTTACGGTTATACGAAAGATTATCCAGTAGAAAGATTTTTCCGTGATGCGAAGATCACGCAAATATATGAAGGAACGAGCGAAATACAAAAGCTTGTAATTAGTCGAGCTTTATAAAAAGGCAGAGGGGGAGACGGGAATGCATTTTAAATTATCAGAAGAACATGAAATGATAAGAAAAATGGTTCGGGATTTTGCAAGGAATGAAGTAGCACCGACAGCAGCAGAGCGTGATGAGGAAGAGCGATTTGATCGCGCTTTATTCGATCAAATGGCAGAGCTTGGTTTAACCGGTATTCCGTGGCCTGAAGAATACGGCGGAATTGGAAGCGATTACTTGGCGTATGTAATTGCCGTTGAAGAATTATCCCGCGTTTGTGCTTCTACAGGTGTAACGTTGTCTGCACATACTTCACTTGCTGGATGGCCAATTTTTAAATTTGGAACGGAAGAGCAAAAACAAAAGTTTTTGCGCCCAATGGCTGAAGGGAAGAAAATTGGTGCATATGGCTTAACAGAACCAAGCTCTGGATCAGATGCTGGTGGAATGAGGACGACTGCAAAACGAGATGGAGACCATTACATTTTAAATGGTTCGAAAATCTTTATTACAAATGGCGGTATTGCTGATATTTATGTTGTTTTTGCATTAACAGATCCTGATTCGAAGCAGCGCGGCACGAGTGCATTTATTGTGGAGAGTGATACGCTAGGATTTTCGGTTGGGAAGAAGGAAAGTAAGCTGGGGATTCGTTCTTCGCCAACAACTGAAATTATATTTGAAGACTGCCGTATTCCTGTAGAGAATTTACTAGGGGAAGAGGGCCAAGGATTTAAAGTTGCGATGCAGACATTAGATGGCGGCCGTAATGGTATTGCGGCACAAGCAGTCGGTATTGCACAATCCGCTTTAGATGCTTCTGTAGAATATGCAAGAGAACGTCATCAGTTTGGGAAGCCAATTGCGGCGCAACAAGGAATTGGCTTTAAACTTGCGGATATGGCAACGGATGTAGAGGCAGCGCGTCTTTTAACATATCAAGCGGCTTGGCTTGAATCTGAAGGGCTTCCGTATGGGAAAGAGTCAGCGATGTCAAAAGTATTTGCAGGTGATACAGCGATGAAGGTGACGACTGAAGCGGTACAAGTATTTGGTGGTTATGGTTATACGAAAGATTATCCAGTAGAGCGTTATATGCGCGATGCAAAGATTACACAAATATATGAGGGAACACAAGAGATTCAAAGGCTTGTAATTTCTCGTATGTTAACGAAGTAGGAACAAAAGCGTAGGTATTTTCCTACGCTTTTTACTTCCAAAAATAATAGAGAGAGGTGAAGGGATGGTTAAACATAATGTACATGCGTCAGTGAAAGATGAAAAATTAGTTGCGTTAAGACGTGAACAAATGATTAAAGGTGCGGTGCAGCTGTTTAAGCAAAAAGGATTCCCGCGTACAACAACGAGAGAAATTGCGAAAGCGGCTGGATTTAGTATCGGAACACTTTATGAGTATATTCGCACAAAAGATGATGTATTATATTTAGTTTGTGATAGTATTTATGAACATGTAAAAGAGCGGTTAGAGGAAGTAGTGTGTACAGAGAAGGGAAGTATAGAAAGCTTAAAGATAGCGATAATGAATTATTTTAAAGTGATGGATGAATTGCAAGAAGAAGTATTAATTATGTATCAAGAGGTACGTTTTTTACCGAAGGAATCACTCCCATATGTATTAGAAAAAGAGTTTCAAATGGTCGGGATGTTTGAGGATATTTTAGAGCAGTGTACGGAAAATGGGACATTTACACTAAATAAAAAGGAAATACAGCTTCTTGCACATAATATTTTCATACAAGGACAAATGTGGGGATTTAGACGTTGGGCCCTGCAAAAACTGTATACTCTCGAAGAATATACAGAAATGCAAATTAGGTATGTACTGCAAGGAGCACATATGTCTCCGAAATAAAGAATGGACAAATTATAATTTTATTGCCCGTAAATAGCGCGATAAAAGTTTCCCGTTTTTTTTGTAGCATATTTGTGCGACTTTTGTTTATAATGAATAGTATGGATTTTTTTAAGCAGACCGTTATATATAAGCTTATATTTGAAGAAAGGAAGTGCCGCATAAGTGGGTTTTAAGCAATATTCACCAGAAGAGCTAAAAGAATGTTCAATGATTGAAGTTGTACATAGTGTTTTAGGGAATAAAAGACAAGCAACGACATTCAACGAGTTGGTTCAAGAAATCGCTCAAGTGCTGGGACTATCTCAAGGGCAAGTTAATACGAAACTCGCACAATTTTATACAGATTTAAACATCGATGGACGTTTCATTAATTTAGGAGAAAATCGTTGGGGGCTACGTAGCTGGTACCCATATGAGCAAATTGATGAAGAAATTCTGCCTCAGCCAAAACCGAAGAAGAAACGCAAAGTTGAAGAAGACGGTTTTGACGACTACATTGAAGAAGATGATGTAGAAGAAGTAGAAGAAGAAGTAGAAGAAGATGTAGTAGATTTGGACAAAGTTCTTGAAGACGAAGACGCAGATGATGAAGATGATGATCTTGATGATTTAGAAGAAGATAATGAAGACTTCGCAGAAGAAGAACTTGAGTATGATGAAACTGAAGAAGAAGAAGAGGAAGAGCGGTAGTTCTTGACTTTTCATTATCGTCCATGTAGAATCATTTTTGGGCTCTTTAAAAAAAGACGATAATACTTTTAAAGTGTAAATATAAAAGAAAATTGCTCCCTACTTATTACTTTATGTGATGAGGGGAGCAATTTTCTTTTTTGTTTTTTGTTTAGAAAATAAAAAGAGTCTAACAATAAGATGGATACAGTGTTATCTACATACGTTGCGCTTTGCAACGGTGATTATATAACAGCAAAATAGGAGGGAGCTTTTTCATGACTAAGTATATTTTTGTAACAGGCGGTGTAGTATCGTCTTTAGGTAAAGGTATTACAGCAGCATCTCTTGGAAGACTTTTAAAGAATCGTGGTTTAAACGTAACTATTCAAAAGTTTGATCCATACATTAACGTAGACCCAGGGACTATGAGCCCCTACCAACACGGTGAGGTATTCGTAACAGATGATGGTGCAGAAACGGACTTAGACCTAGGTCACTATGAGCGTTTTATTGACATCAACTTAAATAAATACAGCAACGTAACAACAGGTAAAATTTACTCTTCAGTTCTTCAAAAAGAGCGTCGTGGTGAATATTTAGGAGGAACAGTTCAAGTTATTCCTCACATTACTAACGAAATTAAAGAACGTGTATATCGTTCTGGTCGCGAAACAAATGCCGACGTTGTTATTACAGAAATCGGTGGAACTGTTGGTGATATCGAGTCTCTACCATTCTTAGAAGCAATTCGTCAAATTAAGAGCGACATCGGTCGTGACAATGTAATGTACATTCACTGTACGTTAATCCCGTACTTAAAAGCAGCGGGTGAAATGAAAACAAAACCAACGCAACATAGCGTTAAAGAGCTTCGCAGCTTAGGTATTCAACCAAATATTATCGTTGTTCGTACAGAACTACCTGTTTCTCAGGACATGAAAGACAAGCTTGCATTATTCTGTGACATCGATACAAAAGCAGTTATCGAAGCACGCGATGCAGATACTTTATATGCGGTTCCATTATCTCTTCAAGAACAAAACATGGACCAAATCGTTTGTGATCACTTGAAGTTAGACAATCCAGCTGCAGATATGACAGATTGGACTGCGCTAGTTAATAAAGTACGTAACCTTTCTAAGAAAACAAAAATCGCTCTTGTTGGTAAATACGTAGAGCTTCAAGATGCATACATTTCTGTTGTAGAAGCGCTTCGTCATGCAGGTTATTCATTCGACACAGATGTAGAAGTGAAATGGGTAAATGCTGAGCACGTAACAGCAGAGAACGTAAAAGAATTAGTTGGCGATACAGATGGTATCCTTGTACCAGGTGGCTTCGGCGATCGTGGTGTAGAAGGTAAAATCGTTGCAATTCAATATGCTCGTGAAAACAAAGTTCCATTCTTAGGAATTTGCCTAGGTATGCAACTTGCATCAATCGAATTTGCACGTAACGTATTAGGATTAGAAGGAGCTAACTCTTCTGAAATTAATCCTGACACACCTTATGCAATTATCGATTTATTACCAGAACAAAAAGATGTAGAAGATTTAGGTGGTACACTTCGCCTTGGTCTATACCCATGTAAGCTTGCTGAAGAAACAAATGCTTACAATGCTTACAATGAGCCGGTTGTATATGAGCGTCATCGTCATCGTTATGAGTTCAACAATCAATTCCGTCCAGATATGGAAAAAGCAGGATTTGTATTCTCTGGTACAAGCCCAGACGGTCGTCTAGTGGAAATTATTGAATTACAAGATCACCCTTGGTTCGTGGCAGCACAGTTCCATCCAGAACTTGTATCTCGTCCAAACCGTCCACAACCATTGTTCCATGACTTCGTAAGTGCTTCTATTACGAATAAAGAGAGCAAGTAATAAAAAAAAAGCGCCTGAAATAGGGCGCTTTTTTTAATATTCGTTTAACATTTCATCAATTGTAAATTTCAATCCGTGATAAGCAAATAAAGCTATAATTAAACTTGGGAACCCATAGCGGTTACCTTCATCATCTGGAATAAGACCTTTTAACAGCTTTGTATCAATATGTACATCTGTATATTGTTCCAGTGATTCAACACCTTCTTGAATAGCCGAGATTCCAACGATAGATTGGCCTTCTTCATGAAGTTTTTTCGCGGTTTTTATAATTTCTTCATCTGTCGAAAAACGACTAATAAGAAGTACGCGGTCCGCAGAAGTCACTGCCGCCGGTTCACCGTTTTCTATTAAACGTTTTGCTTGTTTCATTGGTTCGGCGCCAAATAATGCTTCTGAAACAATACCCTCCATTTCGTTTGTACCATGCAAGTAAATGAAGCCGTCGCCAACTAACGCCTGGGCAAGTAGACGAGCGCTATCTTCTATATTCATTTCCTCTTTTTGAGAAATTCTGGAGAAATATCCACTTAATTGAGTCGAGAAAATTTTTAACATGTTGTTGCTCCTTTCTTTCGTGCTAGCCGGTTCCCATTATAGCTCATTTTTTTTAGAAAGGGGAAATCGTAGGGTAGCATAACGAAATAGTAAACGGTAAAATAAGAAAGAATAGGAAGGGATTTGGCAAAGAGTAGCGAAAATAAACCGATAAGATATAAGAAGCTTTAAATCTTGTACTTACACAGAAAGGTTGGGAGTTATGGAAGGGAAAATTTTAATCGTTGATGATCAATATGGCATTCGTGTTTTATTGCATGAAGTGTTCCAAAAAGAAGGTTATCAGACGTTCCAAGCAGCGAATGGATTTCAAGCTTTAGATATCGTGAAAAAAGATAATCCAGATTTAGTAGTGTTAGATATGAAAATCCCAGGTATGGATGGTATAGAGATTTTAAAACATGTAAAAGAAATTGATGAGAGTATTAAAGTGATTTTAATGACTGCTTATGGAGAATTGGATATGATTCAAGAAGCGAAAGATTTAGGAGCTTTAATGCACTTTGCTAAACCGTTTGATATTGATGAGATTCGTCAAGCAGTGAGAGATCAGCTTGCTGTAGAGGCGTAAAAAGTGAATTTTTTATAAAAAATATGGAAAAAAGCGTTTACATGGACTGTTGAGCAGGTGAATACAGTTGAGTTTTTGAGTACAAGTTGTTATCCTATTGAGTGTAGAAAGAAGTCCGGTATGTAAATATACATATTTTACCTTATTCTGGTCATACTACCAGCGATAAGAATTTATCGGATACAAAAAACGTTTTTTAGGAGGATTCACCATGCCTTTAGTTTCTATGAAAGAAATGCTAAACACAGCACTAGAAGGAAAATACGCAGTTGGTCAATTCAACATGAACAACTTAGAGTGGACTCAAGCTATCTTAGCTGCTGCGGAAGAAGAAAAATCTCCTGTAATCTTAGGTGTATCTGAGGGTGCAGCTCGTCATATGACTGGTTTCAAAACAGTTGTAGCTATGGTTAAAGCTTTAATCGAAGAAATGAACATTTCTGTTCCTGTAGCGATTCACCTTGACCATGGTTCAAGCTTCGAAAAATGTAAAGAAGCAATTGATGCAGGTTTCACATCTGTAATGATCGACGCTTCTCACCACCCATTCGATGAAAACGTTGAAACTACTAAAAAAGTGGTAGAATACGCACACGCTCGTAACGTATCTGTTGAAGCTGAGCTTGGAACAGTTGGCGGACAAGAAGACGACATCATCGCTGAAGGCGTAATTTACGCTGATCCAGCAGAGTGTAAGCACCTTGTTGAAGCAACAGGTATCGATTGCCTAGCTCCAGCTTTAGGTTCTGTACACGGTCCTTACAAAGGTGAGCCTAACTTAGGATTCGCTGAAATGGAACAAGTTCGTGACTTCACTGGCGTACCTTTAGTATTACACGGTGGTACTGGTATCCCAACTGCTGATATCGTAAAAGCTATTTCTTTAGGTACTTCAAAAATTAACGTAAACACTGAGAACCAAATTGAGTTTACAAAAGCTGTTCGTGAAGCATTAAACAAAGACCAAGAAGTTTACGATCCTCGTAAATATATTGGACCTGGCCGCGACGCTATCAAAGCAACTGTTGCTGGTAAAATGCGTGAGTTCGGTTCTAACGGTAAAGCGTAAGAATAAAATTCCGTTTTGGAAACCGTCTAGTCTTTTAGACGGTTTCCTTTCGTTGTATAATGAAAGCGCGAACAAGTCTAAAGATTTTATAAAGTGAATTTTTGGTTTGCGAATATAGAAAATAATGTGCATAGTCCTATTAATAAATGTGGTAAGTATCTGAATTGAGTAATTTGATTCGATGAATAGTTAATCTTCATCTATTTGTATAGCAGGGGAGCTACGGGTGATGGTTTTCTACTTATTGAGTTTCAGGATGGAAAGAGTGATTGAGATTCTTAAGGGGGAATCTTCTACTTCTTATAAAGAAGTAGAAGATAAATACATTCACAAGAAGGGAGCTCAATATGGAAAAGTTGCTAATTGAAGGCGGAAGAGCTTTAAATGGAACGATTCGTGTGAGTGGTGCAAAGAACAGTGCTGTTGCACTAATTCCAGCGACAATTTTAGCAGATACTCCAGTAACTATTGGCGGTGTTCCTAATATTTCGGACGTGAAAATGTTAGGAGACTTACTAGAGGAAATTGGAGGGAAAGTAACTTATGGGCAGGAAGAAGAGATGGTAGTCGATCCTTCTAACATGGTTGCGATGCCTTTACCAAATGGAAAAGTGAAAAAATTGCGCGCCTCTTATTATTTAATGGGTGCAATGCTTGGCCGTTTTAAAAAAGCTGTTATTGGGCTTCCAGGTGGATGTCATTTAGGGCCACGACCGATTGATCAGCATATTAAAGGGTTTGAAGCGTTAGGGGCATATGTTACAAATGAACAAGGTGCCATTTATTTAAGAGCAGACGAACTACGTGGGGCACGTATTTATTTAGATGTTGTTAGTGTAGGAGCTACGATTAATATTATGCTAGCGGCTGTACGAGCGAAAGGTAGAACTGTTATTGAAAATGCAGCGAAAGAACCAGAGATTATTGATGTAGCTACATTGTTAACGAGTATGGGAGCACGTATTAAAGGTGCTGGTACAGACGTAATCCGAATTGATGGTGTGGATTCACTGCACGGTTGTCACCACACTATTATTCCAGACCGTATTGAAGCTGGTACGTATATGATTTTAGGGGCTGCGTCAGGAGGAGAAGTAACAGTTGATAATGTTATTCCTCAGCATTTAGAATCCGTTACTGCGAAGCTAAGAGAAGCTGGTGTTCAAATTGAAACGAACGATGACCAAATTACAGTGAACGGCAATAGAAGGTTAAAAGTAGTTGATGTAAAAACGCTTGTATATCCAGGGTTTCCAACGGATTTACAACAGCCGTTTACAACGCTTTTAACAAAAGCGCATGGAACAGGAGTTGTAACTGATACAATTTACAGCGCACGTTTCAAGCATATTGATGAATTGCGCCGTATGAACGCGCAAATTAAAGTAGAAGGCCGTTCAGCAATTGTGACTGGACCAGTTTTATTGCAAGGTGCGAAGGTGAAAGCGAGTGACCTACGAGCTGGTGCGTCCCTTGTTATTGCGGGTTTAATGGCAGATGGCATTACAGAAGTAACGGGACTTGATCATATTGATCGAGGTTACGAAAATATAGTAGACAAGCTTAAAGGGCTTGGTGCAAACATTTGGCGAGAACAAATGACAAAGCAAGAAATTGAAGAAATGAAGAATGCATAAAGTGAAACTTTAATCAGTATGGGGTATCCCACGCCGATTATTAACCCTCACCAATCGGGATAAGGTGGTGATACTTCCGTTAATGGGGAGCGAAGAATCACTACTAACGGAAGTACACTTTATAGAAAAACAAGGTTCACAAAATACGGCAGAAATATAAAGACTTAAAGGAGAGGGATTATTGTGGAAAGAAGTTTATCTATGGAGTTAGTACGTGTAACAGAGGCTGCAGCATTATCATCAGCGCGTTGGATGGGGCGCGGAAAAAAAGATGAGGCAGATGGTGCAGCAACATCAGCTATGCGTGATGTATTTGATACAATTCCGATGAAAGGTACAGTTGTAATTGGCGAAGGTGAAATGGATGAAGCGCCAATGCTATATATCGGAGAAAAATTGGGTACAGGATATGGACCACGCGTAGACGTTGCAGTTGATCCTTTAGAAGGGACAAATATCGTAGCGGCTGGCGGCTGGAATGCACTTGCTGTTATTGCAATTGCAGATCACGGCAATTTGTTACATGCTCCTGACATGTACATGGATAAAATAGCGGTTGGTCCAGAAGCAGTTGGTGCAGTTGATATTGACGCACCTATTATCGACAACTTACGTGCAGTGGCGAAAGCGAAAAATAAAGATATCGAAGATGTTGTAGCGACAGTTTTAAACCGTCCACGTCATCAAGCAATTATCGAAGAAATTCGTAAAGCTGGTGCTCGTATTAAATTAATTAACGATGGAGATGTAGCTGGAGCAATCAATACAGCATTTGACCGTACTGGTGTAGATATTCTATTCGGTTCTGGTGGAGCACCTGAAGGTGTATTAGCTGCGGTCGCATTAAAATGCTTAGGTGGAGAAATTCACGGGAAGCTCTTACCTCAAAACGAAGCTGAACTAGCTCGTTGTAAAAGAATGGGTATTGAAGATATCAATCGTATCCTTCGTATGGAAGACTTAGTAAAAGGTGACGATGCAATCTTTGCAGCAACAGGTGTAACAGACGGAGAACTATTACGAGGCGTTCAATTTAAAGGTAGCGTTGGAACAACACAATCCCTTGTTATGCGTGCAAAATCAGGCACAGTACGCTTCGTAGACGGCCGCCATAGCTTAAATAAAAAACCGAATTTGGTTATTAAATAAAAAGCGTAAGCAGCTCGTTCAGAATGGGAGGGGGATGGAGCTTCAGACGTAGAGGCGCTTTTTGCCTCGCAGGAAGAAGTGAAGCCACCGAATATTCTAGCTGCTGAAGCTGGATTAAATAAAAAGCGTAAGCGGCTCGTTTAGAAGCGCTCTTTGCTTCGAGTGAGAGAGCGAAATGACCGGAGATTCTAGCCGCCGGAACTGGATTAAATACAAGCAGAAATACCTTATCTATTCTGCCTTAAAATCAGGTGAGTAGAAAAAAGAAAGAAATATGAAAAGGCGAAGACAAATTTTCTTGTCTTCGCTTCTTGTATTTGTGTTTCAACGTATTGATTAAAACTAGATAAAAGGGTTACAATAGTGAATATTATCCTACTTGAACTTATTGCCTTTCATTATTATTTATTTGCCTTCCGTATTTTTCCCTTTACCCATGTGAAAAGAGAATAAAGTTAAAGTGTGGTGTCTGAATGAATTTGTCAATTGCAGCATTAGAAAACATGAAATTAAAAGAGTTATACGAGCTTGCGAAGGAATTTAAGATTTCGTATTACAGCAAGTTAACGAAAAAAGAGCTAATCTTCTCTATCTTAAAAGCTCGAGCAGAAAAAGAAGGTTTCTTTTTCATGGAAGGCGTATTAGAAATTATTCAATCAGAAGGATTTGGATTCTTACGTCCTATCAATTATTCTCCAAGCTCAGAAGATATTTATATCTCGGCTTCGCAAATTCGTCGTTTCGATTTACGTAATGGAGATAAGGTTTCTGGTAAAGTACGACCTCCGAAAGAAAATGAGCGCTATTTTGGATTGCTACAAGTTGAAGCTGTAAATGGAGATGATCCAGACTCAGCAAAAGAGCGTGTACATTTCCCTGCATTAACACCGTTATACCCAGATCGCCAAATGAAATTGGAGACGGAAACGAAAAAGTTACCGACACGCATCATGGATTTAATCGCACCAGTTGGATTTGGACAACGTGGTTTAATTGTTGCGCCTCCAAAGGCTGGTAAAACAAGTCTGTTAAAAGAAATTGCACACAGTGTCACAACAAATCATCCGGAAGCAGAATTAATTGTACTTTTAATTGATGAGCGTCCAGAGGAAGTAACAGATATTGAACGTTCTGTTAAAGGTGATGTTGTAAGTTCTACTTTTGATGAAGTGCCAGAGAATCATATTAAAGTAGCGGAGCTTGTATTAGAGCGTGCAATGCGTCTTGTAGAACATAAAAGGGACGTTGTCATTTTAATGGATAGTATTACCCGTTTAGCGCGTGCTTACAACCTTGTTATTCCGCCAAGTGGTAGAACCTTATCGGGTGGTATTGATCCTGCTGCTTTTCATAGACCGAAGCGTTTCTTTGGGGCTGCGCGTAATATCGAAGAGGGCGGTAGCCTAACGATTTTAGCAACAGCGCTTGTTGATACAGGGTCTCGTATGGATGATGTAATTTACGAGGAGTTTAAAGGAACTGGAAATATGGAACTTCACTTAGATCGCTCATTAGCTGAGCGCCGTATCTTCCCAGCGATTGATATTCGTCGCTCTGGTACGCGTAAAGAAGACCTATTAATTCCGAAAGAACATTTAGACAAGCTGTGGGGTATTCGTAAAACAATGCGTGATACACCAGACTTTGTTGAAGGCTTCTTACGTAAACTTCGTCAAACAAAGACAAATGAAGAATTTTTACAAAACATTGTTGCAGACTCAAAAAGGTATGTAACCACTAAGTAAAGGGAAAAGATGGGGACTCGCTTATTTCGTAGTAAGCGAGTTTTTTATGTTTTTAAGGGAATATTAGAGAGTAATATATGGAAAAAAATTTGTTTTTTAAGATGGAAATCATATTTGGATTGAGAGCTTGAAGTGCCCTACGATTCTGGGCGAGCCGCTTGCGCTTTAAGGTGTATCTAGTTCCATCTCCAGCGGCTAGAATGGTCGGTGGCTTCGCGTCTTCCTACGAGGCAAAAAGCGCCTCTACGTCAGAAGCTCCATCCCCCTCTCATTCTGAACGAGCAGCTTGTGCTTTTAGGTATATCCAGCTCCAGCGGCTAGAATCTCCGGCCATTTCGCTCTCTCGGTCGAAGCAAAAAGCGCTTCTTGGTCGAGAGCTTGAAGTGACCTGGATTCTGAACGAGCCGCTTGTGCTTTTAGGTATATCCAGCTCCAGCGGCTAGAATCTCCGGCCATTTCGCTCTCTCGGTCGAAGCAAAAAGCGCTTCTTGGTCGAGAGCTTGAAGTGACCTGGATTCTGAACGAGCCGCTTGTGCTTTTAATTTTTAAAAAGACAAAAACAGGTAGTTGCAAAATGGAGTTAGCCTTGTTATAATTTCATCATATGTGTTTCATCAATATAGTTGTGTAAGCAGCTGAAGATGAAAAACTCTGTTTCGAAAATGATTCAGGGCGGAAGGAGATGAAAAGAATGAAAGCAGGAATCCATCCAAATTACAATAAAGTTGTATTTATGGACACGAACACTGGCTTCAAATTCTTAAGCGGGTCTACAAAAGGCTCTAGCGAAACTGTTGAGTGGGAAGATGGTAACACTTATCCATTACTAAAAATTGAGATCAGTTCTGATTCTCACCCATTCTACACTGGACGTCAGAAGTTTGCTACTGCAGACGGACGTGTTGACCGCTTCAATAAGAAATACGGCATCAAGTAATAAAGAACATAAAACAGGCAAGTGTATGTATTCGCTTGTCTGTTTTTTTTGCGAAAATATTAAACCTTTACCCTACTTTGGATTAGGAAAGTAGATGAAAGGAGAGCTCAATGTACTTAATGAATCAAAATGGTTGGATTGAAGTGATTTGCGGGAGTATGTTTTCTGGGAAATCAGAAGAGCTCATCCGCCGTATACGCCGTACACAATTTGCGAAACAACATGCGATTGTATTTAAACCATGTATTGATAATCGTTATAGTGAAGAAGATGTTGTATCACATAATGGATTAAAGGTTAAAGCAGTTCCTGTTTCAGCTTCAAAAGATATATTTAACCATGTAACAGAAGAAATGGATGTTATTGCAATCGATGAGGTACAATTTTTTGATGGGGACATTGTGGAAGTGGTGCAAGTATTGGCAAATCGTGGCTATCGTGTCATTGTAGCTGGATTAGACCAAGATTTCCGTGGTCTACCATTTGGACAAGTTCCTCAGCTGATGGCGATTGCTGAACATGTAACTAAATTGCAGGCAGTTTGTTCTGAATGTGGATCTCCTGCAAGTCGTACGCAACGTTTAATCGATGGAGAACCAGCGGCATTTGATGATCCAATTATTTTAGTTGGGGCTTCAGAATCGTATGAACCACGTTGTCGTCATTGTCATGCAGTACCTACAAAACAAAGATAAGTGAAACTCGCTATGTAGAGCGGGTTTTTTTCGAAAATAGATGAAGATTGGTGGCAAGAATCTCCGGCCATTTCACTCTCTCGCTCGAAGCAAAAGCGCTTCAAGGCCGAGAGTTCCAATGTCCTGCGATTCTGAACAAGCCACTTGCGCTTTTAAATATAATTTGCGTTTTTTTGATTAAGTACCATATACTATTTGTATTAGATACTAGGATGTAGAGGTGAATGGTGTGTTAGATCGTTTGCAAGCTGTAGAAAATCGTTATGAGAAGTTGAATGAATTGTTAAGTGACCCAGAGGTTATTAGCGATACAAATAAGCTTCGTGAGTATTCAAAAGAGCAATCTGATATTCAGGACACGGTAGAGGTGTACCGTGAGTATAAAGATGTTCGTGAGCAATTACGAGATGCAAAAGCAATGTTAGAAGATAAGTTAGACGCTGATATGCGTGATATGGTAAAAGAAGAGGTTTCTGAATTAGAAGGACAAGAGAAAACATTATCAGAACGTCTGAAAATTTTACTTGTTCCAAAAGACCCTAATGATGATAAAAACGTTATCGTTGAGGTTCGTGGCGCTGCTGGTGGTGACGAGGCAGCTTTATTTGCTGGTGATTTATATCGTATGTATAGCCGTTATGCTGAGGTGCAAGGTTGGAAAACTGAAATTATCGAAGCGAGCTATACAGAGTTAGGTGGATATAAAGAGATTATCTTTATGATTAATGGTAAAGGTGCTTTCGCGAAGCTGAAATTCGAGAATGGTGCTCACCGTGTACAACGTGTTCCTGAAACGGAATCTGGTGGACGTATTCATACATCTACAGCAACTGTAGCTGTACTACCAGAGGCAGAAGAAGTAGAAATTAATATTCATGAAAAAGATGTTCGTGTTGATACGTTTGCTTCTAGTGGTCCTGGTGGACAAAGCGTTAATACAACGATGTCAGCGGTACGTTTAACACATTTACCGACTGGTGTAGTTGTATCTTGTCAGGATGAGAAATCACAAATTAAGAATAAAGAAAAAGCGATGAAAGTATTACGCGCACGTGTTTATGATAAATTTAGACAAGAAGCGCAAGCTGAGTATGATCAAAACCGTAAACAAGCTGTTGGTACGGGAGATCGTTCAGAGCGTATTCGTACGTATAACTTCCCGCAAAACCGTGTTACAGACCATCGAATCGGTTTAACGATTCAAAAGCTAGATCAAATCCTACAAGGTAAGTTAGATGATTTCATCAATGCCTTAGTGATGGAAGATCAGGCGCAAAAGATGGAGGCAGCTGAGTAATGCGTGTCTATGAAGCCCTGAAATGGGCTTCTTCTTTTTTACAGGAAAATGGACGAGATGAAAATGCGGGAGAAATTGTCCTTTGTCATGTATTAAAGACAAACAGAACCGGAATGCTCATGAATATGCGTGAAGAAATAACTGCGGAACAAGAGAAAAGTTTTGCAGAATTTATCCACAACCATGTAGAAGGTATTCCGATCCAATATATGCTCGGTTATGAAATGTTTTATGGCCGATCATTCTTTGTAAATGAAGAGGTATTGATACCAAGACCGGAAACAGAGGAACTTATAGTTGGAGTGCTAGAGAGAATTGAGCGCCATTTCGGTAATGAGGAGCTTCACATAGCGGATATTGGAACAGGTAGTGGAGCGATTTCTATTACGCTCGCTTTAGAAAATAAAAATCTTCATGTGTATACAGTAGATATCGCACAGGAGTCGATTGAAGTTGCAAAAGAAAATGCAAAAACTTTAGGGGCGGATGTAACTTTCTATCACGGCGATTTACTGTCTCCGTTTTATGAAACAGGTCAGAAGTTAGATGTTGTTGTTTCCAATCCTCCGTACATACCAGAGGAAGATTGGCGTGGTCTTTCTACTGTTGTGAAGGAGCATGAGCCGAAGCGTGCGCTTGTTGGTGGTGAAGATGGACTAGATTTCTATCGTCGTTTTATGGAAGAATTGCCGAATGTATTACAGAAAAAGGCGATTGTGGCGTTTGAAATTGGTGTAGGGCAAGGTGAAGATGTGAAAGCATTATTACAGCAAACTTTCCCGCGCGCTCAAGTTGAAGTTGTATTTGATATTAATGGAAAAGATCGCATGGTATTTGCAGAGATGGAGTAAGGCATAAGCCTTACTCTATTTTTTGTATGAAAAATTCGTAACTACTCAGCCATACATTTTATTTAGAATTTTGGTAAGGGGTATTATTCCAGAGAAAATACGCCTCTTATTACCTATAGAAAGTTATTTTCATTTTTCAGCATATAGATTGCTGCCACGAAGATAAAAATGGACATACACTTTGCTAGCTTTCTTTGTTTTAAAACTTTGCGCGTGGCAGGAAAAGGCCCTGACCGCTCCTGTACATAGCCAGTCCCTCTCGTCTATTTAAAAAAATGTTTTTCTGTCGGTTTTTCATAGAGTGGCTGATTAGTTACAAAAATTCATATAGATTTCGAATTTAATAGTTTAGAAAGATGAAAGTCTGTCCACACTGTTTCTAGAGGGGACGGTGGAGGAAATGAAAAAACAAGTTATTGCTTACTTTCTTTTATTATTAATTGGTGCACAGTTACTTGTGCAGTTTGGATATATGAAAGCTGATGCAAAAGGGCCTACTGTTATTCCGAAAGAGGCCGTTCGATTACGTATTTTAGCTAATAGTGATTCCGATAAAGATCAGGCGTTAAAGCGTAAAGTACGCGATGAAGTAAAAGCGCAAATTGATGGATGGGTAGCGGATTTAACGTCATTTGAAGAAGCTCGAAAAGTAATTCAAAATCATATTCCTGAAATTGAAAAGACAGTGGCAAATACACTGAAAAGAGAAGGAAGTAAAGAGGCGTTTCAAGTGAAATTCGGTAAGAATGTGAAGTTTCCTACAAAGGTATATGGGAATTTTATTTATCCGGCAGGAGAATATGAAGCGGTACTTATTACAATTGGAAAAGGTGAAGGTGCAAACTGGTGGTGTGTATTATTTCCACCGATGTGTTTCTTAGATTTTTCAAGTGGTACAGCTGTAAGGAAAGAAGAACATGTTGTGAAAGCTGAATCTCCTGAAGAGGAGCAGGTGAGACAACTAGATGAGGAAGTAGTGGATGTACCGGAGAAGAAAGAGGATAAGGTGAAAGAAAAGAAAGTAGTAAAGCCGGAAAAAGCTGAAAAAGTAACAGCACAGGAAAAGAAAGTAGTAAAACACGAAACACAAGTAGAAGAACAGCCTGTAAAAAAAGTAGAAACAAAAACTGTGGAAAAAGTGGAGAAACCTGTGGAGCAAAAACAAGAAAAGCAAAATGAATATGTAACAGTAGAAGAGGAAGAGAAACCAGAGGTTAAATTATTTATCGTCGAAGCTTTTACATCTTTATTCTCTAAATAGTGCTATTAATAAATCCTTCCTCATATATATCAATGAGGAGGGATTTACTATGAAGAACGTGTATTTTGCTACGAAAGCAGATGTAGAAAGATTACATTCTTTTTTCGGACAAGCTAATAAAAAAGATGATAAAATAAATGAGTTGTACGCACAATTTATGATCTTGGAAGAGGCGGGAGAAATACGAGCGGTAATTGGATATGAACAAAGTGGAGAAAATGCACTTATCCGTTCTTGTTTATTCACACCTAATGTGGATAAACAGACTTTCTTATATTTTTTCGAGATGTTTTTGCAGTATATGAAAGAAAAAGATATTCGACAATTGTACTTACTCACAAATCATCCACAATCTGTGACCATCTTTCAGTTTTTTAACTTTGTCATTGTAGAGAAAGAGGAAGTGCCAGAGGAAATTCGACAGTTAGAACACTTTTGTAAAAATATAAAAGAGCTAAATGCAATAATACTAAATTGTCAGCTATTCACAAAGTTATCCACGGATTAACAAGGTTTATCCACATTTTGTGGATAAACCTTGTTTGTCTTTTGGATAAATCTCATAGTAAACTAAAAATAGACAAGTATTTCATGGTAGAAAAGGACGTGGGAAAAAATGCATACAAATATGTGGGTTGTGGATAATGTTGTGGAAAGAAAAAAATATTATCCACAATTAAAAGAAGCAGCGAGATTATTAAGAGAAAATGAAGCGGTGGCCTTCCCAACGGAAACGGTATATGGGTTAGGAGCAAACGCAATGGATGATGAAGCGATAGCGAAAATTTTTGAAGCGAAAGGGAGGCCGAGCGATAATCCACTGATTGTCCACATAGGAACAAAATCTCAGTTAGATGGTATCGTAAGAGAAATTCCGCCGGTTGCAGAAAAGTTAATGGAGCATTTTTGGCCAGGACCATTAACAATCATTTTACCGAGAAAAAAAGGGATTTCAGAGAGGGTTACGGCAGGACTTAATACAGTCGGAGTGAGGATGCCAGATCATCCAGTAGCGCTCGCCCTTATTGAAGAGGCAAACGTGCCTGTTGCAGCACCGAGTGCGAATCGTTCAGGACGCCCAAGTCCAACGTTAGCTTCTCATGTGTATGAAGATTTAAATGGGAAAATTGCTGGTATTGTTGATGGCGGGGCAACAGGAGTAGGCGTTGAATCAACTGTAATTGATTGTACGAGCGAGGTTCCGACGATTTTACGTCCAGGTGGGATTACGAAGGAGCAATTAGAGGCCGTGATAGGAAATGTTTCTTTAGATCCAGCTTTAAAGGATGAGAAAGAAAAACCAAAATCACCTGGAATGAAATATACACATTATGCACCGAAAGCGCCACTTAGTATTGTTGAAGGGTCCCGTGAGTTTATTCAACGTATTGTGGATGAGAAAAAGAAAGAAGGATTTAAAGTAGGTGTATTAACGACAGAAGAGTATCAGCATGTGTATAGTGCAGATGTTGTATTGTCTTGTGGTGTGCGAAGCGATTTAGCCAGCGTTGCGACTAAGTTATATGATGTGCTTAGAACGTTTGATGCAAGTGAAGTAGATGTTATTTTTAGTGAATCATTCCCGAATGAAGGCATAGGAAATGCAATTATGAATCGTTTAACAAAAGCTGCGGGACATCAGATTATTATTGAATGATAATGTACCTTTAGCAAACAGAATATTTCTCCTCGGATAAGCATATTGTGAAGTAGCACGTCCGAGGGGGGATATGAATGACACTTGAACAATTAATACCTTTAATAATTATGGCATTTGCCCTGGGGATGGATGCATTTTCAGTGAGCCTCGGTATGGGGATGGTAACATTAAAGTTAAGACAAATCCTTTATATAGGTATGACGATTGGGATATTTCATATTATTATGCCATTTATCGGAATGGTACTAGGACGTTTTCTATCAGAGAGGTATGGGGATGTCGCAAATTTTGCAGGAGCTATTTTATTAATTGGGCTAGGGTTCTATATCGTATATTCGTCTATTTTAGAAGGGGAAGAGACTAGAACTGCTCCAATTGGAATTAGTTTATTTGTATTTGCATTTGGTGTCAGTATAGATAGTTTTTCAGTAGGTCTTAGTCTTGGAATTTACGGAGCAGAGACAATTATTACGATATTATTGTTCGGACTAATAAGTATGTTACTGGCTTGGATGGGTTTATTGCTTGGTAGCCATGCCAAAAATATACTTGGCACATACGGTGAAATAGTAGGTGGTATTATTCTTGTTGGGTTTGGATTGTATCTCCTTTTTCCTATATAATTTTATGTAGGAGGGAATTATGAACAAGCTATTGGAATGGTATGTTAAGCTTTTAACCTTCTTTCCTCGATGGCTAAGAAGACTTATAATATTGGGGGTTATTTTGCAAATTTCGATGTTAGGTTGGATTAAGTTAATTCGTGAATGGTGAGATAGTTCCTTTCTGTGCATAGTTTCGTTTGTACTATATTAATCACACTAAAAAATTACAAATATAGAAAGGATGAGATGAATGACGAGATTGAAGCAAGTTTTTGGTATTATTATTAGTTTTTTTGTTTTTTGGTTCAGTATGCTCGGTGTACAAATGTTTGCTGAGTTTTTAGATATTGAGTCATTGAAGTTTGTTGCAGGAAAATCGGAGGCGGCGCGTACTTTTTATTCTCCGTACCCGTTTTTAATTGTTTTCCTTATTACGTTACTTTCCTTATATTTCTTTGTAATAAAGCTTGGTAGATCTAAAAAAGAGAAATTCCCGGCATTAGAGGAGAAGAACGAAGAATTACGATAAAAAATCCCCCGCTTTCAGCGGGGGGGTTATGTTTGAGTGATGAAGCAGGAGCTTTTCGGTGGTAGCCAGTTCCAGTGGCCAGCTTCACCTCCTAGGCCCTTGAGTCTAAGAACCTTCCCCACGAGAAGATAAAAAGCATCTTCTGTGAGGAAGAACCTTAGCCACCGGGCCTGGGCAGTCGGTTCCGCTTTTAAATGTATCTAGCTCCAGCGGCTAGAATTGTCGGTGGTTTCGCGCCTTCCTGCGAGGCAAAAAGCGCCTCTACGTCAGGAGCTCCATCCCCTTCTCATTCTGAGCGAGCCGCTTCCGCCTTTAGGGTGTGATATCCAGTTCCGGCGACTAGCTCTTCGCATCTAAGAACCTTCCGCCCGAAAGGCAAAAAGCGCCTTTAGGACGAAAGAACCTTAGCTGGTCAGAGCTGAACGAGTCGCCTCCACTTTTAGATAGGCCTCACTAATTCAAATTGTTCTCCTAGTTTTGCGTAGTTGTGTCCTGCTAGGCGGCTTATTGGTTTTAGTTCTTCGGCGTGAATTCGGCCGTTTTCGTATAAGTGTTCAGCGACGTGAAAGCGAACGACGCGGCCGATTAGTAGGTCACAAGCTGGCGAGTCTTCGGTTCCGCCGAGTGGGATAGCGCGTTCTAATATGCACTCCATTCGAATGTTTGCTTCTTTAACCCCTGGTACTGAAATGACATCACTGTCAATCGGTGTTAGTTTTGCTAATTCGATTTCACTTTCATTAGGAGGTAGGTTCGCTGCTGTTTCGTTGATCGCTTCTACGTAAGATTCATCAGAAATATGTACGACAAATTCCCCTTTTTCTATTGCGTTTCTGGAAGTGTCTTTCGGTTTTCCTTCTTTGCGTTGTACTGAAACTGAGATAAGTGGTGGATTGGCAGCGACGATATTGAAATAACTATATGGCGCACCGTTCAATACGCCATCTTTAGTTACAGAAGTAACGAATGCAACAGGACGTGGAATGATACTTCCTGTTAGTAATTTGTAATTATCTTTTTCAGTTTGTTCGTTTGGATTAATGGATAACATGTTGTAATCCCCTTTCTAAATATGAATACTTATTGTTCCTTTACAAGATATCAATGGGAATCTCCTGCTGAAAATAATATTTTTTTGATGATGTAAAAAAAAGAGATTACCTCGATTGTACTGAAGTAATCTCTTTTTTGGTAAATATCTTGAAATAGAGATAAATATTAAAGTAAAACGTAAGCGCCAGGTCCAATTAAAGCTACACCGATAGCGACAGCGATTAACATTAAATTATATTCGAATCCGTTTTGTGTTACCCAGTAACCATTTTTTCCGTGAACTGTGAAAATTGCTACTAACATTGTTCCTACGATAAATAATGAACCAACTACAGTGAAAATACCTGCTGCGAATAAGAAACCACCTAATAGTTCAGTTGCGCCAGCCATAAATGCCATAAATACACCAGGACGTAAGCCGATTGACTCCATCCAGCCGCCAGTTCCCTTTAAGCCGTAACCGCCGAACCAACCAAATAATTTTTGAGCACCATGACCCATGAATGTAATTCCTATAATAAGACGAATAATAAGAAGACCGATATCCATCATTTTAAAAAACCTCCTAAAAGTTATTAACTTACCTTATGTAAGTAATAATAAAATAGTTACTTACTTTAGTCAAGTGGATTTCAACAAAAATTTGAAAGGAATTTTACAAATTAACAACAAAAAATAAAATGTAGTAAAGACCTCTAGACAAGTAAGTGAAAAAAAGAGAAAATATAAGTAGAAGTTAACTTCTCATTGTTATTCAGACAATCAGAATTGACTGGAATTTTGTGAAGCGCTACAATAAGAGTCTAGTAGTAATGACATGATTTATTTCGAAAGAGTTTTTACAGTATAACATTCGAAGTATGAAGTCTTACGTGTATTTCGATCTTGAATAGAGATTGCCCTATAAACTTTTAGGTAAATTATAAGGAGGACTATCCTATGTTTAAAAAATTATTCGGTTTTGGTTCAAAAACAAATGAAGAAACAATCGTAGCTCCATTAACTGGAGCAGTGAAAAATATTGAAGAAGTACCAGATCCAGTATTCGCTGGTCGTATGATGGGTGACGGTGTTGCGATCGATCCTACTGAAGGTGTAGTTGTATCTCCAGTTGATGGTGAAATCGTACAATTATTCCACACGAAACATGCTATTGGAATTAAAGCGAAAAACGGTACAGAAATTTTAATCCACGTTGGATTAGAAACTGTAAAAATGGAAGGTGAAGGTTTCGAAGCTCACGTTTCTGAAGGACAAGCTGTAAAAGCTGGAGATAAATTAATCTCATTCGACTTAGAATTAATTCGTGAAAAAGCGAAAAGCACAATTACTCCAATCGTTATTACAAACACAGATGCAGCTGAGTCTATTAAGACAACTGTAGGTGTAACAGCTACAAAAGGTTCAACAGAAGTAATGAAAGTTACAATGAAATAATTATTTGATAGAAGGAATCCGTTTCATATGAAATGGATTCCTTATTTTGTTTCGTAGTGTGTTCATTATGTATGGTAAAATACTTTGGGCACTTGGAAATAGGGTTTCATATATGTGGATAAGGCGCATTTTTCTTAGAAAAAATATAAGAGAAATGCGCCTTTCGTATGCTCACATTTCTTTTGTTCTATTCTAATGTACGCTATGATAAAGTGAAACTTTAATCAGTGGAGGGTGTTCATCCCCCGCTGATTATTAGCCTTCACCAATCGGGATAAATGTAGGAAACAGAAAAAAAGGGGTGGGTTTAGATGAAACGGGTGTTATTTGTTTGCACTGGAAATACATGCCGTAGTCCGATGGCTGAGGCTTTGCTTCGTCATTATGGAGAAGGTAAATTTGAAGTGCAATCTGCTGGTGTTTTCGCCTATCCTGGAAGCGATGTGTCGATACATGCAAAGGAAGCTTTAGCTGAAAAAGGAATTGTAATCGATCATGCCGCGCAGCAGGTAAACGATACTTTGGTTGATTGGGCGGATATTGTAGTAACAATGACGGAAAACCATAAGCAAATTGTACTTGGGTATTATCCGAGCGTGGAAAAGAAATTGGATACATTATATGGATTAACTAAGGGTATAAGTAAGGATATTTCAGATCCATTTGGCGGATCGCTTTCTATTTATAAAGAAACGTTAGAAGAGATGGAAAAACTTGTACAAACTTTACTGAAAAAGCATTCAGAAGGTTGATGTTTCGTGTATAATACGATATTGGAGATCACTTTGTTCCATTAAGGTAGCGAGTGTGAAATGAAGATAATTGATTGAAACTTCGGAGGGGTAAAAATGAAAGTAGTAGTAGCATCTGATCACGGCGGTATGAATATCCGTAAAGAACTTGTAAGTTTATTAGAAGAGTTAAATATTGAATATATTGATTTAGGTTGTGAATGTGAAGCTGGTTCTGTTGATTACCCTGATTTTGCGTTTCCAGCAGCAGAAATGGTCGCGAATGGTGAAGTGGATCGTGGTATTTTAGTTTGCGGGACAGGCATTGGTATGTCAATCGCAGCAAACAAAGTAAATGGTATTCGTTGTGCATTAGTTCATGATACTTTCAGTGCGAAAGCGACGAGAGAGCATAATGACACTAACATGTTAGCGATGGGCGAGCGTGTAATTGGAGCTGGTCTAGCGCGTGATATCGCGAAAATTTGGCTAACAACTGACTATGAAGGTGGCCGTCACGAAAACCGAGTAGGAAAAATTAAAACGTACGAAACAAAGTAATAGATTCTAACTATAAGTAGTATGAAATATAATTTGGTGAACCAACCTGTGAAAGGAAGAGGCGTAATGACAGAAATCGTAAAGGTAAGAGAACAGCTACAAATGTCGCTTTCTGATTTCCAAGAACAAGCCACGCTGCAAAGTGGTCAAATTTTTGTAGTGGGGTGTAGCACGAGCGAAGTGCTAGGTGAAAGAATTGGAACATCAGGAACGATGGAAGTGGCAGAGGCGATTTTTTCTGAGTTAAAACAATTTCAAGAGAGAACAGGTATTGAATTGGCGTTTCAATGTTGTGAGCATTTAAATCGTGCTTTAGTAGTTGAGAGAGATGTAGCGATGAAATATCAATTTGAAATTGTAACAGTTACGCCTGTTAGATCAGCAGGTGGTGCATTAGCGACGTATGCGTATCACAATTTTAAAGATCCGGTAGTAATTGAGTTTATTAAAGCAGATGCAGGAATGGATATCGGCGATACATTTATCGGTATGCATTTAAAGCATGTAGCTGTACCGGTTCGTACAAGTGTGAAGGAAATAGGAAGTGCGCATGTAACGATGGCGAAAACACGTGGGAAACTAATAGGTGGAGCACGTGCCGTTTATTCGGCAAATGAAGAAGCTATTCCTTGCCGTTAAACATGAAAAATTATAAAGTCTTATAACAGCTGTATATCGAAAGGTAAAAGGTATGTGGTCTGACTTTATAATAGAAGAAAGAAAAGACCAATTTTGGTCTTTTTTTTCTTTTATGATATAGAAAGTCATGTTAGAATGTAGTTGAAAACATGAAGGTTCGAAAGAATTACAACCTGAATTTTCGTTTTTTCTGAATAAATGAGAAAAAACTATTGGGAATTGATGTAATTCGTTCAGAAAAGGGGGATTTTGGTGAATCATTTAAAACGTCAAGATGAAAAGGTATTTGCTGCAATTGAGGCAGAACTAGGAAGACAGCGTTCAAAGATCGAGTTAATTGCTTCGGAAAACTTCGTAAGTGAAGCAGTAATGGAGGCGCAAGGTTCTGTTCTAACGAATAAGTATGCTGAAGGATATCCTGGAAAACGTTACTATGGTGGTTGTGAACACGTAGACGTAGTAGAAGATATCGCACGTGATCGCGCGAAAGAAATTTTTGGCGCAGAGCATGTAAATGTTCAACCACATTCTGGTGCACAAGCGAACATGGCAGTATACTTTACGATTTTAGAGCAAGGCGATACAGTACTTGGTATGAATTTATCTCATGGTGGTCACTTAACACACGGAAGCCCTGTTAACTTCAGTGGAGTACAATATAATTTCGTAGAATATGGCGTGGATGCTGAATCTCACCGTATTAATTACGATGATGTATTAGCAAAAGCGAAAGAACATAAACCAAAATTAATCGTTGCAGGTGCAAGTGCATATCCTCGTGTTATCGATTTCAAACGATTCCGTGAGATTGCAGATGAAGTGGGTGCATACTTTATGGTTGATATGGCACATATCGCTGGTTTAGTAGCTGCTGGTTTACATCCAAACCCAGTACCACATGCACATTTCGTTACAACGACAACACATAAAACATTACGTGGCCCACGTGGCGGTATGATTTTATGTGAAGAGCAATTTGCAAAACAAATTGATAAATCAATCTTCCCTGGTATTCAAGGTGGCCCACTTATGCACGTAATTGCTGCAAAAGCTGTTGCATTTGGTGAGACACTACAAGATGAGTTTAAAACATATGCACAACATATCATTAATAATGCGAACCGCTTAGCTGAAGGCCTTCAAAAGGAAGGACTTACACTTGTTTCTGGTGGAACAGACAATCATTTAATCTTAATTGATGTTCGTAACTTGGAAATTACAGGTAAAGTAGCAGAGCACGTATTAGATGAAGTTGGTATTACAGTGAACAAAAATACAATTCCGTTTGAAACAGCAAGCCCATTTGTAACAAGCGGCGTACGTATCGGTACAGCAGCTGTAACATCTCGTGGTTTCGGTTTAGAAGAAATGGATGAAATTGCGGCACTTATTGCTTATACATTAAAAAATCATGAGAATGAAGTTGCATTAGAAGAAGCAAGTAAGCGTGTAGAAGCGTTAACGAGCAAATTCTCAATGTATACAGATCTATAATAGATTGAAAAAGACTGCTGAAACGTAATTGTTTTGGCAGTCTTTTTTGTGGACATATATTATTTTTAAAGTATGTATACAAATGATGAATAAATTTTGGCGATATAATGAAGGATACAGCTCCCATAATTGGTAAAGATACTAGATAGATTCATCGCAAAATCATGATTTTGCCAAATTTGCCCTTGAATATTAGTAGCGTTTTCTTTACAATCGTAAATAGTGTAAAGAAGCGTGTAAACGCATGAATATCATCTAAAGGAGAGATTCACATGGGAAAACTGTATGTATTTGATCACCCGTTAATTCAACATAAGATTACATATATTCGCGATAAGAATACAGGTACGAAAGATTTTCGTGAATTAGTGGACGAAGTAGCAAGCTTAATGGCTTTCGAGATTACTCGTGACCTTCCACTTGAAGACATTGAAATTGAAACGCCTGTAAGCAAAGCGACAACAAAAGTGATCGCTGGTAAAAAACTTGGTTTAATTCCGATTTTACGTGCAGGTTTAGGAATGGTTGATGGAATTCTGAAATTAATTCCAGCAGCAAAAGTAGGACACGTTGGTTTATACCGTGACCCTAAAACATTGCAACCGGTAGAATACTATGTGAAACTTCCAACGGATGTAGAAGAGCGTGACTTTATCGTACTAGATCCGATGCTAGCAACAGGTGGTTCTGCGGCTGAAGCAATTAATTCTCTGAAAAAGCGCGGTGCAAAGCAAATTAAATTAATGTGTATCGTAGCTGCTCCAGAAGGAGTAAAAGTAGTGCAGGAAGAGCATCCTGATGTTGATATTTATGTAGCGGCATTAGATGAGAAGTTAAATGACCATGGTTATGTAGTTCCAGGTCTTGGTGATGCTGGTGACCGTTTATTCGGAACGAAGTAAGACAACAGACGAGAGGGGGATTCCCCGCTCGTTTTTTTTTCGCCCTCAGCGCACGGGGGAGGGGGAGATAAATATACAGGGTATATACAACATAAGTTATATACACATCACATATAATATAGAAGTCTTACGTCTCGGGGACACTATATTATGGAAGGAAAGCGCTATATCTTAAAAATATAATAGTGACAAACTTGTGAACATTTTCTTCTATTATAAAGAGAAAACTGTTAGAAATTGCATATCTCTAACCAGTATTTAGAAGGGGAACGTTTTCATTTTTGGGAGGAAATGCCTAATACTCAAATTTTTTGATTTTTTACGATTTCTCGTTGACACTGTTAATACCCTATTGTATGCTAACAACGGGGATAGATGGTAGGGCTTTCAGTGACAAAAATGCATCTATTCCGTGACGAAAATGTAAACTTTTTATTTTGTATAGAATTTATGCAGAAAAATGAGTTATTATTAACACATCGTGAATGAGGGTTACATATTGGAGGGATGAATCCTTGCAAAAAAACGATCGCAGCCATATAAAAGCGTATGCTTTAATGTCAGGAATACTTGCTCAGTTAGTTGGTTCTATTCTTATCGGAATCTTTGGTGGGCAATGGATTGATAATAAGGTTGGAACGTTTCCGTTGTTTCTTATTATAGGGTTATTACTCGGGTTAGGAACAGGGGTATACGCAATGATTCGACTCATTCAACATTACTATTCGGGAGAGCAATGATGATAGACGTACATGGACTTGTCCAACGACAAAAGAAATATATGTACTACTTGCTTGCGCTTCTAGTGCTAGGATGGGGAATTACCTCTTACAAGGATGTATTTCTTGGACTGATTATCGGAACGATTTTCAGTTTTCTTAGTTTGCGCATCATTGCACGTAGAACAGACAAGCTATTAGATCGCGTAACAAATGGAGAAAACGTGAAGTTTAAGGCGACAGCGGTAAGTACATATTCAAGATTCGCCACGATTGGGTTATTAATTTTATTTGCAGCCAAATATCAAGAGTTAATTGCGATGTGGGGCTTAGGTGTAGGATTGCTGACAGGATACCTTGTCATGATCATAGATTTTCTTTATTTAGAGTATACGAGCAGGGAAGAGAGGTGAATTACTAGTGGAACACGGTAAATTAGTTGAATTTCTAGGTTTAACGTTCGATTTGTCATCAGTTATGATGGTTACTGTAGCAGCAGTTATTGTTTTCTTAATCGCTGTTATCGGAACTCGCAGCTTAGCGCTTCGCCCAACCGGGATGCAAAATTTCATGGAATGGGTGTTTGACTTCGTGAAAGGGATTATCAATAGTACGATGGATTGGAAAACAGGTGGACGTTTCTTAACGCTTGGCGTTACGCTCATCATGTTTATCATCGTATCGAACTTCCTTGGTTTACCATTCATGTATTCAACAGTTGAGGCTGGCGAACATATTGCATGGTGGAGATCACCAACGTCTGATCCAGCAGTTGCATTAACATTAGCCGTGATGGTAGTTACCCTCACCCATTATTATGGAATTAAGATGAAGGGTACGAAAGAATATGTTAAAGGTTATTTCCAACCTATGAAATTCTTATTCCCATTAAAGGTTATTGAGGAGTTTGCTAACACATTAACGTTAGGTCTTCGTTTATTTGGTAACATTTACGCAGGTGAAATCTTATTAGGATTACTTGCTAAGTTAGGTGGGGCATCATTCTTAGGAGCATTAGGTGCACTTGTACCGATGTTAGCATGGATGGGATTCAGCGTATTCGTTGGTTCAATCCAGTCATTTATTTTCGTAATGTTAACGATGGTTTATATGGCTCATAAAGTAAGCCATGACCATTAATATAATTTAAGTAAGAAAAAATTTATTTTTTTATAATACAAAGGAGGACAAATTAAATGAGTTTAGGTGTAATCGCAGCTGCAATTGCAATTGGTTTATCAGCATTAGGTGCAGGTATTGGTAACGGTCTTATCGTATCACGTACAATCGAAGGTGTTGCTCGTCAACCAGAATTAAAAGGCGCACTTCAAACAATTATGTTCATCGGGGTTGCATTAGTTGAGGCACTTCCAATTATCGGTGTAGTTATTGCTTTCATCGTAATGAACAAATAAGGGAGACTCCCCTTACATAGATGGCGAAGAGTGTTTTTCCGAACTTTCTTCGCCATTGCTTTATGAACGAAACGTATGTCTTTTTTTTTCATATGATCAATTTAGATATTTTGAAGGGAGTGAATCCTTGTGCCAACTTTATTATTAGGGGCTTCCATTCCATTTGGAACGATTGCTTATACATTGTTCATTTTCTTACTTCTATTAGTAATGCTACGCAAATTCGCGTGGGGTCCTTTAATGGGAATTATGAAAGAACGTGAAGAGCATGTTACTAATGAAATCGACGCTGCAGAAAGAAGTAATGCTGAAGCGAAGAAATTAGTAGAAGAACAACGTGAAATGTTAAAACAATCGCGTGTTGAAGCACAAGAGTTAATCGAAAGAGCGAAGAAACAAGCTGTAGATCAAAAGGATGTTATTGTTGCTGCTGCGAAAGAAGAAGCAGAATCAATTAAAACATCTGCTGTACAAGAAATTCAACGCGAAAAAGAGCAAGCGATTGCTGCTTTACAAGAACAAGTTGCTTCTTTATCTGTTCATATTGCTTCTAAAGTAATTGAAAAAGAATTAAAAGAAGAAGATCAAGTGAAGTTAATTCGCGATTATATTAAAGAAGTAGGAGAAGCGCGATGAGCAATGGGATTGTAGCAAAACGTTATGCTGTCGCTCTTTTCAAAATTGCAAAAGAAAAACACGTATTAGAAATGTTTGAAGAGGAATTACGCCTTGTACAAAACGTTTTTACAAAGAACGGAGAACTACATAGCTTTTTAACGCAACCGAACATTTCAAAAGAGCAGAAGAAAACGTTTCTTGCAAACGTATTCGCATCTGTTTCTGAATCTATTTTAAATACGTTATATATTTTAATTGATAACAAGCGTATTGATATCCTACCTGAAATTGCAAATGAATATGTTGTTCTTGCTAATGAAGAACGTAACGTAGCGGATGCAACTGTATATTCTATTCGTCTTCTATCGGAAGAAGAAAAACTTAACATTGCAGAAGCATTTGCAAAAAAAACAGGAAAAGATGCAATTCGCGTGAAAAATGTTGTGGATGAAGATTTACTAGGCGGCATTAAAGTACGTATTGGAAATCGCATTTACGACGGAAGCTTACAAGGAAAATTAGCACGTATTCAGCGTGAATTAATGAAGAATAGATAGGGGTGAAGCACATGAGCATCAGAGCTGAAGAAATTAGCGCACTGATAAAGCAACAAATCGAGAACTATCAGTCTGAAATCGAAGTTAGTGATGTTGGTACAGTTATCCAAGTCGGTGACGGTATTGCGCGTGCTCATGGTCTTGATAACGTTATGGCTGGTGAACTTGTAGAGTTCTCTAATGGCGTTATGGGACTAGCACAAAACTTAGAGGAAAACAACGTAGGTATCATTATTTTAGGACCTTACACAGAAATCCGTGAAGGTGACGAAGTTCGTCGTACTGGTCGCATCATGCAAGTACCAGTAGGAAAAGAACTAATCGGTCGTGTTGTAAACCCATTAGGTCAACCAGTTGATGGTTTAGGCCCAATCAATACAACAAACACTCGTCCAATCGAAAGTCCAGCACCAGGTGTAATGGATCGTAAATCTGTTCATGAGCCACTTCAAACAGGTATTAAAGCAATCGATGCTCTTGTACCAATTGGCCGTGGTCAACGTGAGTTAATCATCGGTGACCGCCAAACAGGTAAAACAGCAGTTGCACTTGATACGATCATTAACCAAAAAGATGAAGATATGATTTGTATCTATGTAGCTATCGGACAAAAAGAATCAACAGTACGTAACGTAGTAGAAACACTACGTAAGCACGGTGCATTAGATTACACAATCGTTGTAACTGCATCAGCTTCTCAACCAGCTCCATTATTATACCTAGCTCCTTACGCTGGTGTAACAATGGGTGAAGAGTTCATGTACAATGGTAAACACGTATTAGTAGTATATGATGACTTATCAAAACAAGCAGCGGCTTACCGTGAGCTTTCATTACTATTACGTCGTCCTCCAGGTCGTGAAGCATATCCAGGGGATGTATTCTACTTACATTCTCGCTTATTAGAGCGTGCAGCAAAATTAAGTGATGCAAGAGGCGGCGGTTCTTTAACTGCACTACCTTTCATCGAAACACAAGCAGGGGACGTATCAGCTTACATCCCAACAAACGTAATTTCTATTACGGATGGACAAATCTTCTTACAATCTGACCTATTCTTCTCTGGCGTACGTCCAGCAATCGATGCGGGTACTTCTGTATCTCGTGTAGGTGGATCAGCTCAGATTAAAGCGATGAGTAAAGTATCAGGTACACTTCGTCTTGACCTTGCATCTTATCGTGAGTTAGAAGCGTTCGCTCAGTTCGGTTCTGACCTTGATAAAGCAACACAAGCGAAATTAAACCGTGGTGCTCGTACAGTTGAGGTATTAAAACAAGGATTACACAAACCGTTACGTGTAGAGAAACAAGTTATCATTCTTTACGCTTTAACACGTGGATTCCTAGATGATATCCCAGTAGTAGATATCACTCGTTTCGAAGAAGAATTCCATGCTTGGTTAGATTCAAATGCAACTGACTTATTAAGCGAAATTCGCACAACTAAGAAACTTGCGGATGACGACAAATTTGCAGCAGCAATTAACGGATTTAAAAAAGTATTCGTAGCTTCTGAATAATAATTAAAAGTGAAGTCGACTGTGGCTTAGCTAGATCATATAAAAGGCATCTCAGCTTTTGAGATTGCTGACGGTTATGTAAAGGAAAAGAGTAGGTGCACCTATTCTTTTCCTTCAATCATGAGCAAGAATATCTTGCAACGTAGATTAGGAAGAGGATTCTTACTAATCGTGCCAACTTCCGGAAAAAAGGTGGTGAAAACCTGTGGCATCTTTACGCGATATAAAAGCGAAGATTAACTCGACAAAGAAAACGAGTCAAATTACGAAAGCGATGGAGATGGTATCTGCATCTAAGTTAAACCGTGCAGAACAAAATGCTAAATCTTTCGTTCCGTATATGGAAAAGATTCAAGAAGTAGTAGCGAGCATTGCGCAAGGAAGTAAAGGGATTAATCATCCAATGCTAAATTCGCGTCCTGTAAAGCGTACAGGGTACATCGTTATTACATCTGATCGCGGACTAGCAGGTGGTTATAACAGTAACGTATTACGTACAGTAAGTAACGTAATTCGTGAACGTCATAATATGGATTCAAACCAATATTCAATTATTGTGCTTGGACGACTAGGACGTGATTATTTAAAACGTCGCGGCTTTAACATCATTGATGAAGTAGTTGGATTATCTGACCACCCATCATTTACTGATATTAAAGATATTGCTTCTCGAGCAATTGCGATGTTCGCAGATGGTGCTTATGATGAGCTGTATATTTACTACAATCATTATGTAAGTAAAATTTCACAAGAAGTAACGGAAAATAAAATTTTACCGCTTACGGATGTGGCGTCTGATAAACCGACGACAGCTTATGAATTCGAACCTTCTGAAGAAGAAATTTTAAAAGTATTATTGCCACAATACGCAGAAAGCTTAGTGTACGGTGCATTACTAGACGGTAAAGCAAGTGAGCACGCGGCGCGTATGACAGCAATGAAGAGTGCTACAGACAACGCAATGGAAGTTATCGATTCACTTACACTTTCATTCAACCGTGCGCGTCAAGCAGCGATTACGCAAGAAATTACGGAAATCGTTGGTGGAGTAGCAGCGTTAGAATAGTATTAAAAAGCGTAGGCGGTTCGTTCAGAATGAGAGGGGGATGGAGCTTTTGACGTAGAGGCGATTTGTGCCTCGCAGGAAAAAGCGAAGCCACCGAACATTCTAACCGCTGGAGCTAGATTCAATAAAAAGCGGAAGCGGTTCGTCCAGAACAGGAGAGTCGCATAAGCTATAAACTAATAAAAATTAAAAGCCGACTTCTCTTAGAAAGCTGGCTAATTAAAAGAAAGCTAGGAGGGAACCCGATGAATAAAGGGCGCGTTACGCAAATCATGGGTCCGGTTGTAGACGTTAAGTTTGATGGCGGAAAGCTACCAGAAATCTACAACGCCCTTACGGTAAAACAAAGCAACGAAAACGGAGCAAGCATTAACTTAACATTTGAAGTTGCACTTCATTTAGGTGATGACACAGTTCGTACAGTTGCAATGTCTTCCACAGATGGACTTGTTCGTGGCACAGAAGTAGAAGATACTGGTAAAGCAATCTCTGTACCAGTTGGTGATGTAACACTTGGTCGTGTATTTAACGTATTAGGTGATGCAATTGACTTAGATGGTGATGTTCCTGCGGATGTACGTCGTGATCCAATTCACCGTCAAGCGCCTGCATTCGAAGAGTTATCTACTAAAGTAGAAATTCTTGAAACTGGTATTAAAGTAGTAGACTTACTTGCTCCTTACATTAAGGGTGGTAAGATCGGTCTATTCGGTGGTGCCGGTGTAGGTAAAACAGTATTAATTCAGGAATTAATTAACAACATCGCACAAGAGCACGGTGGTATCTCTGTATTCGCTGGTGTAGGTGAGCGTACTCGTGAAGGTAACGACTTATACCACGAAATGAGCGATTCTGGCGTAATTAAGAAAACTGCGATGGTATTCGGACAAATGAACGAGCCACCTGGAGCACGTCAACGTGTTGCATTAACAGGTTTAACAATGGCTGAACATTTCCGTGATGAGCAAGGACAAGACGTACTATTGTTCATCGATAACATCTTCCGTTTCACGCAAGCGGGTTCTGAAGTATCTGCCCTTCTTGGTCGTATGCCATCTGCGGTAGGTTACCAGCCAACACTTGCAACAGAAATGGGTCAATTACAAGAGCGTATTACATCTACAAATAAAGGATCTATCACGTCTATCCAAGCGGTATACGTACCAGCCGATGACTATACGGATCCAGCACCAGCTACAACGTTCGCTCACTTAGATGCAACAACAAACTTAGAGCGTCGTTTAACACAAATGGGTATTTACCCAGCCGTAGATCCATTAGCATCTACATCTCGTGCGCTTTCTCCAGAAATCGTAGGAGAAGAGCATTATGGAGTAGCTCGTCAAGTACAGCAAACTTTACAGCGTTATAAAGAGCTTCAAGATATCATCGCTATCTTAGGTATGGATGAGTTATCTGAAGAAGATAAGTTAGTTGTACATCGTGCTCGTCGTATTCAATTCTTCTTATCACAAAACTTCCACGTAGCTGAACAGTTTACAGGTCAAAAAGGTTCTTACGTACCTGTAAAAAATACAGTTAGTGGTTTCAAAGAAATTCTAGAAGGAAAATATGATGACCTTCCAGAAGATGCGTTCCGTCTTGTTGGTAGCATTGAAGAAGTTATTGAAAACGCGAAGAAAATGATGGCGTAAGGCCTTAGGAGGGACGAATTATGAAGACATTTCCAGTCAGTATTGTAACTCCTGATGGACCGGTTTACGAAAAAGAAGTAGAAATGGTAAGCGTAAAAGCAGAGAGTGGGGAAATGGGGATCTTACCAGGTCACATTCCAACTGTTGCACCTTTAAAAATTAGTGCGGTCCGTCTGAAAAATGGTGGGCACACTGATTATGTAGCAGTAAGCGGTGGCTTTATCGAAGTTCGTCCAGATAAAGTAACTGTGTTATCATCATCTGCTGAAGAAGCAAACCATATCGATATCCATCGTGCAAATGAATCGAAACGTCGCGCTGAGCAACGTATGCAAGATAAACAAGCGCATGTTGACTTTAGACGTGCAGAAATGGCTTTGCAGCGTGCTGTGAACCGTTTAAACGTTTCTGATATGAAGTAAAAAAATCCGTAAGGGCTCTTGCCTTTACGGATTTTTTGTTATGCATAGATGTGTTTTATTTAAATGTCGAAGCTGAAACTCAATTTAATATATAGAATAAACTTACAAAATTGGTATAATTATATTATTGTTTGTATAAGTAGAAAATATATAACAATTTATATTTCATAAAGGAGATGAACAAATGATCGGTGAAATGAAACGAGAAGCATTGTACTCTTTAAAGGGAAAATGGGGACTAGGTGTTGGATCAACGATTTTACATATTATTTTAAGTTATGTTGTTTCAATGGCTGCAATGCTTATACTTTTAATTCCAGGAATTATTATATTTTTCTTAGTTGTTGGTTTAGCGGGTTCAATTGAAGAGGAAGCAATATCAGTCGGGGCAGGTATTACATTTGGAATTTTTTATTGCATAATGATCATTTTGAGTAATGCATCTTATGGTATTACATCATACGGTTATACGAATGTGTTGCTACAAATTAGTAAACGAGAAGATGCTAGAGTAGATTATTTATTTGAAGGATTTCGTGGCTTTAAAAGAATGATGAAAACAATGTGGGCTATGCTTGCGATTTTGTTATATACAGGTACGTGGATTCCGATGTTGTTACTAGGTGTATTCGCGTTTTTTGGTGAGGAAGGGAATGTATCGTTAACAATCGCTTTCTTTGTACTATTAGCTATTTCGATTGTTGTAATGATTGTGATGTATTTTTCTTATGCGATGACGTATTATGTTATGGTTGAAAATCCAGATTATAGCGTTTCACAGGCGATGAAAGAAAGTAAGAACTTTATGAAGGGGCATAAACTAGATTTATTTCTTTTATGGCTTAGCTTCATAGGATGGGCTATTTTAGCAATTCTTACTCTTGGAATAGGATTTCTTTGGCTTAGTCCATATGTAGGTACAACGACAGCGCATTTTTATCGCTATATTGCAAAAGGTGAATTGCAGTAGGGACGTGCTATACTAATAGAATTATTACGTATAGGAGGTTAAGTATGATTAGTGATTTAAAAGGAGAAGCGCTAGATTCACTGGAAGGAAAATGGGGCTTAGCTGTTGGGGCAACATTACTTATTTCGATTCTTACTTCAGCTTTTAGTTTTAGTATTCAGTTCCTTCTCTCTCAGGTTTGGGAGTGGAAAGAAGTGAACAGCTCACTTTCAATAGAGGTTATTACAATATTGCTGGTGGGGCCTTTAACGCTAGGGGGTTATTGTTTAGCACTGCATATAATTCGTGAAAAAGAAGCGCGTATTGGGCATATATTTAGATGGTTTACAGAAGGAAGTAAGTTTATAAAGTCATTTTTATTATATATAGTAGTGAACATTTATATTTTCTTATGGTGTTTACTATTTATTATTCCAGGCATTATTAAATCATTTTCTTATGCGATGACGTATTTTATTATAAATGATCATCCTGAGTATTCAATAAATCAAGCTATTACAGAAAGTCGTCGTATGATGGCTGGACATAAGATGGAGTATTTCATTTTATGTTTAAGTTTTATTGGCTGGTTTATATTAAGTTGTATTACATTAGGGATTGGATTTTTATGGTTGATTCCATATTTTTATACAACGACAGCAGCTTTTTACGAAGAGATTGCAGAAGAATATTACGAAAAAAGAATTCCGACACTTTAAAAAACACCCAGTGTGAACTATTGGTTCATACTGGGTGTTTTTTGTAGAAATTTTATAAACTGTTTACTTGTTAGAGGTTTACTGAAATAGTAACCTTGCATGTATTTACAGTTGTTTTTTTGCAGAAATTTAAGCTGTTTTTCTGTTTCAATTCCTTCAGCAACGACAGAGAGATTTAAAGTATTTGCAAGGGAAAGGATAGTGGAAACGATGGCTCTTTCTTCAGGCCGATGATCGGCTAGTTGTGTAAATTCTTTTGGTACTTTTAATGTATCGATAGGGAAAATTGATAAATAAGCAAGAGAAGAGTAGCCGGTACCGAAGTCATCAATGGACGTTTGAATACCATATTCTTTTAATTGCTTTAGTCTCGATAATGTTTCTTTTTCATCAATCATCGCAATTCGTTCTGTTAGTTCAAGTGTTACATCTTTCGGGTCAATTTTAACGTCCTTTAGTATTTGTGAAATATTTTCGATTAATTGATTTTGTTGAAATTCTTTGGCTGATAAATTGACACTCATTTTTAAGTTTGTGTATCCAAAACTTTGCCATATTTTTAGTTGACGACAAGACTCTCGTAGCACCCAATGCCCAAGTGGGATGACCTGCGGAGTCTCTTCCACAATTGGAATGAACTCACATGGTGAAATGTCACCTAATAGTGGATGTTTCCAACGGATTAAGGCTTCGGCACCGATGATTTTATTCGTTGTAATGTCAACTTGTGGTTGATAGACGAGAAAGAATTCTTTATTTACTAAAGCAAGTGGTAAATCTTTTTCAATTCGAGCTTTTCGCTCCATTTTTTTATATAACTCTTTCGTATAAAGTGAGCTACCATTCTTTCCTTTATTTTTGGTTTCGTACATGGCCATATCAGCATGTTGTAAAATAGATAACGGATCTTCGCCTGCTTCTGGGTATATTGCAATCCCGATACTTGGCGAGATTTGTAAATGTTGATTTTCAATTTCGAATGGCTCATTCATAGATAGTACAATCATGTCAGCTATTTTTTGTACATCTCTATCTTCTTTATAATCTTCTATAAGAATTGTGAACTCATCCCCAGCTAACCGAGCAAGTTTCATATTTGACGTCGATATTCGTTCTAGTCTTTTTGCTACAGCAATTAAAAGAAGATCTCCTACCCGGTGACCGAGAGTATCGTTAATAACTTTAAAACGGTCTAAATCGAGAAACATAACAGCAAAAGGTCTTTTCGATAGTTTTGCTCGTACAATTGCTTGTTCTAACTGCAGATGAAATGAACGGCGATTTGCAAGTTCCGTTAAAGTATCATGATATGCTAGGAAATTAATTTGCTCTTGTTGCTGCTTGCTTTCTGTAATATCTTTAATCATTAAATAGGCCCCAGAAATATGTTCCTTTAAAAAGATGGGAACAGCTGTAACATGTAAGTAGTAAATATCTCTATTTTTATGATATGCCCGTATTTCTAAAGAAATAGATTTCCCTTTTTTCACGTGATGAAAGGCAGTAATGATTTCTTCTAAATCTTCTTCATACATAAGTGAATAGTATGGTTGGTTTAATAATTCATTCGTTTGATAACCGAGTAAAGTAGTTCCAGCGTTGTTCACATTGAGAAAATTACCGTACAAATCTAATGTGAAAATTGGATCTGGATGATGCTCGTATAAAGATTTAAACATTTGTTGGTTATGATATAACTCATTTTTTTGTTCTACTAAATCTTCTGTACGTAGTTCGATTTGTTTCTCGAGTTCTAAGCTGAATTGCATTTGTGCTAGCAATAATATTTTATTTTGTCTTCGAACTAACATATGGCGTATGAGAACGAAGGCGAAAGTTACCATAAGTCCAATTACTACGATAGGTGCAAAAACATTTTCGACCAATATAAAAACAATAAGCATCACGACAGAAATATACGGTAATGATAATCGGATTGATTCACCAAATTGAGGCGTTAGTAATATTTGTTCTTGTTTTTCGGGCTCTTTTGTGTGAAGTATACAAGCGATTGCTACCAATAATAAGGTTACTTGATAGAATGGAGCAACTGTGAACATAGAGTGCTCAGGCTGGAAGTATTTTATATAAGCATAAATAGAATCCGTAGTAGCATACAAAATTAAAGCACTGCCAAGAAGAGCACCAACTTGCTTTGGTAGTAAGGATAATGGTCTGAATAAAAGGTTGATTCCTATTAAAAGAAAGAGTAAATCAGCCATTGGATACGTGAGTTGAACAAACATGTCGATATATGATGTTGTAAAAATATGAATGGTTCTTTCAATAAGTAAATAGTAGCTTAAAGTAAATTGAGCAGTAACAATAATACAAATATCACATATCGTAAAAAGCTGTTCCAATAAATCTCGGCCATAAATAATTTCATATAGAAAGGCAAATGCAAAGCTAATTAAAAATAATAAGTAAAAAAAGTCTGATGGATCAACGAATGTATAGTAGTCATGCAGAATTAAGCGTTGATAAGCAACTACTATATCGCCGATGAAATAAGAGAAGGATCCGATAGTTAATGTTATCCAAAACAAACGAGATAACCCTTGTTTTATATTTGAAAAATAAAATATATAACTGCAAATTGTAATATCAATTAATATGGTACTTATTCCAGTTAATATTTGAAATGGGAGTGCGTACTCATATAAAAAGGACATTGATACGTAATGAATAGCTATATACAACAATGAAATGCTTATAAGAATACTTACATGTGTTTGTTTTTTCATTTATATCACCCACTGTATATACATAAGAACCACCTTTTTGTAGTTTATGTTTTTTATGATTGCTTGAAAACATATAGAATTTCTATATTTATTTTACACATTTATAATGAGTTGTAAAAATAGATTTGCTCAGCAAGTATTAATTGTTGTTTCTGTTCCCAATATATCGACATAGGAATTTGAAGTTTGCTATAATGAATTAAATAGTTGCATTATTTAGAAAAATTTAAAAATAATAAATGATGCAAGTAAGACATATTGTTTACTATGTGAACTTGTTCTTAATTCAGGGGGGAGGGTTTCACAATGGCAAGTGTATATGAAAATAGTTATATGATCGTTTTGATTTTCTTGCTATTAGGTATATTGCTGCCGGTAGTGGCTCTTACATTAGGGAAAATGCTGCGTCCAAACAAACCGAGTGCAGCGAAAGCGACGACGTATGAGAGTGGAATTGAGCCTTTTCATGATGCAAATATTCGGTTTCATGCTCGTTATTACATTTTCGCTTTATTGTTCGTCATCTTTGATGTAGAAACTTTATTTTTATACCCATGGGCTGTTGCATATGACAAGCTTGGTTTATTTGCACTGATTGAAATGCTCATTTTTGTTGTGATGTTGCTAGTTGGATTAGCGTATGCTTGGAAAAAGAAGGTGTTACAATGGTTATAAATTTTGAGGAATTAAACCCACAGGAGCGAGCGGAATTAGAAAGGAATATCTTTTTTTCTACATTGGAACAGTTGAAGGGATGGGCGCGGAGCAACTCTTTATGGCCGATGACATTTGGACTGGCATGCTGTGCGATTGAAATGATGGGAGTAGGCTCATCACATTACGATTTAGATCGATTTGGGTCATTTTTTCGGACTTCACCAAGACAATCGGACGTCATGATTGTGTCAGGAACGGTAACGAAGAAAATGGCACCTATTGTTCGGCGCCTATATGATCAAATGCCTGAACCGAAGTGGGTAATTGCGATGGGATCTTGTGCAACGGCCGGTGGTCCGTATGTGAATTCGTATGCTGTTGTGAAAGGTGTAGATCAAATTGTACCAGTTGATGTGTATATTCCTGGATGCCCTCCAAATCCTGCTGCTTTAATTTATGGAATTAATAAATTAAAAGAAAAAATTCGTTACGAGGCGAGGACCGGGAAGCAGGTGACGAATAAATGAGTGATCCAAATAAAGACTTAGAAAGCATGAAAAGAGAAGCAGCCCGTCATGCGAAAGAGGAAGCGCGAAAACGTCTTGCTGCGAAACATGGGGCGGAAATGTCTAAACTTGAAGGAGAACATCGAGAAAAAGAGAAAGCGCTACCAAAAGATAAGGGGATTAATGTAGAAGAAGCGAAGGCAAAGGCCGCAGCAGCTGCAAAAGCAAAAGCAGCGGCATTAGCGAAGCAAAAGCGAGAAGGATCAGAAGAAGTAACGGATGAAGAAAAAGCCAAAGCAAAGGCGAAAGCTGCAGCAGCCGCAAAAGCAAAAGCAGCGGCATTAGCGAAGCAAAAGCGAGAAGGATCAGAAGAAGTAACGGATGAAGAAAAAGYCAAAGCRAAGGCGAAAGCTGCAGCAGCCGCAGCCGCAGCCGCAAAAGAAAAAGTAGCGGTATTAGCAAAGCAAAAGCGAGAAGGGTCAGAAGAAGTAACGGACGAAGAAAAAGCCAAAGCAAAGGCGAAAGCCGCAGCAGCCGCAAAAGCAAAAGCAGCGGTATTAGCGAAGCAAAAGCGAGAAGGATCAGAAGAAGTAACGGACGAAGAAAAAGCCAAAGCAAAGGCGAAAGCTGCAGCAGCCGCAAAAGCAAAAGCAGCGGTATTAGCGAAGCAGAAGCGAGAAGGATCAGAAGAAGTAACGGACGAAGAAAAAGCCAAAGCAAAGGCGAAAGCTGCAGCAGCCGCAAAAGCAAAAGCAGCGGTATTAGCAAAGCAGAAGCGAGAAGGATCAGAAGAAGTAACGGACGAAGAAAAAGCTAAAGCGAAGGCAAAGGCTGTAGCAGCTGCAAAAGCAAAAGCAGCAGCGTTAGCGAAGCAGAAAGCCTCACAAGGTGAGGGGGATTCTGGAGATGAGAAAGCGAAGGCAATTGCAGCCGCGAAAGCGAAAGCCGCTGCTGCGGCAAGGGCAAAGGGATCTGTAAATAAGATAGAAGACGAACTGCAGCAGGAAGAACCATCAGTTAACCAACCATATTTAAATCGCTATGTGGAGGTTGTTAAGGAGAGGTTAGGAGAATATGCATTAGTAGATTCCTATATTAATAAGCTTTCAAAAGATGTTCCAACGCTTGTGGCGGAGCCTTCGAAATATTATGAAGTGATGGAGTTAATGCGATTGCATGAGGGACTTGCTTTTGATTATATGTCAGAGCTACATGCGACGGATTTTGTGACACATATGGAAGTATACGTTCATTTATTTTCATATGGAAAGAAACAGTCAGTAGCAGTGAAGGTAAAGCTGGATAGGGAAGCGCCGCAAGTAAAATCGGTGACGCCGCTTTGGAAAGGGGCAGATTGGCCGGAGCGCGAAGCGTATGATTTGCTCGGTATTGTATTTGAAGGTCATCCTAATTTATCTCGCATTTTAATGCCGGATGATTGGGTGGGGTATCCGCTTAGGAAGGATTATGAACCGTATGATGTGGAGGTGTAGCTTGTGATCCGTACGGAAGAGATGCTCTTAAATGTAGGGCCGCAGCATCCGAGTACACATGGTGTGTTTCGGCTTGTAATTAAGATTGACGGGGAAATTATTAAAGAGGCTACACCGGTTATCGGATATTTGCATCGCGGAACAGAAAAGATAGCTGAGAGCTTGCAATATACACAAATTATCCCGTATACAGATCGAATGGACTATTTATCAGCAATGACGAATAATTACGTCCTTTGCCACGCTGTAGAGACGATGATGGATCTTGAGATTCCAGAGCGTGCTGAATATTTACGGGTGCTTGCGATGGAGCTTGGGAGGGTTGCGAGCCATCTCGTCTGGTGGGGAACGAACCTGCTTGATATAGGAGCGGTTAGTCCATTTTTATATGCCTTTCGCGAACGAGAGATGATTATAAATTTATTAAGTGAATTGTGCGGTGCAAGGCTTACTTTCAACTATATGAGAGTCGGCGGCGTGAAGTGGGATGCGCCAGACGGCTGGATTGAAAAGGTGAAAGAGTTTGTTCCGTATATGAGAGAGCAATTGGCAGGTTACCACGACCTCGTTAGCGGAAATGAAATTTTCTTAAATCGTGTGAAAGGCGTTGGCGTATATAGCGCGGAAGAGGCGATCTCGTATTCTTTAAGTGGCGCAAATTTACGGTGCACGGGAGTCCACTGGGATCTTCGCAAAGATGAGCCGTATTCTATTTATGATCGTTTTGACTTTGATATTCCTGTTGGGAGCACGGGAGATGCTTGGGATCGCTACGTTTGCCGGATGGAGGAAATTGAGGAGTCATTGAAAATTATTGAGCAAGCAGCCGAGCAGTTCCCGAAAGACGGCGCTGTTATAGCGAAAGTGCCGAAAATTATTAAAGCACCTAAGGGAGAAGCGTTCGTCCGTATAGAGTCACCGCGGGGAGAGATTGGCTGTTATATTGCTAGTGATGGAAAGAAAGAGCCGTACCGCTTGAAATTTCGCAGACCGTCTTTTTATAATTTGCAAATCTTACCGAAGTTATTGAAAGGTGAAAACATCGCCAATTTAATTACGATTTTAGGTGGGGTTGATATTGTACTTGGGGAGGTTGACGGCTAATGATTGAGACGCTCTTACAATCACCTTCAAGCTGGACGAATTTCTTCATTTTTTTCGGGTTAGCGGTGCTTCTATTATTTGCAGTCCTTGGCTTCGTTACATACGGTATTTTGGCAGAACGGAAAGTGATGGGATTTATGCAAGGACGGATTGGACCAAACCAAGTTGGGGGCCGGTTCGGTTTACTCCAAACGGTAGCTGATGTTTTGAAACTATTATTAAAAGAAGATAGTATTCCGAAAGCTGCAGATAAACCGTTGTTTATATTAGCTCCTGTTATTGCATTCGCACCAGCATTTATGGTGCTTGCGGTTATCCCGTTTACTGATAAATTTCAGTTTGCGGATATTGGCGTAGGATTGCTGTATTACATTGCTGTTTCTGGGATTACGACGATCGGCGTCGTAACTGGGGGATGGGCATCAAATAATAAATATTCCCTTTTAGGAGGGATGCGTGCGGCAGCGCAAATGATTTCTTATGAGATTCCACTTGTGATGAGTGTAATTGGCGTCGTTTTGTTAGCTGGTAGTCTTAACTTGAATGAAATTGTAGCGGCGCAGGAAAAGGTATGGTACATTTTCGCACAGCCAATCGGTTTCGTCATTTTCTTAATCGCGGCAGTTGCAGAGTTAAATAGGACACCGTTTGATTTACCCGAAGCGGAGTCAGAACTTGTTTCAGGATACCATACGGAATACTCAGGTTTTCGCTGGGCGTTTTTCATGCTTTCAGAGTATGTGTATTTCTTCGGGATGTCATCTTTAATTACAGTACTCTTTTTAGGAGGCTGGAATCCAGTTATGTTCCTTGGGTTTATTCCAGGAGCCGTATGGTTTGCTTTGAAATTCAGCAGTGTGGTCTTTCTATTGATTTGGTTCCGCGTTACGTTCCCGCGCATAAGAGGTGACCAGTTAATGGAGTTTGGTTGGAAAGTATTATTACCAATCGCACTTGCAAATATTTTCTTAACGGCATTGATTAAGGAGCTATTCTTCTAATCTATAAAGGGGGTGCCAGTAAGAGATGAAAGGACTATTTAAAGGGTTAAAATATACGCTTAGTAATTTGAGTAAGAAAAAGGTGACGTATGATTATCCAAATCAACCGTTGCCATTACCAGACCGATTTCGAGGTATTCAAAAGTTTTATCCAGAGAAATGTATTGTTTGTAATCAGTGTTCCAATATTTGTCCGACAGATTGCATTCAATTAACAGGAAAAAAACATCCTGATCCTACGAAAAAAGGGAAAATTATCGACACGTATGATATTAATTTTGAAATTTGTATTCTTTGCGATTTATGTACAGAAGTTTGCCCGACAGAGGCGATCGTAATGACAAATAACTTTGAACTTGCAGAGTATTCACGTGATGATTTATTTAAAAATTTGCAGTGGCTTGACGAGAACGACGAGAACATCAGGAAGGAGAATAAAGCATGAACGGCGAGTTTGTAGCTTTCTTTATATTATCCTTGTCTGCGATTATCGGCGGCGTTCTTATGCTGAATTTAACGAAAGTAATGCATATGATGCTGGCCCTTGTGCTTACGTTCCTTAGCATTGCGGGTTTGTATTTTCTCTTATCAGCCGAATTTATCGGAGTGGCACAAATTTTACTTTACTCTGGTGCAATCACTATTATTATGATTTTTGGCATTATGTTAACGAAACATAACGCGGAAAATGAATCGCGCCTTACTCTTCGAAAATGGATTATCTTCTTTGCGGTTGTAGCATTTGGAGCAGTTATGTATTTCGCTGTTAATAGTATCGATTTTTCAAATCAAAGCACACAAGGAAGTTTACCTCTCCATGAAAATAACACACTTCAAATCGGTACACTTCTCTATTCAAAATATATTATTCCATTCGAATTAACCTCAGTTATTTTACTTGTAGCACTTGTAGGAGCGATTATCCTTGCGAAGAAGGATGAGGGAGAGGAGGATTCCCATGAGTAGCGTTCCGGCTTCTGCGTATTTAACACTTGCGATTATTTTGTTTTGCATCGGCTTATTTGGAGCTTTAACAAAGCGAAATACAGTAATTGTATTAGTTTGTATCGAATTGATGTTAAACGCCGCCAATTTAAACTTAGTAGCGTTTAGTAAATTAGGCTTGCTTCCGAATTTAACAGGACAAATTTTTTCGCTGTTTACGATGTCTGTAGCGGCAGCGGAGGCAGCGGTAGGTCTTGCAATTTTGATTGCTTTGTACCGTAATCGCCCGACAGTTCATGTAGATGAGATGGATACGCTCAAAGGATAGCATTGTGACCGAAAAGGGGGAAGGAAACAATGATCGATTATGCATGGCTCATACCGCTTTTCCCGCTTGTTTCATTTTTGTTACTTATTGTGTTCGGGAAGAAAATTAGAGAGGGAAGTAGTGTACTAGGTATTTTCTTTACCTTTCTCTCCTTTATATCCGCGGTAGTGGTACTAATAGAACGATTTTCATCCGAGGCAGTGAAGCATAAGTGGGTATGGCTTAGGGTAGGAGATATAGATATATCATTTGGTTTTGAAGTTACCGCATTAGGGGCTTTAATGTTGTTTATCGTTACGCTTGTGAGTTTTCTTGTACATGTGTACTCAAAAGGTTATATGAAAGGTGACACCAGATTACCAACCTTTTATGCACATTTAGGGCTCTTTACCTTTGCGATGCTTGGGCTAGTTATATCGACGAATTTATTACAGCTTTATATATTTTGGGAGTTAGTCGGCCTTGGTTCGTTTTTACTTATCGGTTTTTATTTCTTTAAAGAAGAAGCGAAGGCTGCTGCGAAAAAGGCTTTTATTATGACACGCATTGGGGATGTTGGGCTATTTATTGGGATGATATTAATTTTTTGGCACGCAGGTAGTTTTGAATATGACGCGATTTTTAAAGCGATTCATACGGGCGACCTCTCTCCTTCTATGATTACAATAACGGCGATATTAATTTTTATCGGTGCGATGGGGAAATCGGGTCAGTTCCCGCTTCATACATGGTTGCCAGATGCAATGGAAGGACCGACGCCTGTTTCGGCGCTTATTCACGCGGCAACGATGGTTGCAGCCGGCGTATATTTAGTAGCGACGATGTTCCCGCTATTTTCAGCAAGTGCGGTAGCGATGCAAACTGTGGCAATCGTTGGGGCTTTCACCGCAATCTTTGCGGCCTCTATCGGTCTAGTGCAAACTGATATTAAGAGGGTTCTTGCTTACTCTACAGTTAGTCAGCTCGGGTATATGATGCTTGCGCTAGGCTCGGCTGGTTATGTAGCTGGTATCTTTCACTTAACGACACACGCCTTTTTTAAAGCATTATTGTTCCTGGCAGCAGGAAGTGTAATTCATGCAGTCCATACGCAAAACATTAATAAAATGGGCGGTTTACAGAAAAAGATGAAAGTAACCGGTGCACTATTTTTAATAGGCACACTTGCAATTAGTGGTGTTCCTCTTCTTTCCGGATTTTTTAGTAAAGATGAAATTTTAGCGGCGGCTTGGATGAATGGCAATTACTTTCTATTCGTTTTAGCAGTAATTGCGGCATTTCTAACAGCATTTTATATGTTCCGTCTATATTTTCTTGTCTTTACGGGGGAAACAAAGACGAAGGAAGAGGTGCATGAATCACCTCGCACCATGACGTATCCGATGATTGTTCTTGGTGTTCTTGCGGTAGTGGCCGGTTATATAAATACACCGTGGTTCGGAACGTTTCTTGGGGATTGGCTTACGAAAGATGTGGGCTTCAAAGTGAAAGACGTGCATGGACCAGCTTGGATTATGGTTGTTGCGACGCTCGTTTCATTTGCGGGAATTGCCCTCGCATATTTCATATATGGCAAGAAATCTATCTCTAGAGATTGGGCCGGCGGAGAAGGGACGTCTTTTTATAACCTTTTGAAAGAAAAATATTATGTGGATGAACTATACAATGCGACAGTACTTCCTATTACGAAAGGAATCGCTCATGTGCTTCGCTTATTTGAAGTATACGTTGTAGAAGGAATCGCAGTTTTAATTGCTGGACTCGTTAAAGGTATGAGTGGACTAGGATCACGGCTTCAAAACGGGAATGTACAAGTGTATGGAACTGTAACAGCAGTTTCGCTCGCAGTGCTCCTAATTATTTTGTTATATACGGGAGGGGATTTACGGTGAATGGATTGCTATTAACGTTCTTCATTTTTTCCCCGCTTTTAGGAATTCTCTTGCTTTTATTAACGCCGAAACGAGAATCGCGTACAGTGCAGGCGCTTGGTTTATTCGGAACGGCGCTTCCATTTGGAATTGCTATCGTCCTTGCTTGTACATACGCTTCAGGAAAGAGCTTATCGATATTTGATGAAAAAGTGAAATGGATTAAATTTGGGGATTTCACAGCAGTGGACAAAAGGTGGTTTTCAATTTATTACGAGCTCGGCATTGATGGTTTATCGCTTGTAATGATGGTGCTCACAGCCCTTCTAGCGATGCTTGCAGCTATTGCGGCATTTTCTATTAAAAGAAATTTGAAAGCATTCTACATGCTGTTACTCATGTTAGAAATAGGTATGCTCGGTGTCTTCGCTGCTCAAAATTTAATGTTGTTCTTCATGTTCTTTGAGATTACGTTGCCACCAATGTTTTTATTAATTGGCAAGTGGGGGAAATTGTCGAGTGAAAAGGCTGCATATAGTTATTTAATATATAACGGTATTGGATCAGCTATTTTACTTATCGTTTTCTCGGTTTTATTTGCGAAAACAGGTACAACAAATATTGCGGAGCTTAAAGAAATATTAACGAGTGTAGGTGCTGGGGGAGGAATGGCTGTCTCAAGTAGCGTACAGTTCGGCTTGTTTCTTGCCATAATGATTGCTTTTGCGATTAAACTCCCTGTTTTCCCTTTGCATCGCTGGATGGTCAATGTACACATAGAAGCGCATCCTGCTGTAGTTATGCTTCACGCGGGGGTTTTGCTGAAGATTGGCGCGTACGGTATTGTTCGCTTCGGGAAAGGATTATTCCCAGAATATTTTCGTGATTTTGCAACGCTAATTGCGATTTTAGGGGTAATTAATTTATTGTATGGGGCCTTTCTAGCACTCATCCAAACGGACTTTAGAAAGGTACTTGCTTACTCTAGTATTTCGCATATGGGCATTGTATTAATGGGGCTTGCGGCGTTAAATGCACCAGGTACACAAGGGGCATTGTTCCAAGTTGTGTCTCACGGTTTAATTGCGGCCTTGCTCTTCTTCTTGCTTGGCATTATTGAAGAGCGTTTCGGGACTTCGGATATTACAGCACTTGGTGGACTCGCAAAAAGTGTTCCAGTGCTTAGTGGTTTCTTCTTAGCGGGCGGTATGGCATCGCTTGGAATGCCAGGGATGTCTGGATTTATTAGCGAATTCCTTGCCTTTCTCGGTTTATTCCAAGGGAAACCGGTTATCGCCGCCGCAGGTGTACTTGGAATTATTTTAACCGCTGTATACGTATTAAGAGCGACACTTCAAGTGACATTTGGTAAGAAAGAATGGGAAGCGAAATCTGATATACACGGATGGGAGTACATTCCTGTTATAGTGCTTATCGTTTGTATTATTGCAATTGGGGTAATGCCAGAACTACTAGGGGATCCACTTCAAACTACATTGAAAACATTGGGGGTGAAGTAGGATGGATATGAACACGTTACTTAGCTTATCATGGCATCTCATGGTACCAGAATTCATTATTCTCGGGGCAGCCATCCTTCTTTCCATATGTGATTTGTTTTTTAAGCTGAACCATAGGTATGTTGCGATTGGTGCAATTGCCGCTGCCTTGTTAGCGATAGTGTCATTAATGACGCTATATAGCGAACCGGCAGGAGATATTTTAAATGGATCGTTTGTACTAGATGGATTTTCAAAAGGATTTAAAACGTTGTTATTAGGCGGAGCAGCTCTCGTTTTATGTATGGCAATAAGCGATGACAAGAAGGAGCCTATTCAAGATAAAGGAGAATATTATTATTTGTTTTTAATGGCGCTTCTTGGAGCGATGTTCATGGCTTCTAGCGTTGATTTCATCACATTGTTCGTTGGTTTAGAGTTGCTTTCGCTTTCTTCCTATATTTTAGTAGGAATCCGAAAAAGAAACCGCGCATCGAATGAGGCTGCAATGAAATATGTCATTAACGGAGGAATTGGAACAGCAATTACACTCTTTGGAATGAGCTATTTATACGGTATTACAGGGTCGACCAACATAGTGGAAATGCAAAAGGCATTTACGCAAGGATTGGCCGGGGGCATTCAGTTATTGTTAGCCCTCGCATTTCTACTTTTGCTCGTTGGACTCTCATTCAAAATTGCAACAGTGCCATTTCATATGTGGGCACCAGATGTGTATGAGGGAGCGGCTACACCTGTCACTGCTTTTCTCGGAACGATTTCTAAAATTGCTGGTTTTCTACTCATTACGCGTTTGTTTCTTATGGTGTTTGCAGGTGTGGCAATCCAAGGAGACGCACAATCTTTGTACGGGCGTATGAGTATATACATTGCGGTACTAGCTAGTATTACGATGATTGTTGGGAACGTAGTAGCATTAAAGCAATACAACGTAAAACGTCTATTTGCCTATTCAGGTATCGCGCATGCTGGGTATTTGCTAGTCCCTCTTGTAGCGCTATCGCAGTTTACGATGGATAGTATGTGGTTTTATATGCTTGCATATATGCTTATGAATATAGGAGCATTTGCAATCATCCACGGATTAATCTTACAAAATGATAAGGAAAACATGACGATTTTTACAGGGTTATATAAGCGATCCCCCTTTACAGCTATAGTGATGACGGTCTTTATTTTATCGTTAGCTGGAATACCGGGGACAGCAGGTTTCATCGGAAAAATTAACATTTTTTTAGGGGCACTTCATGTTGAACCTGCTCATTACGTATTAGCTTCTATTATGATGGGGACGACGGTTATTTCATTCATATATTATTTCCGAATATTACAGCAAATGTTTTTCCGCAAGGGAGAGACAGAAGAAAAGCTCCGATTACCGTTAAATATAAAGATTGTCATGAGTCTTTGCGCAATTTCAATTGTAATACTAGGGATTATGCCGATGATTGGTTACAATTTCTTTTATGAACATTTTCCATTAATGAAGGATTTCTTCTTCTTGGGGAACGTGGTACAATAGTGGAAATAAAAGGTGTAGAGTCCGTACTCTACGCTTTTTATTTTGGAGTAACAGCAAATGAAAACGTCTATAGGTATATGTTTTCCGAGAGAAAATTACGATGTAAGATGCTTATTTGCGTTTGAAAAAGTGTGGCTCCTACTTATTTATGGTATCGTTTTTTACATTTTGCGTAAGTAGTAGCCAAGCAAAAAAAGGGGTCGATTTTTTGGCACATCTTTTAGGGCAACAAGCACTGATTGCCATTGTTTCGCATTTATTGTTTATTACCATTACGTGGTGGGCCTTACAAGGTATTCACATTGAGCGCTTAATGAAGTCTGGAAAAGTGATGCAGACGAGAGTATTACTTATCCTAATTACAATTGCAATTGGGACATCTGTAAGTAACTTTTTCCTTGATTATTTAGGCTATTCAAAGAGTTTAACGTATTTAGTAAAGTAAGTGTATAGAACCTCATATCTCCGTTAACAATGGGGATAGGAGGGGATGAAATTGAAGTTTAAAGCCATTCTTATCGTTATCGTAAGTGTTGTTTTATTTTTGGTTGGATATAAAGAGATGAAACCTATAAGCGACGAACAGAAAATGGAGAGCATGATTGCAGCTTTAGAGAAGAACGATGCAAAAGTAGAGCGGTGGTCATGGTTAGCGCGAGAAACGAAAACAATTTCTAATATACATACGTTTCAAAAATTGTTAAACGATGTGAAGGAAGAGGCAAACATCGAAAGTTGGGAATTAGAACAATCTCCAGATGGATATAAGGCTACATCCTATAAAAAATCTTCTTCACATGAAGAACGAATAGTAGTAACTTGGAGTAAGGAAAATACTAAAGAAAACACTTTTATTATTTTTGAAGTGAGCGGGGCGAAATGGGACCCGAAGTACGTTCAGAACATGGATAAAATTTTTAGTGAAAAACCTATAATTTACACTTGTGTTCAAGGTGTACTGAATGATAAGATTGAAGGTGTTTTGCAAAATAAAACCAATCAGGTTTTGAAAGATCTTTCAGCAAGAGCGATCGAACAGATAGAAGAAAGAGCATTTGTATCAGTCTCCGCATATAATAAAAAGTGGAATGACGCTCTTTCAACAAATAGAGAGAAAATAAATGTGCAAATAGCAATACGTTCTACAAACAACAAAGATACAATTGTGGTTGGCACACCGATCATAACTTCTGAGTATTGAGTGAATAGATACTGAAAAAAGGACACGGAGGGGAATAATTTGGAAAAGATCATCGTCCGTGGCGGAAAGCGGTTAAGCGGCACAGTGCGTGTTGAGGGCGCAAAAAATGCTGTATTACCTATAATCGCTGCAGCCCTATTAGCGAGTGACGGAAAGAATGTACTATCTGAAGTACCAGTATTATCTGATGTATACACAATTAACGAGGTATTACGTCATTTAAATGCTGAAGTCGTATTTGAAAATAACCAAGTAACAATCGATTCTTCTAAAGAATTAAACATTGAAGCACCATTTGAGTATGTACGTAAGATGCGTGCATCTGTTCAAGTAATGGGACCATTATTAGCACGTAACGGTCGTGCTCGTATTGCACTTCCTGGTGGATGTGCAATTGGTTCACGTCCAATTGACCAACATTTAAAAGGCTTCGAAGCAATGGGAGCGAAAGTAAAAGTTGGTAACGGATTCGTTGAGGCACACGTAGAGGGCGAACTAAAAGGAGCTAAAATTTATTTAGACTTCCCAAGCGTAGGCGCGACAGAAAACATTATGTCTGCAGCTACATTAGCAAAAGGGACAACAGTCCTTGAAAACGCAGCGAAAGAGCCAGAAATCGTTGACTTAGCTAACTTCTTAAATGCAATGGGAGCGAAAGTACGCGGAGCTGGAACTGGAACGATTCGTATTGAAGGCGTTGAAAAATTATATGGTGCAAACCACCCTATTATTCCTGACCGTATTGAAGCAGGAACATTCATGGTTGCAGCGGCAATTACAGGTGGAGACATCTTAATTGAAAATGCTGTGCCTGAACATTTACGCTCAATTACAGCGAAAATGGAAGAAATGGGTGTTAAAATTATTGAGGAAAATGAAGGTGTACGTGTTATCGGCCCAGATAAGTTAAAAGCGGTTGATATTAAAACTATGCCTCATCCAGGTTTCCCAACAGACATGCAATCACAAATGATGGCATTATTACTACATGCTGATGGAACAAGTATGATTACAGAAACGGTATTCGAAAACCGCTTTATGCACGTTGAAGAATTCCGTCGTATGAATGCTGATATTAAAATCGAAGGTCGTTCTGTAATTATGAACGGTCCAAGTAGCTTGCAAGGAGCTGAAGTTGGCGCAACTGATTTACGTGCTGCAGCAGCATTAATCTTAGCTGGTTTAGTATCAGAAGGTTATACTCGTGTAACAGAGTTAAAACATCTTGACCGCGGTTATGTAGACTTCCATAAGAAATTAGCTGCATTAGGTGCAACTATTGAACGTGTAAACGAAAAAGTAGAAGAAGTGAAAGAACAAGAAGTTTCTGATCTTCACGCTTAATTGAGGTAGTCTCTATGTCTTTTGACATAGGGGCTATTTTTTTTTTTGGTTATTACTGTTATAGTCAATAAATTCCATACTTATGCACGTCTCAGTGAAAATATTTAGAAAATTTTTGTTTTATTCCACTATTTGCGGTCAGTAAAACCCCACTGATTATAGTTTCACTTTATATCGATACCCCCAAGTATGTTCTAAAAAATCCCGTATTTCCATAAGAATGAAAGGAATCCAACTTTATCCCGCATTAACGGTCAGTAAAACTTCCACCTCAAAATTCGGCTGAAGCAAAGAAGTTAAGTGGAAGCCCTGCTGCCCGTAAATGCCCGATTGGTTCAACTAATAATCAGTGGGGGATGAACAAAACCCCCCACTGATTAAAGTTTCACTTTATATTGGGGGAATAGGATGAAATTTTCAAAGCCACTTTTCATTACAGTAGCGCTCTTAATAGCGCTCGTTATCATTGTACCTGCTGCTCTTGTTATTCCGTTTGCGAAAGCAAAAGTAGGGGAAGAAGCAGCTTCTAAAACTCCTCCAGCGATAGAAAGTATACCAGCTCCAGGGAAAGTGGATACAGCCGTTCAAGTTGCTGTATATCGTGATCAGCAGAAGAAGGTAGAAACATTACCTATGGAGGAGTATGTGGCCGGTGTAGTAGCTTCTGAGATGAATGCCAGCTTTGAAATAGAGGCGCTAAAGGCGCAGGCATTAGCAGCAAGAACATTTGTAGTGCAGCGTATGCTAAGCGGTGGTAAGAAAAACAATGCGGATGTGATAGATACAGTGAAAGATCAAGTGTACAAAAGCAAAGAGGAATTGAAGAAACAATGGGGTAATAACTACGAAAATAATTTAAAGAAAATTGAGGAAGCCGTTTCGCAAACCGCAGGACAAGTTTTAACGTATGATGGAAAACCAATTTCAGCATCCTTCTTCTCAACGAGTAACGGACGAACAGAAAATGCAGCTGATTATTGGGGAAATGATTATCCGTACTTGAAAAGTGTAGATAGTCCGTGGGATCAAGCTTCTCCAAAATTTACGAGTGAGCAAAAATTCACAGTAGCTGATTTTCAAAAACGTCTCGGTGTGAAAGTACTAGCAAACGGAAAGGTTGGTAATATTAAAGACCTTACGGAAGGAAAGCGAGTAAAGGATGTAGAGTTCCAAGGGAAAACATTAACAGGAAAACAAGTTCGTGAAAAGTTAGATTTACGCTCCTCAGACTTTACGTGGAAACAAGAAGGGGATAACATCACCGTTACAACGAAAGGATTCGGTCACGGCGTCGGTATGAGCCAGTACGGTGCGAATGGTATGGCAGCGGAAGGCAAGAAATATACAGAGATAGTCGCTCATTACTATAAAGGCATTGAAATAAAGACGATGAATGATTATGAAGGAAAATTGATGGTGAAGAAGTAGGTGTCAGGGGTTTCCTGATACCTACTTCTTTTTTGTTTAAAATATCATAATTTTCCATTAAATGTTTGGTATAATTAGAGAAAAATATTTGGGGGAGACAGAATGGCGTTATTGGAGTTGAAACAGTTAGGGAAGACGAACCAGTTACCGGCAATTGAGCTAGAGGTTGAGAAGGGACAATGTGTTGTTTTGCAGTGTAATAACCATACAGCTAAAGTGTTGCACCGCATCATTATCGGTGAAGAAGAAGCTTCAACTGGCAATGTACTATTTGAAGGCACAGCGATTGGAAAGAAGAATTATTCCCGCATCGGCTTTTGTTTTTTGAAAGATGAAGCATACGATCGTTTGAAGGTGAGGGAGTACTTTAAGTTTATATTAGGGCTTTATGAATCTAACATGAGTATGGAAGAAGCAGTACAATATGTCGGTCTCCTAGATAAGTTGAACGTTAAAATAGAAAAATTGTCATTTTCAGAGAAACGCCGTCTTCATCTTGGGCGAGTTATGATTCATAATCCGGATTTAGTTATTTTAGAAGAGCCAGAGCAAAATGTCGATACAGAGAGTACGATCATTATTCGAAAAGCGATTATGAAAATGAAAGAGCAAGGAAAGGCGATTTTTATTACGTCATCTTTTTTATCAGATGCGCTCTCGCTAACAGAAGATGTATACATATTAAATAACAATGGTGTGAAAAAGGTAGAAATTGAGCAAGAAGAAGTGAAAGAAGTTGACGAAGAAAAGGTCATTCAAATGATTCCGCAAATGAAACTTGAAAGAATTCCAGCGAAAGTGAACGATAAAATCATTTTACTGGATCCGATGGAGATCCATTTCATTGAAACACAAAATGGAGTGACACATATTCATGTGCGCGAAGGTGACTTCGTATGCGCATTAACATTAAGTGAACTAGAAACGAGATTAACAGGATTCGGATTCTTTAGATGTCATCGCTCGTACCTCGTTAATTTACAAAGAGTACGAGAAGTCATTACGTGGACACGTAATAGCTTTAGTTTAATTTTGGATGACGAAAGAAAAAGTTCAATCCCGCTTTCAAAAGGACGAATGGATGAGTTAAAAGGTGTAATTGGGCTATAAAAATGCTCCAATAAGCTCAAAATACGATTCATTCACCGGTAAAAATACTCCTTTTACCGGTATTTTACTGCGCCTACCCTTTGTTTTTCATATGATTGAGTCAAGAAAAGCGAAACAAACAAACGAAAAGCGCTAAAGCGACTTTCATCTATAAAAAGAAAAACAAAGGGGATGACGAAATGACATTGGCAATTGAAATGAAAGATGTAATGAAAAGTTTCGATGGAAAAACGGCCCTTCGAAATGTAAATATTGAGGTGAAGCAAGGAGAAATCTTTGGATTCCTCGGACCGAGTGGATCTGGGAAAACAACAACAGTAAAGATTTTAACTTCTCAATTGCTTCATAGCGTTGGAACTGTAAGAGTGTTAGGTAAAGACATTACAGGTCCAAGTAGTATCGATTACAAGCGAATTGGTATTTTAACAGACAACAGCGGCCTATACGAAAGACTTAGCATCTATGATAACTTACTACTATTTTGTGACTTATACGATTGTAAAAAAGAACGAATCGATGAAGTGCTAGCACAAGTGAACTTATTGGATGATAAAAAAACACAAGTGAAAAAATTATCAAAGGGAATGAAGCAGCGCGTCACATTGGCAAGGGCAATTCTTCATAAACCAGATATCCTCTTCTTAGATGAACCAACATCTGCACTTGATCCAGTAAACGTACAAAACATTCATAAAATCTTAAAAGACTTAAATAAAGAAGGAACAACGATTTTCTTAACAACGCACAACATGGACGAAGCAGAGACGCTTTGTAATCGTATTGCCTTTCTGTGCGGCGGAGAAATTGTAGCGCTTGATACACCAGAAAACTTGCGATTAAAATACGCGAAAGATCAAATACAAGTTGTGTTAAAAGATAAACAAAAAGAAACAGTGAAAAAAGACGAATTAGGTGCAAAACGTATTTCAGAATGGATGAACAAAGGAGAATTACTATCCATTCATTCACACGAGCCAACTTTAGGTGATATCTTTATTGAAGTTACTGGGAGGGGATTATAATGACATTTTCAATGAGACGTGTATCAGCTATTTTTAGAAAAGAAGTACAAGATTTTAAGACGAATTCACAAGTGTTGTTAATGGCATTTTTACCAATTATATTTTCATTTTTATTTAGCAGATTTGGAGCGGGAAAGGAAATGTTAGGCACTACTACTATAACGGCCTTCCTATTTGTCGCAGGCTTTGTTCAATCTATGGTAATTGCAGAAGAAAAAGAAAAACATACACTACGTGTGTTAATGTTATCCCCAGCATCTTCTGTTGAAGTTCTTCTTGGAAAGAGTTTATTAACAGCGGGTCTGACGATGGTCATTTGTATTGCAAATTTATTCATTTTAGATCAGTTAAATATCAATCTTCCATTGGTAGGATTGATATTCCTATGTGGAACTATTTTATTTATCGTGCTTGGAACAATGATCGGATTACTTGCATCTTCTGTACCACAAACATCATTAATTGGAATGCCTATTTTAATGACGATGTATTTAGCTGTACAATTTGAGTCACTAGTTGAAAATAAAACAATTAAGACGATGATTGAATATCTCCCAACATCTCATATTGTAAAAGCAATTAACAGCTTAGTAGGTGGGGCAGGATTTAGTAGTATTGGTGGGCATGTATTAAATATTGCAGTTTGGCTTATCATTTCGCTTATTGCATGTTTGATTGTATATAAAAAGAAACAAATGGACTAAAAACTGAGCCGAAACGCTCAGTTTTTTCCTTTTTCTATCATTTCCTCGGAAATTTTGTGATTCCTATACATATTTTTACATATTTTGTCGAAAAGTAATTAGTTATAGGTTGTATAGGATGAGTGAATATTGTTCAAAATGATTGCTGAGGTGATGATGGAATGCGAGGAAGAAATAGTAAAAAGTCGCAAAAAGTAGTACATTTATTTCAAAAAAGATGGGTGTTTCCGGCACTATACATTGCTTGTGCAGCGGTAATCTTAATGGTTGCGCTATGGTTCCAGGGAGCTAATCCAAAGAAAGCTCCGAACCAAGATCAAGCAACACCGTATACACAAACGGAAGATCCGGCAGTCCCAGTAACAAAATCTTCAGAAGTAGTGAAAATGCCAACTGCAGCAAATGCAGAAGTAGTAGTACAGAAGAAATTCTATGAAGATGCAGCATCAGAGGCGGAACAAGAAAAAGCACTTGTCTTTTATAACAACACATATTCCCCGAATAAAGGAATTGACATTGCTGCGAAAAACGGAAAAGAATTTGATGTTACAGCTGCTTTAAGTGGTACAGTAACGAAAGCTGAAAAAGATTCACTTCTTGGTTATGTTGTAACAGTAGATAGTGGAAATGGTGTAGCAGCATCTTATCAAAGCTTAGGCAGTGTGAAAGTAGAAAAAGGTGCAAGAGTCGCGCAAGGTGAAGTGTTAGGAAAATCAGGTCTAAATGCAATGAATAAAGATGCAGGTTCTTACGTTCACTTTGAAGTACGTAAAGACAATGTGGCTGTGAACCCTGAGCGTTATTTAAATAAATCAGTAGCAGAAATTAAAGCTGATGCAGGTGCTGCAAAGGCGACAAATGCTTCTGGTAAAAAAGCTGATGACAAATCTCAAAAAGAAGAAAAGTCAACAAGCACGAAACCAGAAGATAAGTCTCAAAAAGAAGAGAAATCAACAAGCGGCTCGACTAGTGATAAAGAGACGAACGGCAAACAAGATGAGAAATCTCAAAAAGAAGAGAAATCAACAAGCGGTTCGACTAGTGATAAAGAGACGAACGGCAAACAAGATGACAAATCTCAAAAAGAAGAAAAATCAACGAATGGTTCTACAGAATCATCTAACGGTTCTTCTTCACAAGAATAATAAAGTAAAAAAATCAGTTCTCATTAGGAGAGCTGATTTTTTTATCCCGCATTAACGGGCAGTAAGACTCCCACCTCAAAATTCAGCTGGAGCAAAGAAGTTAGGTGGGAGATCAACTGCCCGTAAACGCCCGATTGGTTCAACTAATAATCAGTGGGGGATGAACAAAACCCCCCACTGATTAAAGTTTCACTTTATTTTCATATAAAAATAATCAATTTCGAGAAAAAAGTTGCAATAACAAGGAAAAATGACGAGATTCTCGAATATATATTACAAAAGGGAGGGGATACTGTGTCATTTTTATCTGTTCTGTCGATTGCTATCATTTTATTGTTTGTTTTATTCGCTTTATATTATTATATTGCCGGTAAGAAAGAAGTCCCCCACCATCAGTTGTTAGAAGAAGAATATGAAAGAGAAGAGTGACACCTTTTATAAAGAGGTGTCACTTTTTTTCGCCATAATTGTCATCGTTAACGTATTTCTCACAAAAAAACGTAATTTTTCTTAACTTAGTCCGCAAAAATAGTGAACATGTAGCATATATCAGTAGTGCGGGCAATACAATGGTATAAACCAATGCAAAGAGAGTGTTTGAGGTGAGAAATCGTGAATCATTTCATTATAAATCCAAGAATGTTTAACGCTTACAAACAGCACTCACATTTACTTCATAGTCGTATGCAGCGAGTCTCATTTCACACTTCTCACATCCAATTTAGGGAGGCGAGTGGTGTGCACGATTACATCAAAGAGAGAACTATCAAGATTGGCAAGTATATCGTGGAGACAAGAAAGACAGTGCGTGTAATCGCAAAGGAGTTTGGGGTATCAAAGAGTACAGTCCATAAAGATTTAACAGAACGTTTGCCAGAAATTAATCCAGAGCTCGCAAATGAAGTGAAAGAAATTCTTGATTATCATAAGTCTATTCGTCATCTAAGAGGTGGAGAAGCAACAAAGCAAAAGTACCGAAAAGAAGATACAGAAAACCCTGTGCGCCAATAAATCTAAAATAGCAAACATTCCTTGTGAATTCGGTAATATTTTTCAGAAGAATTCTTTTTGCGAATATTACGTTTCTGTTAAATTTATGATAAAATCAGAAATTAGGTGTAAAAGAATTCGGGTGTAACCTGATTTTGAATATCGAGGAGGAAATGACGGGAATGTTTGCGCGAGATATCGGAATTGACCTAGGTACGGCTAACGTATTAATTCATGTTAAAGGTAAGGGTATTGTATTAAATGAGCCATCTGTTGTGGCAATTGATCGTAATAGTGGAAAAGTATTAGCAGTAGGTGAAGAAGCAAGAAGTATGGTGGGACGTACACCTGGTAATATTGTAGCAATTCGTCCGCTTAAAGATGGTGTAATCGCAGATTTCGAAATTACAGAAGCAATGTTAAAGTATTTCATTAACAAATTAGACGTGAAGAGCTTCTTTTCAAAACCTCGCATTTTAATTTGCTGTCCAACAAATATCACATCTGTAGAACAAAAAGCAATTCGTGAGGCTGCTGAACGTTCAGGTGGTAAAACAGTATTTTTAGAAGAAGAACCAAAAGTAGCCGCAGTTGGTGCGGGTATGGAAATCTTCCAGCCAAGCGGAAACATGGTTGTTGATATTGGTGGAGGTACAACAGATATTGCCGTACTTTCTATGGGTGATATTGTTACCTCTTCCTCTATCAAAATGGCTGGCGATAAGTTTGATATGGAAATCTTAAACTACGTTAAACGTAAGTATAAGCTATTAATTGGAGAACGTACTTCAGAAAATATTAAAATTAAAGTTGGTACAGTATTCCCAGGTGCACGTAGTGAAGAGCTTGAAATTCGCGGACGTGACATGGTAACAGGTTTACCACGTACAATTACAGTATGCTCTGAAGAGATTACAGAAGCACTAAAAGAAGACGCAGCTATCATTGTACAAGCTGCAAAAGGCGTACTAGAGCGCACACCACCAGAACTATCTGCGGACATTATCGACCGCGGTGTTATTCTAACAGGCGGTGGAGCTTTATTACACGGTATCGACATGCTTCTAGCAGAAGAATTAAAGGTACCAGTATTAATCGCTGAAAACCCAATGCAATGTGTTGCTATTGGTACAGGTATTATGTTAGAGAATATCGATAAATTACCACGTCGTGCATTGAAATAAAGTGAAACTTTAATCAGTGGGAGGTTCATCCCCCGCTGATTATTAGCCTTCACCAATCGGGATAAAGTGAGAAGGACTAAGGTATCAAACCTTGGTCCTTTTTATTTTTTTATATCTTTATATTTTTATATTTTTTTTAATTTATTGAGAAAATGGAAGGAAAATAAAGAAAAATAGAGAAAACAGGTAAAATATTCATATATATGGTTAAATTTAATATTTTCATATTTGAAAACGTTTGTAATATAATGAGTCGAATACGACATTAAGGCAAAAAATGTTCAAATACATATTGCCTTTCCCTAATTTGGGCATACACTCTTTTCTACCTCCGTGTCAGTTGCTGAGAAGTGCAACTATTTTAATGGAATAGAGTGTATGCATTTTTTTATAATTGGAAGTAAAGTAGTACTTTACCCCGCATTAACGGGCAGTAAGACTCCCGCCTCAAAATTCGGCGAATGCAAGGGAGTTAGGTGGGAGATCAACTGCCCGTAAAAGCCCGATTGGTACGGGCTAATAATCAGTGGGGGATGGACCTCCCACTGATTAAAGTTTCACTTTATAATGACAAATAATAAACAAAATGGGATAATAACAATATGTCCAAGTGGTAAGACCAATATTACAAAAGGGGCGATTGTTACATGCTAAATATAGAACAAATTAAAGAAATCATTCCACACCGCTATCCGTTTTTACTTGTTGATAAAATATTAGAAGTGGATGAGGGAAAAAGAGCGGTTGGAATTAAAAATGTATCTGCAAACGAGGAGTTCTTTAATGGACACTTCCCAGATTATGCAGTTATGCCTGGTGTACTTATTGTAGAAGCATTAGCGCAAGTTGGTGCAGTTGCTGTATTAAAGAAAGAAGAAAACCGCGGGAGACTTGCTTTCTTCGCAGGCATCGACAACTGTCGCTTCAAAAAACAAGTACGCCCAGGTGATCAACTTCGTTTAGAAGTAGAAATGACGCGCGTACGTGGTCCAATTGGAAAAGGAAAAGCAATCGCAACAGTAGATGGTGAAGTTGCGTGTGAAGCTGAAATTACATTTGCAATTGGTGATAAGAAAGAATAGATAGTGATTAAAAAAATCCTTCTGTAATATGCAGAAGGATTTTTTTAATCACTATATTTTTTATTTGAAATATTAAAATGCAAAGTAATCAGAATCTTAATTGTAAATGAATGGAAGTTTGTATATAATAGCGATGTAAATATCTTGAAATTAAGATAAATGATAGTGCGACAAAAATAGAGATGTCGTTGTCACATTATAGAGGTTATGAGATAGGACAAAGGTTATTATGATTCGTTATGATGAACTGTAGAGGAAAGTAATGGGGAAATTTAACGGTAGAAGTAAATGAAAAATAGGCGTAGCATATCGAGCATAAAAGAGAAAAAGGGAAAAGGTCGCATTTTGAAAAAGGAGACTAGAACATGTTCGGAAGAAAGAAAAGAAAACCATTACGACAATTAATTACACATAAAGAGCCTAAATCACGTATTACAGAACAATACCGTAACATTCGTACGAACATTGAATTTACATCTGTAGATAACCATATTCGTTCTATTATTGTCACTTCAGCAGATCCAGGAGACGGGAAAACAACAACTATTTCTAATCTAGCAGTTGTTTTCGGTCAACAAGGGAAAAAAGTATTGTTAATTGGGGCGGACTTACGTAAGCCGACATTACAAAACTTATTTGCGGTTCACAATCCAAATGGTTTAACAAATTTATTATCAGGACAGGCTTCTTTTATGCAATGTATTCAAAAAACAGATATAGATAATGTATATGTCATGCCAGCAGGCCCAATTCCGCCAAACCCTGCAGAACTACTAGGATACCGTAAAATGGACGAAATGCTTTTAGAGGCATATAAGATGTTCGACGTCATTCTAATCGATACGCCTCCTGTGCTGGCGGTTACAGACGCGCAAATACTTGCAAACAAATGCGATGGAGTTGTATTAGTAGCTCGTAGTGAAAAAACAGAAAAAGATAAACTGATAAAGGCGAAACAAATATTAGATAAAGCATCTGGAAAACTACTTGGCGTCGTTTTAAATGATAAAAAAGAAGAACAAAAACAATATGGATATTATTAGAAAATAATGTGTAAAATAGTAATTTTTAAAGCTGGTAAGTGTTGTTACCAGTTTTTTTGAATTATTTTAAAATTATATATTGAATTATATAAAAAAAATGATATAATAKGAATTTTGTAAAATTGATGGAATGTGTTGTCATATTTAAGATTATTTTGTAAGATTATATATGTTTTCAAATAACAAAAGAACATAGATATGACTAAAATAAAAAAATGTAAGATTATATGTTATAATTTTTCTTATGTGCAAATTTTAGAAAGTTGGAGGGACTTATGGAAGAAACAATTAGTTTAAAAGAGTTATTTTATATTTTAAAAAAACGTTTAGCAATGATCCTCGTAATCGCCTTTGGTGCAGCTATTGTAAGTGCTATCATTAGCTTCTTCTTCATGACACCAATCTACCAATCTTCAACGCAAATTCTTGTTAACCAGAAAAAGCAAGAGGGTGCAATGATTCAAGCTGGTGAGATTCAAACAAATATTCAATTAACGAATACATATAAGGTCATTATTAAAAGTCCAGTAGTCTTAGACCAAGTGAATGAAAAATTACATTTAAATATGACTGCACAAGCTTTAACAGGAAAGATTAATGTTGCAAACGAAAAAGACTCACAGGTCATTTCTGTTACAGCGGAGGATAAAGATCCGAAGTTAGCTCGTGATATTGCAAATGCAACTGCAGATGTATTTAAAGGTGAAGTTGCAAAAATTATGAATGTCGATAACGTAACGGTATTATCAAAAGCAGAAGTTGGGGAAAATCAATCTCCGATTAAGCCAGTTCCTATGCTTAATGTAGCAATTGCTTTCGTTGTTGGATTAATGGCTTCAGTTGGTCTTGCATTCTTACTAGAATACTTAGATAACACAGTGAAAAAAGAAGAAGATGTAGAAAGCTTACTTGGCTTACCGGTGTTAGGTATTGTAGCACGTATGGATGAAGAAACAGCAAGCGTGAAATCACATGCTCCATCATCAAGAAAAGTGAGGGGACAAACAATTGGCTCTTAATAGTTTATTTAAAAAGAAAAAAAATCATCGTCAACGTCGTCAATTAATTGCTCATCAACAACCGAAATCACCAATTTCAGAACAATATCGTAATATTCGAACGAATGTTGAGTTTGCGTCTGTTGATACAAACTTGCATTCACTAATGGTAACATCTGCGAACCCAAGTGAGGGGAAAACGACAACGACAGCGAATATGGCAGTTGTTTTCGCTCAACAAGGAAAGAAAGTATTGTTAATTGATGCGGATATGCGTAAACCGGCGATGCATCAAATGTTCCAAGTTGATAATATTTTCGGATTAACGAATGTATTAACATATAGTGAAGGGTTAGAGAAGTGTGTACAAACGACATTAGTTGATAATTTACACTTTTTAGCGTGTGGTCCAATCCCACCAAATCCGGCGGAATTGTTAGGTTCAAAATCGATGAAAGAACTTCTTGGGCAAGCATATAGTATGTACGATTTAGTCATCTTTGATTTACCGCCAATTTTAGCTGTAACAGACGCGCAAATTATGGCGAATGTATGTGATGCATCTATTCTTGTCGTGCGTAGTGAATCGACAGAGAAAGAATCAGCAGTAAAAGCAAAAGGGTTATTAGAATCTGCAAAAGGTAAATTGTTAGGTGTTGTTCTAAACGATCGTGAACGTGAACAAGGCTTATATTATTACTACGGTGCGAACTAATTAAAAAGTGAGATATGGCAAAAACATATCTCCTTTTTTCCTTTGAATATGAGATAACTCATATTCAAAGGAAAAAAGATTTTTATATGAGAGAGGGAGGATGAAACAAATGATTGATTTACATTGTCACATTTTACCTGGCATCGATGATGGTGCACAAACAGTAACAGATAGTCTGGCCATGGCACAAAAGGCTGTCCAAGAAGGAATACATACAATCGTCGCAACACCACACCATCAAAACGGGAAATATACAAATGAACGTACTTCAATTATTCATCAAGTAAAACAACTAAATGATGAACTACAACAAAATGAAATTCCACTGAAAATTTTACCAGGGCAAGAGGTCAGGTTATATGGTGATTTATTAGAAGACTATGAAGCTAGTAAAATCGTTACCTTAAACGAAACGAATAAATACATATTAATTGAATTTCCATCTAATCATGTACCTCGCTATGTAGAGCAACTATTATATGAATTACGTGTTAAAGGAATGATCCCAATTATCGTTCATCCAGAACGCAATGCCGAGTTAATCGAGCGGCCAGATAAGTTATATAACCTTGTAAGTAAAGGTGCATTAACACAAGTAACGGCGGGAAGTTTACTAGGAAAGTTCGGCAAAAAGATAAAAAAATTCTCACTACAACTCGTTGAACATAATTTAACACATATGATCGCATCAGATGCACATAACACAACATCAAGAGGGTTTCATTTAGCAGAAAGCTACGAATTAATCGGAAAAGAATTCGGAATGAACGTTATGAGTGATTTAAAAGAAAATCCATATTTATTAATTAGTGGAAAAGCAATTTATAAAGAAGATCCAGAACTAATTCGTCGTAAAAAATTGTTCGGGATTTTCTAAATAAGGAACTGGTGATGTCTCCTAACCGTTATCAACGGGGGCACTCGGTCGTGCTGTGGGTAGAAATTTTATTTCGAACCTACCTTAGACGCTTGTCGTCGGGAGCATGACGTGAGGATGGGTTAGATGCCCATAATTTATTTATATTAGAAACTCTACCTATGGAGTTATAAATATGACTCTATAGGTAGTTTTTTTGTTATTGCTACATATAGATAAAATAATATTTTTGGGGGTACTAGATTTGAAAAAAGTAAAAAAAGCGATTATACCTGCTGCTGGACTAGGGACAAGGTTTTTACCAGCGACGAAGGCAATGCCGAAAGAAATGTTACCAATCGTTGATAAACCGACAATTCAATACATAGTAGAAGAAGCGATAGAATCAGGAATTGAAGATATTATTATTGTGACTGGAAAAGGAAAGCGTGCAATTGAGGATCATTTCGATCATTCTTTTGAGTTAGAGCAAAACTTACTCGAAAAAGGGAAACATGAAGTGCTTGAAAAAGTACAAGCTTCTTCAAAAATTAATATTCATTACATAAGACAAAAAGAACCAAAAGGTTTGGGTCATGCAGTATGGTGCGCACGTAAATTTATTGGAAACGAGCCATTTGCGGTGTTACTTGGTGATGATATTGTTCAAGCAGAAACACCATGTTTACGCCAACTAATGGACCAATATGAAGGCACACAGTCATCTGTTATTGGTGTACAAACAGTACCAGAAAATGAAACACATCGTTACGGTATCATTGATCCAGTTGAACAAAATGATCGTCGTTATCAAGTGCGTCAATTTGTAGAGAAGCCAGAAGAAGGCACAGCACCATCAAATCTAGCGATTATGGGACGTTACGTATTAACACCAGAAATTTTTATGTTCCTTGAGAACCAGCAGACAGGTGCTGGTGGCGAGATTCAACTAACCGATGCGATCCAAAGATTAAATGAGATTCAACGTGTGTTTGCTTATGATTTTGAAGGAACTCGTTATGATGTTGGAGAGAAGTTTGGGTTTATTAAGACGACAATTGAGATGGCACTTCAAAATGAAGAATTGAAAGCAGATTTAATGAAATACATGAAGAAACTTATAAAAAAAGATGAGGTACATTCATAAGAGAATGTCCTTTTTTATTATCAATAAGAGACAAGTTATATAAAGAAGGGAATAGGTATATTGAGTTATCGAAAACGGCTCTCATTATTAATTTTATTAGATTCATTTATCGTATTAACTGCCGTGTACTTAAGCTATTGGTTCATACATCCGAATGTATTAAGGGAAATTCCTACGACGGTAATTATTAGTTCTATTACATTATTGTGTAGTCACCATATTTTTGCTGCTATTTATAAGCTTTATAACAAGGCATGGGAATATGCAAGTATTGGTGAATTGAGGCAAATATTTAAAGCGATTACTCTCTCTATTATTGTAACAGCAATTGTTCAACAAATAATAAATCATGATATTTATGTTCGAATTTTAGCAATCGCATGGATGTTACATTTATTATTAATCGGTGGCTCTCGCTTTGTATGGCGTATGTTCCGTGATACGTATATCACAAAATCTACCAATAAAAAACGAACATTGATTGTTGGAGCTGGTTCAGCAGGAACTATGGTAGTAAGGCAACTACAGCATAACAAGGAAGCAGATTTGTATCCAATTGTGTTTGTTGATGATGATAGAAATAAGCAAAAATTAGAGATTTATAATGTGCCGGTTGTTGGCACAACAAATCATATTAAAGAAGTTGTAGAAGATAATGATATTGAACATATTATTATTGCCATTCCTTCTTTAAGTAGAAATCAAATAAACGAGATTTTTGAGAAGTGTACAAAAACGAAGGCGAAAACGCAAATTGTACCGATGCTTGAAGATCTTTTAGATGGTAAAGTTTCTGTTAATGAATTCCGTGATGTGCAAGTAGAGGATTTATTAGGAAGAGAACCAATTCAATTAGATGATGCAGGAATTGGGGAAAAGATTGCAGGTAAAACGATTTTAGTAACAGGTGCTGGTGGATCAATTGGATCAGAAATTTGTCGTCAAGTGATGAAGTATAAACCTGCAAAAATTGTTCTATTAGGTCATGGTGAAAACAGCATTTATAATATTGAAATGGAAATGAGAGTTACTTATAAAGATGCTGTGGAAATTACAACGGAGATTGCTGACGTACAAGATCGGAATAAGATTTTTGAAATAATAGAGAAACATCGTCCGTATATTGTATACCATGCGGCTGCGCATAAGCATGTACCTTTAATGGAACGTAATCCTGAAGAGGCTGTGAAAAATAATATTTTTGGTACAAAAAATGTAGCTGAAGCGGCGGATACGTTTAAAGTAAATACGTTTGTTATGGTTTCTACAGATAAAGCTGTAAATCCAACGAATGTAATGGGGGCTACAAAACGATTTGCAGAAATGATTGTCCAACACATGGCATCTGTTAGTACGAATACACGTTTTGTTGCGGTTAGATTCGGTAATGTTCTTGGAAGTAGGGGAAGTGTAATTCCATTATTTAAGAAACAAATCCAAAAGGGTGGACCTGTAACTGTTACTCACCCTGATATGATTCGTTATTTTATGACAATACCAGAAGCTTCAAGATTAGTAATTCAAGCGGGAACGTTAGCTAAAGGTGGGGAACTATTTGTCCTCGATATGGGGGATCCTGTGAAAATTGTAGATTTAGCGAGAAACCTTATTACCCTTTCAGGTTATTCTATTGAAGAGATTGGAATCGAATTTACTGGATTAAGACCGGGCGAAAAAATGTATGAAGAGTTATTAAATGAAGGTGAAATTCATCCGGAGCAAGTATTCCCTAAAATCCATATAGGGAAAGCTGTTTTAATAGATCAAGAGATTTTAAGGCAATTTATGAATGATTTTGAGGGAATGGATAAAGAGGAAATAAGAGAACGATTATTAGGTATTGCAAATAATAAAGTGAATCTAAAAAAATAATTTAAGGGAAGGAAGTTTTTGTAATGGGAGATAGAATATTACTATCATCACCACATATGAGTGATGAAGGTTATGAAATGCAGTATGTTAAGGAAGCATTTGATACAAATTGGATTGCACCACTTGGAGAAAATGTAAATGGATTTGAAAGGGAGTTAGCGACGAAAGTTAGCTCTAAAGCAGCGGCAGCATTATCTTCTGGGACGGCTGCAATTCATCTAGCTCTAAAAGCAGCTGAAGTAGGGGAGGGGGATGTTGTTTTTTGCCAAACACTTACATTCTCAGCTACAGCAAATCCTATTATTTATCAAAATGCTACTCCTGTTTTTATAGATAGTGATTATGAAACTTGGAATATGTGCCCTAAAGCATTGGAAGAAGCCTTTAAAAAGTATCCAAATGTCAAAGCAGTAATAGTAGTTCATCTTTATGGTCTTTCTGCGGATATAGATAAGATTGTTGAACTTTGTAAGAAATATGATGTTACTTTAATTGAAGATGCTGCGGAGTCTTTAGGGACTTACTATAAAGGTAAACATACTGGCAGTTTTGGAGATTATGGTATTTTTTCTTTTAATGGTAATAAAATTATCACTACTTCGGGTGGGGGTATGCTTGTTTCTGATGATGAAGAACGAATTTCAAAAGTAAGATTTTGGGCCACTCAAAGTAGAGATCAAGCAAGGCATTATCAACATAGTGAACTAGGATTTAACTATCGTATGAGCAATGTAGTTGCTGGAATTGGTAGAGGGCAACTTAAGGTATTAGACGAGAGAGTACAGAAGAAGAGATACATATTTGATTTTTATAAGAGGGAATTAGGAAATCTTGAAGGTATTGAATTTATGCCTAGTAATGAATGGAATGAACCAAACTATTGGTTAAGTTCTATGACTTTGAACGGAAAGGTTCGACCAATTGATGTGATGGAAGCTCTTGAAAAAGAAAATATTGAATCTAGACCAGTGTGGAAGCCAATGCATTTACAGCCATTCTTTGAAAAATATGATTTTGTTGGTACAGATGTATCAGAGAAGCTATTTGAGAATGGTGTTTGCTTACCAAGTGATACAAAAATAACTGATGAAGATTTAGATAGAGTCGTGAAAATTATTAAAGGATTGTGGTTAGCATAATGAGGAGTTCTCAAGGTGGCATCTATAGCAGGTTTATAAAAAGACCAATGGATTTTATACTGTCTTTAATCGCTATTATAGTGCTTAGTCCAGTATTTCTTATAGTTGCTTTTCTTGTAAAAACAAAATTGGGTAGCCCAGTTTTATTTAAACAAGAAAGACCGGGAGTGCATGGAAATGTTTTTAAGATGTATAAATTTAGAACAATGACAGATGAAAAAAGTGAAAATGGTGAGCTGTTACCTGATAGTGTAAGACTTACTAAGTTTGGTCAATTTTTACGTTCGACTTCACTTGATGAGTTACCAGGTCTGTTTAATATTTTTAAAGGCGATATGTCAATTATAGGCCCTAGACCGTTATTAGTTCAGTATTTACCGTTATATAATGAACATCAAAAACGACGTCATGAAGTTAGACCAGGATTATCAGGGTTAGCACAAGTTAACGGTCGGAATGCTATCAGTTGGGAAGAAAAGTTTAATTATGATGTAGAGTATGCTGAGAATGTAAACTTCATTACAGATTGGAAAATCATTCTTTTAACGATTAAGAAAGTCTTTATCAGAGAAGGGATTAATTCAGAAACTGCTGCTACAATGGAGCCATTTAGAGGAAACGGAAAAGGAAGTATAGAGTTATGAAAAAAAAACTTCTTATAATCGGGGCTAGCGGTCATGGAAAAGTCATAGCTGATATCGCACTGAAAATGAATAAATGGCAGAGTATTGCTTTTTTAGATGATAACGAAAATGTAAAATCTTCAATGGGAATAGAAATAATTGATAAATCAACAAGTATCTCAAAGTATATAGATGATTACGATTTTTTTGTTGGAATTGGTAATAATGCCATACGAGAGAAGATACAGAGACAACTTGAAGCTGAAGAGGCGAGTATCCCGGTATTAATTCATCCGAGTGCAATTATTGGAGAACAGGTTTATTTGGAAGCAGGAACTGTAGTTATGGCAGGAGCTGTAATTAACTGTTGTACTAATATCGGAAAAGGGTGCATTATTAATACTGCTTCTACAGTAGATCATGACAATGTAATTGAGGACTATGTTCATATATCACCGGGGGCACATTTAGCTGGGACAGTGAAAGTTGGAAGAGGTACTTGGTTGGGAACTGGTAGTGTAGTAAGTAATAATATAAATATTACACATAGCTGTAAAATTGGTGCAGGTGCCGTGGTAATTAGAGATATAACTGAATCTAGAACTTATGTAGGGGTTCCGGTGAGGAGAGTTTAATGTATGAATGTCTTATTTTTAACACTTCTAGATTTTTCAACAATTCAAGAAAAGGGCATATACACTGATTTGATGCGAGAATTTACAAATAACGGAAACGATGTCTATGTTATTTCACCAACTGAAAAGAGAAAACAGCAAAAAACAAAGTTGATTGATACGGGAAATTGTAAAATATTAAAACTACAAATTGGTAATATTCAAAAAACTAACATGATTGAAAAGGGCATTTCAACTTTAACCTTGGAATCTAAATTTCTAAAAGGTATTAAAAACTACTTTTCAGATGTTAAATTTGATTTAGTGTTATATTCAACACCGCCAATAACGCTTCAAAAGGCGGTTGAATACGTACAAAAAAGAGATAATGCAAAAACATATTTATTGCTAAAAGATATTTTCCCTCAAAATGCAGTAGATTTAGGTATGATAAAGAAAAAAGGGATTGGGAGTTTACTTTATAAATATTTTAGGACCAAGGAAAAAAAATTGTATAGCATCTCAAATTATATTGGATGCATGTCACAAGCTAACGTGAATTTCTTATTACAAAATAATCCTGAAATATCTCCAGATATTGTTGAAGTATGTCCAAATAGCATAGAACCTTTAAGGGTAAAAAAAGATGTAAGAAAGAGTAATGAAGTTAAGGCTAAATATAAGATACCAATTGATAAAACGGTCCTTATTTATGGAGGAAATCTTGGGAAGCCACAAGGAATTGACTTTTTAATAGAGTGTCTCAAAGTTAATAAAAATAATAATCAAGTTCACTTTGTTATAGTTGGAGCGGGGACAGAGTTCCCTAAACTAAAAACATGCATTAATAACGAGAATTTAACTAATACACAATTATTTTCTCAACTACCAAAGGATGAGTATGATATTCTAGCAAATTCGTGTGACGTTGGATTAATATTTCTTGATAAAAGATTTACAATACCTAACTTTCCTTCAAGAATCCTGTCATATATGCAAGCTTCGATGCCTATTTTAGCAGCAACTGATATAAATACGGATATTGGAGAGATTATTGAAGATGGTGGATTTGGTCTGTGGTGTGAAAGTAGTGATAGTGAGAGTTTTAGTGAAAAGCTAAATCAAATGTGTAACAGAGAATTGAGAAAATCTATGGGGATTAATGCTAGGAGATATTTAGAGGCTAATTATACAGCAAGAAACTCATATGAAATAATAATGAATCATTTCAAATAATATGAAAAGAGGCAATCAATATGTTTAAGGATAAAACTTTATTAATAACAGGTGGTACAGGTTCTTTTGGTAATGCAGTAATGAAAAGATTTTTAGATACTGATATAAAAGAGATTCGTATTTTCTCACGCGATGAAAAAAAACAGGATGATATGAGAAAACTTTATAGCAATGACAAATTGAAATTTTACTTAGGTGATGTAAGAGATTTAGCAAGTGTTAAAAATGCCATGCATGGTGTAGATTATGTTTTTCATGCAGCTGCATTAAAACAGGTTCCTTCATGTGAATTTTTCCCGTTAGAAGCAGTAAAGACTAACATTATAGGTACGGATAATGTACTGACGGCTTCTATAGAATATGATGTGAAGAAAGTTATCTGTTTATCTACAGATAAAGCGGCTTATCCAATCAATGCTATGGGTATTTCGAAAGCGATGATGGAAAAAGTGTTTGTGGCAAAATCGAAAACAGTATCTCCAGAGAACACACTTATTTGTGGTACGAGATATGGTAATGTTATGGCTTCACGTGGATCAGTTATTCCACTATTCATAGAGCAAATTAAAGCGGGCCAACCCTTAACTGTGACTGATCCTAATATGACAAGATTCCTGATGAGCTTAGAAGAGGCAGTAGAATTAGTAGTATTTGCATTTCAAAATGCTGTAGCTGGGGATATTATGGTTCAAAAATCTCCTGCAAGTACCATTGGTGATCTTGCTCAGGCTGTAAAGGAATTATTTAATGTTGATAATGAAATTAAAGTAATTGGTACACGCCACGGAGAGAAGCGTTATGAGACATTATTAACGAAGGAAGAATACGTGGTAGCGGAAGATTTAGGAGGTTTCTTTAGGGTTCCTGCGGATCGAAGAGATCTTAACTATGATAAGTATTTTGCAGAAGGAAATCAAAAACTTACTACTGTTGGGGAATATAATTCAGATAATACACAAATCCTTGATATTGAGCAAATTAAAGAAAAATTAGTAGAATTAGATTATGTAAAACAAGAACTTGAGGAATGGAATAAGACGAATATTTATTCAATGAATTAGAGGGCGGGATAACTAATGAAAATTCTTGTTACAGGTGCAAAGGGCTTCCTTGGAAAAAACCTTGTTGCCGAACTTAAAAATCAGGGGTATAAAGATATATTCGAATTTTCTAGAGAAGATAATATTACATTACTTGAAAGGTATACGAAAGAATGTGATTTTGTTTTCCATTTAGCTGGTGTGAATAGACCTAAGGATGAAAACGAATTTATGGAAGGAAATGCTGAGTTTACATCTCAATTGCTAAACTTATTAAAAGAGCATGGTAATAAGGCCCCTGTACTTATTACTTCTTCCATTCAGGCAGAAAATAATAATCCTTATGGAAAAAGTAAAAAAGCTGGTGAAGAGGCGTTATTCAATTACTCTAAAGAAACAGGTGCTAGAGCTTATGTATATAGACTTCCCAACTTATTTGGAAAGTGGAGTAAACCTAATTACAATACGGTGGTAGCAACATTTTGTCATAATGTTGCTAGAGGGTTAGACATTCAAGTAAATGATCCGGATGTAGAACTGAATCTTTGTTATATAGATGATGTGTTGGAAGAGTTTTCTAAAGCTTTGAATCATAACCCAACTATACAGGATGATTATTGTTTTGTGCCTGTAACTCATAACATTAAACTTGGTGAGTTAGCTAATGTTATCAAAAGCTTTAAAGAAGGTAGAGAAAATTTAAGTATTTCAAATATGGGGGATGCCCTAACTAAAAAACTTTATAGTACATATTTAAGTTTTTTACCAGAGGATCAATTTGCGTACGATTTAAAAATGCACAGTGATCATAGAGGGTCATTTACAGAGTTTATGAGAACACCGGAGCGAGGACAAGTTTCTATAAATATATCAAAACCAGGAATTACTAAAGGGAATCATTGGCATCACACTAAAAATGAGAAGTTTTTAGTAGTGAGTGGTGAAGGTTTAATTCGATTTAGAAAGATAGATTCAGAGGATATTATTGAATATCGAGTGAGTGGAGAAAAATTACAAGTTGTTGATATACCGGTTGGATATACACATTCAATTGTAAATGTAGGAGAAAACGATCTCGTTACAGTAATGTGGGTAAACGAATGTTTTGATCCAGAAAGACCAGATACTTATTTTTTGGAGGTATAGTTGATGAAAAAATTAAAAGTTATGACAGTTGTAGGTACTAGACCGGAGATTATAAGGCTATCAGCTGTGATAAATAAACTAGAAGAATCAAAATCAATAGAGCATATTCTCGTTCATACAGGCCAAAATTATGATTATGAATTAAATGAAGTATTTTTTAATGACTTTAAATTAAAGAAACCAGATCATTTTTTAAATGCAGCAACTGGGACTGCGGTAGAAACCATTGGGAATATATTGGTGAAGATTGACCCTATTATGGAGGAAGTTAAACCAGATGCACTTTTAGTTCTAGGCGATACAAATAGTTGCTTATGTGCTATTGCGGCTAAAAGGAGACATATTCCAATTTTTCATATGGAAGCAGGGAATAGATGTTTTGATCAAAGGGTACCTGAAGAAACTAATAGAAAAATCGTAGATCATACGGCTGATATTAATTTAACTTACAGTGATATTGCAAGGGAATATTTATTACGAGAAGGAATGTCGGCAGATAGGGTTATTAAAACAGGAAGTCCAATGTTTGAAGTTCTAAATTCAAGGAAAGATGATATTGAGAACTCAGATGTATTAGAAAGATTAGAGCTGGAAGAGGATAAATATTTTGTAGTGTCTACGCATAGGGAAGAAAATATTAATTCAGAAACTAACTTCTTTGATTTAGTAGATAGTCTAAATGCAATTGCAGAAAAATATAACATGCCTGTAATTGTAAGTACACATCCGAGGACTAAAAATATGATTGATACAAAAGGAGTTAAATTTAATCCGTTAGTAAGAACCTTGAAACCATTAGGATTCAATGATTATGTGAAACTTCAAATCAAATCAAAAACAGTCCTTAGTGATAGTGGCACTATTAGTGAGGAATCCTCAATTCTTGGTTTTAAGGCGTTAAATATTAGACAAGCCCATGAAAGACCAGAAGCAATGGAGGAAGCATCTGTTATGATGGTTGGTTTAGGAAAAGATCGTATTCTTCAAGGATTAGAAGTACTAGAAACCCAAGAGAAAAACACATTAAGACTTGTAGGTGATTACAGCATGCCAAATGTATCAGATAAAGTACTTAGAATAATTCTTTCATATACAGACTATGTTAATAGAGTTGTCTGGGGGAAATAAAATATTAATTTTTTATGACGGTACCTAGTTATTATTAACCAATTAGTATAGTGGGATCATTTATAGTGTTTATGATTCGTTTGGGGGAGATGTTTTGAAATGGATTGCTCCCCCAAATGTTTATATATTTAAAGCTTATAAGGGATAATTTACTTGTATTCTTAATTTGTTATTAGCAAATTGAAGCTTATACACTAGTCAGTCTGATTATCAAGGGCATGTCTGGATATCTCCATATGTTTGAATCAATATTCTCTTAGTTATAGAATTGTTTCAAGAAGTAGTGGTAAGCTTTATTTAGTAAATAATTATTGAAATTAAATATATAAATGAAACTTATAGGGCATATTAAGACTTTCGTTTAAATTATTAATGTACTGGTTTGGAGAAAGGAATATAGATATGAATATTATGGTTTTTGATGTTCCAGCAGAAAGAGGTGGAGCATTATCTATCTTAAATGATTTTTATAATGAAGTGGTTGAAAGTAATAACACAAATATTAACTGGTTTTTTGTATTAAGCACACCTAAATTAGAAGAAACAGATAATATAAAAGTGCTAAATTTTCCATGGGTTAAAAAAAGTTGGGGACACCGTTTTTATTTTGACCATTTTATAGCACCAAAGTTAGTAAAAAAATATAAAATTGATAAAGTACTTTCATTTCAAAATGTTATAATACCACACATTAAATGTAACCAAACTCTTTATGTGCATCAACCTTTACCATTTGTGGAGCATAAATTTTCAATTAAAGAAAATAAACTATTTTGGGTATATCAAAATATAATAGGCCGTAAAATAATTGACTCGATAAAAAAAGCAAATCATATTATTGTACAAACACAATGGATGAAACAGGCTTGTATGAAGGAAGGTCAAGTTCAGAACAATAAAATTGAGGTTATACCACCAACTATTAATACGAAGATAGAGAAATATTTTGAACCTAATCAAAAATCATTATCAACTTTTTTCTATCCTGCTAGTGAAAGTGTGTATAAAAATCATAAAGTTATTGTAGAAGCTTGTGAGAAGTTGAAAAGTTTAACAACTTTGAATTATAAAGTGATTTTTACATTAAACGGAGATGAAAATCAGCATATTATAGAGTTGTATAGACAGGTGAAAACTCAACAATTACCTATTCATTTTGTAGGACAAAAAACAAGAGAAGAAGTATTTGAAGCATATGCTAAGTCAATTTTGTTGTTCCCTTCCTATATTGAAACCTTTGGTATGCCTTTACTTGAAGTAAGGATGTGTCAAGGAGTTATACTTGCGGCAGATACCCCCTTTGCAAAGGAGATACTTGAAGGATATGAAAACGTAGGTTTTTTTGATGCGTTTAATTCAAAAGAATTGAGTGTATTAATGTGTCAATATCTTCAAAAACAGAGGGAATACAATAATTCACGTGAGGTTCAATATGAAAATAACAAAACAAAACTATTAATTGATATTTTACTTAACAGCTAGATAAATAGAAAAGTTGTTAAGTAATTGTAAAAATGACATTGAAATTTATAAAAAACTAATCTTATAGGTGTAGAAAATGAAAATTTTATATTTTGGTAGTCTTTGTGACGAAGAATGGCTTGAATCAATATCTAGTACAAAAAGAGAACCTTCCCGTATTGCACAATATTCTTTTGAGAAGGCATTAGTAAGTGGTTTCTCTGAGATTCAAGATGTTGATATGGATATAAAATATCTTTATCAAGAACAATATTATCCAAGAGGGAAATTCTTATATTTTAAGAAGAGAAAAAGGCAATTAAATAATAAATATATAGTAAAGTATTTATCTAATTTTAATTTGCCAATCATTAAAGAAGTATATTCTTTATTTCAAGGTATATTCTTAACGTTGAAATGGGGAATAAAAAACTTTAATGATAAAGATAAAATTATTCTAACACCATTTAATTATACACCGCTGTCTCTAGGTATTTATGTAGTTTCCAAGTTATTCAGAATAAAGCGAGTAAATGTTTTTACAGATCTTTCAAGCGATGTAATGAATTCTAAGAGACAAAAGGAAATGCATTGGATTAAGAAAATGTTACTATCATATTATGTGAAATTAGTGAGTTTTATTGAACATAGCTACGATGGTTATGTTCTCTTTGCTGAGCCAATGAAAGAAAAAGTAAATACTTCAAATAAGCCGTATATAATCATGGAAGGTATTTTTAATAATGATTTAGATTTTTCTGAAGTGCCTAAGAGTAAGGCTATTATGTATGCAGGCACATTGGCTTTTGAATATGGAGTTAAAAATATTTTAGATGCGTTTGAACAAATAGAGGACAGTGAACTTGAACTTTGGCTTTTTGGTGATGGGGATATGAAGGAATATATAGAAAATCTATCGTTAAAAGATCATAGGGTTAAATATTTTGGTTTTCAACCACGAGCGAAAGTTTTTGAATATGAAAAAAAAGCTGCGTTACTAATTAATGCAAGAAACCCAGATGATGAATATACTATGTATTCTTTTCCTTCGAAAACATTTGAATATATGGTTTCGGGAACACCATTTTTAACTACAAAATTAAAATGTATACCAGAAGAATATGGTAAATACATTTATTCCATAAATAATAGTGACATCAATTCAATTAGACAAGCAATTGAGGAGGTATTATCGACCCCAAATGAAAAAATAAACCAGCTAACTGAGGGAGCTAGAAGATTTATTTTAGAAAATAAAAATAGTACGGTTCAAGCGAAAAAGACTTTAGATTTTCTTAATATCATAATTGAAAATAGGACAATATCTAAGAAAAGCTTGGATTAATATTATTTGGAATAAGGTGCATTCAAGTTAGTAAGATATTTAGAATCCTAAATTTCCTTATATCACTGGTTTTAGAAAAAATATTCTGAATTATTCGGAGTGTTGGCTATAATACTAAAGGGATATATCCTGTTTTTAGTAGTAATCATTATTAATAAATTATAAGTAATATTTTAATTTTTAGATTCAAACTGTTTAATTTAATCTGTAGTTACTTAGAGTGAAGGGGTAAGGAGAGTTTTATATATGAAAATACTGTGGCTTACAAACATCCCTCTTCCAGAAGCTAGTTTACTTCTGAATGAGGAAGTGCTTCCTTTTGGTGGATGGCTCATTAATGCATCTACAACACTTTCGTCGACTGATGGTGTGTTACTTTCTGTTGCATCTCCAAATAACAGAATTAATGATGTGAAGTTATTACGCGGAGATAAAATTGAATATTATATATTCCCCTCCGTTAATAGTAGTGATGTAAACGAAATCAGGAATAACCAATATCTAGAGAAAATTATAGAAGAATGTACGCCTGACATCGTTCATATTTTTGGTACTGAATTTACTCATACGCTTTCGATGATAAATGTTTGTCAAAAGAAAGATATTAAGACGGTGATATCTATCCAAGGTTTAGTATCTATTTATGCCAAACACTATACATTATCTCTACCTGTAAAGGTGCAAACTAGGTATACTTTTAGGGATTTATTAAAACGAGATAATATTAAAAAACAGCAAAGAGGATTTATTAAACGTGGGAAATTTGAAGTTAAGGCATTGAGGAAGGTAAGGCATGTTATGGGTAGAACTACTTGGGATAAAGCATGTTCTACTCAGATAAATCCCGATGTGATTTATCATCATTGTGATGAAACATTAAGAGAAGAGTTTTATAACCATCGGTGGAACATAGAAAAAATAGAAAGGAATTCTATTTTTTTAAGTCAAGGATCTTATCCTATAAAGGGTCTGCATTTTATGATTGAAGCAATGCATTTGATATTAAAGAGATTTCCTAATACAAAGTTATATATTGGCGGTATGGATATAACAAAATCCGAAACTTTGAAAGAAAAGATGAAAATTTCATCTTATGGGAAATATATTAAAGAGTTAATTAGAAAATATAATCTGCAAGATAAAATTATTTTTACTGGATTATTAAATGAAAAACAAATGTGCGAAAGATATCTACGGTCAAATGTATTTGTTTGCCCATCATCTATTGAAAATAGTCCGAATTCTTTGGGTGAAGCAATGATATTAGGAGTTCCCTGTGTTGCTTCAGATGTCGGTGGTGTTTCAGATATGTTAAAGCATAAAGAGGAAGGGTTTGTATATCAAACCGATGCTCCTTATATGCTAGCGCATTATGTATGTGAAATATTTGAAAATGAAGAATTAGCTTTGGGTTTTTCTGACAATTCAAGAGCGCATGCTTTAAAAACACATGATCCTGTAAAAAACGTAAAACGTCTAATAGATATATATAAAGAGATTTTATAAAAGAAGGTATAGGCATTGAAAGTTAAAAATATTATTGCACTATCGTATAAACGTATAAAGGGAAACGAAGTTGCTGCAAAGATTATTGGTAATGCAAGTTGGCTAGTTGGCGACAAAGTGTTTAATATGGTTATTGGTGTATTTGTAATGGCATTGGTAGCTAGGTATCTAGGACCTGAAAATTATGGATTATACAATTATGCTTTGGCCTTTGTTACGTTGTTTACCGCATTATCCACATTAGGTTTAGAAACATTATCCGTAAAATCGATTGTGCACCAAGAAGAAGAAGAGGGGACTATACTTTATACGTCTTTAATTTTAAGAGTACTAGGTGGTATCGTTGTAGTGTTTTTGGCTAGTATAAGTGTTCGGGTGTTAGCACCAGATGAGCCTCTTATACATTTACTTGTAATGATTATGTCATTTACCATGATAATTAAATCATTAGAGGTCATTGAGTATTGGATACAAGCGTATCAAAAGTCGAAAATATCTTCATTGATTCGTATGGGAGCGTATGCGTTTTCTGCATTACTTAAAATTGCTTTTGTGTTTTTTAATGGAAATTTATTGCACCTAGCTCTCATTTATACATCTGATGCATTGATTGTAGGCATAGCACTAGTAATTGCATATTTTAAAAATCGAACATCTCATACGAAATGGAAGTTTGAATTTCAATATGCAAAAAAAGTATTATCAAAAAGTTGGTATTTGATTCTTTCAGGATTGATGGTCACTCTTTATATGCAAATCGACAAGGTTATGTTGGGTTCTATGTTGACGAACAAGAAGGAATTAGGTATGTATTCGGCTGCAACACAAATTGCAAGCATGTGGTATTTTGTACCTTTAGCTGTTATTACATCATTTCAACCTATTATTATGAAGAAAAAGTTGGAGTCGCATAATAATTATATTAATTCTATGCAAACCTTGTATTCAATTGTGGCATGGATTGGAATATTATTTGGAATATGCATGATTTTATTTTCAGATCTTATTGTGGCTATTTTATATGGGCAAGAATATAAACATGCAGCAAATATAATTACAATCAGCGTATGGGCAGGTACTTTTGCAACACTAGGATCAGCACGTTCAATTTGGCTATTAGTTGAGAATCTACAAAAGTACACATTACTTTATACTTCTGCAGGGTTGATAATAAATGTAGGACTGAATTATCTATTAATACCGAATTATGGTGGTTTTGGGGCGGCTTTTGCAACCCTTATAGCCCAAGCTTTTGCAAATATCTTTGTGTTAGCATTTTTTAAAAAGACACGAATATCTAGTATCATGATTATAAAAGCGTTTTCCCCTAAATATTTATTTAATGTAAGAAAACTATAAATTTTATTTAAATAATGGAGGCCACTGAATGTTAGCTCCGGTGATAATTTTTGTTTACAATAGACCTGAACACACAATACAAACAATTGAAGCTTTATCAAAGAATGAATTAGCAAGAGAATCTAATGTCTTTATTTTTTCTGATGCAGCTAAAAATGAAGAATCAGTAGAAAAGGTGAAAGTAGTACGAGATTATATAGATAGTGTTGAAGAAAAAAAATATTTCAAGTCGTTTACGATTACGAAATCCGAGGCAAATAAGGGATTAGCCAAATCGGTAATTCATGGAGTTAGTGAAATTATTGGTAAGTATGGAAAAGTAATTGTTTTAGAAGATGATTTAATAACAGCACCTGATTTTTTAACTTATATGAATGATGCGTTGGATTACTATTGTAATTTAGATAAGGTATGGTCAATTAGTGGATATAATATACCAATTGCATTTCCAAAAGATTATAAGAGTGAGATTTATTACTCTTATAGAGGATGTAGTTGGGGATGGGCGACATGGAAGAATAGATGGGATCAAGTGGATTGGGATGTAAAAGACTACGCAGAATTTAAATCGAGCAGACATTTGAAAAATCGATTTAATCGCGGTGGGAGAGATATGGCGAATATGTTGGATTCCCAAATGGAAGGAATTATAGATTCATGGGCCATCCGTTGGTGCTATACTCAATCAAAAAGGAATCTACTCACTGTATATCCAGTCAAGTCCCGAGTGAAAAATATTGGGTTAGATGGTTCTGGAACACATAGTGGAATTACATCTCATTATAATGTAGAAATCGATAAAAATTTTACAAAATGTAGCTTTGATGATCCAGATTTAAACCGGGAAATACTAAAGAATTTTCAAAATCATTATGGTTCCAGTTTACAATATTGTTTAATTAAACCAAAACGTTTTATAAAAAAGTTATTGAGGATGTGATTAGGATGAAAATCACAATAGCAGGAACAGGTTATGTAGGCTTATCTAATGCAATCTTATTAGCCCAATATAATGAGGTAATAGCACTTGATATTATTCAAGAAAAAGTAGATATGATTAATAATAGAAAATCTCCAATTATAGATAATGAGATTGAAGAATTTTTAGCAAACAAAGATTTAAATTTAGTTGCCACCACGGATAATTATAAAGCATTTAAGGATGCAGAGTATGTCATCATTGCAACGCCAACAAATTATGATCCAGATAAGAACTATTTTAATACAAGAACTGTCGAAGCTGTGATTGCTAATGTTTTATCTATAAATCCAGAAGCGATAATGATAATTAAATCAACAGTTCCAGTAGGGTATACAGAGAAGGTAAGAGAGAAGTTTGAAACGGAGAATATTATTTTTTCACCAGAGTTTTTAAGAGAGGGAAAAGCTTTATACGATAATTTATATCCTTCGCGTATAATTGTAGGTGAACAATCAGAGAGGGCAATGGAATTTGCTGATTTATTAGTTCAAGGGGCTACTAAAGATGACATTCATGTATTATTTACAAACTCAACTGAAGCAGAAGCCATTAAATTATTTGCTAACACGTATTTAGCGATGAGGGTGGCTTTCTTTAATGAACTAGATTCATATGCAGAAGTAAGAGGATTAGATACACAACAAATAATCGATGGGGTTGGACTAGATTCACGAATAGGTAGTCATTATAATAATCCATCTTTTGGTTATGGTGGATATTGCTTACCTAAAGATACAAAACAACTATTAGCAAATTATGCCGATGTTCCTAATAATATAATGACAGCAATTGTTGATGCAAATAGAACAAGAAAAGATCACATTGCAGAAATGATTATACAGAAGAATCCTAAGATTGTAGGTATATATAGACTTACTATGAAAATGGATTCAGATAATTTTAGACAATCAGCTGTTCAAGGAATTATGAAGCGTATTAAAGCGAAAGGGATTGAAGTAGTTGTTTATGAACCAACTCTTCATGAAGAGAAATTTTATAATTCTAGAGTAATAAATGACTTCGATGTTTTTAAGAGGGTAAGTGATGTAATTGTGGCTAATAGACTATCTGATGACTTACGTGAAGTAGTAGATAAAGTGTATACAAGAGATTTATTTAGTAGAGATTAAAGGATAAGAAGTTATATAAATGAATCATAATTTTGAAATGTGAATTAAGTAATAAAAAACATGTTCACATAAGGTTTACAAATCAAATGTTTAGCTTCTATAGAATAAGAAAGTGAAAAGGCAACTCATTTATATAGATTTTTAGTCCTTTTATAATAAATCTTCAATAAAAGCAATGTTATATTCATAAAGGTTTTGGGGTGTATCACAGGATAAAGATACTATAAAGGTTAAAAAAATACTCTAGAATTAAATGAATTGTTATGAAATAGTAAAGGTTTTACTTTAGGAGTTGTTATTTTTGGGAATTAACGAGGTTTATAAAGGGAAAAAAGTACAAATTTTATATTTTTTCGCTCTTGTTCTATATTGTCTGAACTTTAGGGGAGAAGGAATTTTTATACCTTTTTTGCTACTACCATTTTTATTAATCCATCTAATATTTTATCGATTTAATATTAGATATTTTATTATTTTAGGTATAATCATTGCTTTCTCTATCATATTTACCCTCACAATGAGTAGTTATGGGTATATATCTTCTAGCTTTAATTTTTATTCTTACTTATTATATCCTGTTTGCTTATTTATGTTAGGTGAACTTGTGGCAAGAAAAGATGGGTTAGATAAAAAAATAGCTTATAATATTATTTTTGGTATTATCTTCTCTTTTGTGTTGTTTTCATTTTTAAGCCTAATGAAGACAATTAATAGGTACGGTGATATGGATGTAGCAGTGAAAGCATTAAATGGTCGTTATGTTTTAAACATTTGGAATGACAGTCTTATTAGTGCTACGGGATTTAATACATATTTGTCATTTGGTTTAATAATGCTACCAATTTGTTTCATGAGCTTTAAGGAATTAAGGTATGGGAAAATCATGAAAGTTTTGTGTATCTTCTCTTTTATGGTTAGTTTGTATGGGATTATAACTTTAGCAAATAGAACAGGTTTTGTATTGATTTTAGTCTCACTAATATCTGTAAGTTTATTAGTTGGAAAAGTGACATATCTAAAAATTATAAAATGGTTTTTGGGAATATTATTTGTAGGTTTGATGAATTTTTTATACGAAAATAATATGTCTATTAAATACTTTTTATTACAATATCCCTTATTTTCTCGATTCAATGAAATGAATATGGGAAACGATCCTCGTTTTGAAACCTGGAAGGAAGCATTACGAGGATTATTTATAAATCCAACAGGAGGGAGAAAAACATCATTAAGTTTGAATTATGCACATAATATGTGGTTAGATGTGGGATATGATGTTGGCATGTTGTCCTTTTGTTTATTATGTCTAGTAACGTTTTTGGCATTGTTAACTTTGCGAAATTTTGTTAAATCCAATCAACCAGCATTATTAAAAGCTCTAATTGTAGGATTATATACAGCTATGTTTTTAACGTTTATGGTTGAGCCTATATTTCAAGGATGGTTCACATATTTTACTATTTTTTGTTTTATTTTCGGATTAACTCATGGATTGAATTTTAATTCTAGAGTTAGTAGAGGAAATAATATACATAAAAATAGTGATTCAAATTATAAAGTGACAGCCTCTTAGCATTCTAAAATATAGCTCTTTATGATTAGCTTAATGAGTTGTGTTATATAGATTTTTTCTAATCTCTATAGAGAGAAGCAGGTCATAGATATTCTCTAAGTTTTATAGGGGTGTTATAAAGTGACATTTATTTTTCAAGCGTATATAGGAAATGATTAAAGTAGGGGAGCACTTTAAAGGGACTACCTTTACTTTTATATTTTATCATAGGTCAAAAAGTGATATTTTTAATATAGAGCAACCTTTTTTATATTATTTTACCTAGGTCGATATACTCATTTGGTATATCTCAAATCACTAAAATATACCAAGAAAATAATTAAAGAATATCATGAGAAATTAGAATAAATAGTGCATAAGTTATATAAATAAAAATTAAAATGACTCCAAATAAACTAAATGACAGTAGGCTAATGGGAAAATTAAAATAATTTTACATATGTTTCTATAATGATTGAATGTGGCAATTCAAATTTGAATTTTTGAGGTCAGTATAAAATATATAATACGATAATGGGATTGTGAAATTATATTCTTAGTATGATACAGTTGATTGAGATTTTGGTTACTAGGAAATATATTCATAATAATTGAAGAAAGAAGGTTATAATGAAATGAAAAAGAAAATCCTATTTTGGATATTAGGAATCATAGGAGTATTAATTATAGGTGGAGGAGTCTACGCTTATAATATATATTCTTCTGTTTCAAAAACATTAGATGAGGTTCATAAGCCATTAAAACGTGATGAAAATAATAAACAAGAAGAAAAAATTAATAAATCTGAGCCTGTTTCTATCGTATTATTAGGAGCGGATGAACGCGGTGAAGACAAAGGCCGTTCAGATTCTTTAATGGTCATCACGTTAAATCCTAAAAATAATTCAATGAAGACTGTAAGCATTCCTCGTGATACATATACAGAAATCGTTGGAAAAGGGAAAAGTGATAAAATCAACCATGCTTATGCATTTGGTGGCGTAGATATGTCTGTAGCAACAGTAGAAAAATTCTTAAATATTCCTATCAATTACTATGTTGAAGTCAACATGGAAGGTTTTAAAGATATTGTTGATGCGGTCGGTGGCGTGGATGTTAATAATGATTTAGAATTCACGCAAGATAATCATCATTTTGCCAAAGGTAATATACATTTAACAGGTGACCAAGCACTAGCATTCACACGCATGCGTAAAGAAGATCCACGTGGCGACTTCGGACGTCAAATGCGTCAACGTCAAGTGATGCAGGCTGTTATTAAGAAAGGCGCAAGCTTCTCTTCTTTATCAAGCTATGGAGATGTACTTACAGCGATTCAAAAGAATGTGAAAACAAACTTAACGCAAGATCAAATGTTTGATATGCAAAAGAATTATAAAAATTGCTTGCAAAACAGTGAAGAAATTCAAATCCCAGGTGACGGTCACAAAGCCGCTGATGGTATTTGGTACTACTATGTTCCAGATGCAGCAAAACAAGATTTAACGAACAAGTTAAAAGCACATCTTGAATTGACTAAGTAATATGTATCGAACCCAACTCCTTTGGAAGGAGTTGGGTTTATTTTTGCGTAGATTTATATTAGTATTATATATTGTGAGATTAATAGATGAGGTGAATCGATGAATAAGAAAGCAGTAGTTGTCCTATTTATTTTTGTATTGTTTATTGCTTCGGTTGTGAGCGGTAAACTATATTGGAATAAGAAGGTTGCGAATGCAACAGGGCAAACGAGTGAAGTAACGAAGACAAAGGCTGAAGTGAAAGATAGCGGAGCGAAGAAAGAAGAGAAAAAAGAAGAGAAAAAACAAGATGCAAAGTCATCTTTTAATGAAGCATACGCAAAGAACTTGCCAGATGCAGTGAAAGAGAAGTTAAAGAAGGCTGCTCAGGATAAAAAGGCAGTAAACCTTGTTATTGTTGGTGATGAAGCTTCTTCATCTGAAAAAGATGCTTGGGTAGCCAAGTTCACTGCTAATTTAGAGGCTTCTTACGGTAAAGGTTTATGGAATGTGACGGTAAAGGAATATAAGGGTGAAAGTACAGAGGAATTAATTGCAAATAAACGCGATAAAGAGATTGCGAAAGACAATCCGGATGTAATTTTATTTGAACCACCATTTATTACCGACAACGGAAAAACTGGTAATGGAAATTCGGTTGCGAGTACACAGAAGTTTGTTCAGGCACTTTCTACTAGTGCAAAAGGCGCTACAATTATGATTCAACCATCAAACCCAGTGTATGGTGCGAAGAATTATCCGAAAGCGATTGAAGCATTAAAACAATTTGCGACGCAAAATGGTTATGCATATGTGGATCATTGGGGAGCATGGCCTGATGCAACAACGAAAGCAATTTTACCGTACTTACAAACAGAGTTCGGTTTCCCAAGTGCTAAGGGACATGAAGTTTGGGCGCAATATGTAACGGATTATTTTGTAGCTAAGTAATGAAGGGTATATAAAAGGTATACGAGCAATCGTATACCTTTTATATTAGTAAAGTAATTAAGAAATCCTAGTAAATATGTGGGAGGAAAACAATGAACTCAATCTTAATCTGCGGCGGAGCGGGCTATATCGGTTCTCACGCTGTTAAAAAACTAGTTGATGAAGGTTTATCGGTAGTAGTAGTAGATAACTTACAAACTGGTCATGAAGATGCAATTACGGAAGGTGCGAAGTTTTATAATGGTGACCTTCGTGATAAGGAATTTTTAAGAGATGTTTTTAAACAAGAAAATATTGAAGCGGTTATGCATTTCGCAGCTGATTCTTTAGTTGGCGTTAGTATGGAGAAGCCTCTTCAATATTATAATAACAATGTGTATGGCGCACTTTGCTTGCTAGAAGTAATGGATGAGTTTAAAGTAGATAAGTTTATTTTCTCTTCTACTGCGGCGACTTATGGTGAAGTAGATGTAGACCTTATTACTGAGGGAACGACGACAAATCCGACGAATACGTACGGAGAGACGAAGTTAGCAATTGAGAAGATGCTTCATTGGTATAGTCAAGCCTCTAATTTAAGATATAAGATTTTCAGATACTTTAATGTGGCTGGTGCAACTCCAAGTGGTATTATTGGAGAAGATCACCGTCCAGAGACACATTTAATTCCGCTTGTTTTACAAGTGGCGTTAGGTCAACGTGAGAAGATTATGATGTTTGGTGATGATTATAATACACCAGATGGTACTTGTATCCGTGATTATATTCATGTTGAAGATTTAGTGGCAGCTCATTTCTTAGGGCTTAAGGACCTGCAAAATGGTGGAGAGAGTGATTTCTACAACTTAGGAAATGGTAATGGCTTTAGTGTAAAAGAAATCGTTGATGCAGTTCGTGAAGTTACGAATCATGAGATTCCAGCTGAGATGGCACCACGCCGTGCGGGAGATCCAGCACGCTTAGTAGCTTCTTCTCAAAAGGCGAAAGAGAAGTTAGGATGGAATCCTGAGTATGTAAATGTGAAGACAATTATCGAGCACGCGTGGGATTGGTATCAGAAGAAACCTAATGGGTATGAGAAATAAGTTTAATAAATGAGAGAGGGTATCGTCGACAAAATATGTTCGACAATACCCTCTCTTTTTTTGTCTTATTTTTGCTATACTAAACTGTACTATAATACAGGATGGAAGGAGGAGAATGATGAAAATACTTGTAGTAGATGATGAATCGAGTATTCGTAATTTGATTCGGATGCAGTTAGAGATGGAAGGGTATGAAGTATTGACGGCGGCTGATGGGAGAGAAGCTTTAGAGAGATGGAACGACCGACCGGATGTACTTATTTTAGATGTGATGCTTCCTGATACGGATGGGTATGAGTTGTTACGTTTATTCAGAGAGAAGGAGCGTGATATTCCGGTGCTTATGCTGACAGCGAAGAGTCAGATGAATGATAAGTTACTTGGTCTTCAGCTTGGAGCTGATGATTATGTGACGAAGCCTTTTAATTATGCCGAGCTTATTCTTCGGGTGAAGAATATGGCGCGGCGCGTGAAGAAGAAGGAGGTTCCTTTAAATCATGAGGTGATTGGGGCTGGTGATTTACTTATTTGTCCAAAGGAACGAAAGCTTCATGTGAGTGGGCAGGAGATTCAGTTAACGTACCGAGAGTTTAATTTATGTCAGTTGTTTGTTTCGAATCCGCAGCGTGTGTTCATGAGGGATGAGCTATTAGAGAAGGTATGGGGGTTTGAGTATATCGGAAATACAAGAGCGGTTGATATTATGGTGCAAAGGCTTCGGAAGAAACTCGGCGCGAGCGGGGAGTATATTAAGACAATTTATGGTGTTGGGTATAAGCTTGATTGCTAAAAGGTGATGATATGTCTTTAAAACGAAATATGGTGTTTGGAATAGTTGGGTTGTTGATTCCAATTCTTGTTCTTTTGTATGCGGTGGTTTATATTGCACTGGAGAAGAATGTGTATCATAATGCGGCAGATTCCTTAGAAAAGTTAAGTGTGGAAGCGCAAATTTATACGATGAATTATTTAGAGAAGGAAGCAGAAGTGGAGACGTTAGGTCCTAATTCGCTTTTAATTGCTTCGTATTTAGCGAAGCGAATGGATGTCCGGGTGCAGATGATTGGGAAGAATGGAGATGTTGTTGTAGATACACAAAAAGGAGCGTTACTTCATCGGAATATTGACATCGAGAGTTCTTTGAAGGGAAAGAAATCGTATGTTTTCGAGGAGGGAGACCCAGCTCCAATTCTTTTGTTTTCAAGTCCGGTTTATTATGGAAACGATGTCATTGGAAGTATTCGTTTTATAAATGAGTTAACGGATGAGAAGGAAGTTTTAACAAATGTGAGTTGGACGTTTTTAATGACTTCTCTTTGTTTAGTAGCTGCTGGTATTTTCTTTGCGATTCGTTTGGCGAAGTCTCTTCATAAACCAATTGATCAGTTAAGGCAAATGGCATATCGGCTTGCGAATGGAGATTATGAAAGTAAGATTGAGCTGAATGAGTATGTGGAAATTGCGCAGCTTTCAGCGTCCTTTAATGCGATGGCTGATGGGATTGAGCTGCATATTAAGCAGCTGAAGGAAGAGAAAGAGAAACAGAAAGATTTCTTGGACCGCATTACGCATGAGCTGAAAACACCGCTTACGGCAATTATCGGTTATGTGGATTTAATTCCGAAGTTGCAGTCGAAGGAGGATGTGCAGGAGAGCCTCCGTTATGTGTCTGTAGAAAGTGAGCGTCTATTATCACTTGTAGAGGAATTACTTAAGTCTTCAAAGTACGGGAAGAGTACGTTTGAAGTGTCACCTACAGTCGTGAATATTAAAGAATTGGCAGAAGAAGCGGTTTCGATTGTGAAACTTAGGTTGCAGCAGTTTGAAATTGAAGTTATGAATGAGTTAACAGAAGTACACGTTGTTGCGGATTTTGATAAGACGAAGCAAATTTTCTTGAATGTGCTTGATAATGCGATTAAATATAGTGATGCTACGCAAGTTCGTATGAATGTAATTATAAATGAGCAGGAAGCGAAAGTTTTTGTTCATGATGATGGTATTGGTATGGATGAAGGTGTGCTTGCAGAATGGAATGAGTCTCCGGAAGGTAAGGTGCTTCCTTCAAGTTACGGGAATGGCTATGGCTTATACATTTGTCAGGAGATTATGAAGAAGCAAGGCGGAAGTATGCGAATTGAGAGTAGTGAAGAAATGGGAACTACAATATGTATTACATTTTTACTTCCGAGACGGATGGAAGACATAAAAAACTTGAAAGCGGTTAAATGATACATTTATGAAACAATTATGCGGTATTTTCGAAACAACGTTTTTTTATCTTGGAGGTAGGCAGAAATGAAAAGGCTATCATTTCAAATTCTTATGTTTGTCTTTTGTATGATCGTTTCTCTTATTTTGTTTTATGTTATTGAGAAGCAAATATATAATCGAATCACAATTGTGGATGACAAACAAGCCGTTTTACAAAGAGTGAATGAATCCCTTCCTACTGAAGTGAAAGTAAGGCATGAGAAGTGGGGAGAAATTGTTGTAACGGATGAAGTTCGTTTGCATACGATTGTTTCATTCTTTGACCGAATTCGAATAGAACCGAGAGAAGCGAGGAATCAAGAACAAGTATTTACTGGAGAAGTAACGTACTTGAATGGACATAAACGTACTTTTGCAGTAGGTGACTTGTTCCAGTACGAGGCTAATGTATACGGAAAGAATGGCACGGATCCGATGATCTCAGCATTTCAAACGTATTTGTTAAGTCTGTATTATACACCAGAGCGCATTAGTAATTTCTTTGCGGAGGCAAAGGAAGTTGTAGTGAGGCAAGGGGATGTAATACGTACTATAGATCTTACGCCAATATTTGATTCTATTCGATACGCAAAGCAAATTACAGATTACGGAGAAATTCAGAAATTATTACAATCGCAGAAGGATCCTATTGCTTATGTTACTGCTTATAAAACAGGTAAGCGTATAAAGAATGAGCGTGAAGATATTCTAACTATTTCTGTGTATCCATCTTACTTTGTTGTGCAATATCTCGGTGATAATAACGGGAATGTCATGTATATGAAGGGCTCCCTAGCAGAATTCCTTGTAAAGGAGAGTGTGTCATGAGAAAGATAGCCTTTTTCTTCTTTTTGCTAGTAATCGGAGGAGCGATGTCTAGTTGCTCTCGAGATACAACCTCTATTAAATATAATAAAAGTGGTCTCCCTATTTTGGATGATCGTCATCTCGTTGCGTATGTAGCGGCCCGCGAGGAAGTTGGTGAAGCTTTGCTTTCTTCATTTTGTAAACAACGCGGGTGTACATATGAATTTATTCGTCTATCGACAGAAGAACTTCTTCGGAGAGTAGAAGAGGAAGCTGGAAATCCGAAGGCGGATATTATTATTGGCGGCACAGTAGATGCGCATCAAATGATGAAGCAAAAGAACCTTTCTATTCCTGTTACGACCCAGCATGCGAATCGTATTTCAAAGACTGTTAAAGATAAAGATGGTTATTGGTACGGTTATGAAGTGGAGAAACTGGCAATCGCGATTAATAAAGAGCGGTGGAATGAAGAAATAGCGCCGCTCGGTCTTCCATATCCATCAAGGTGGCAAGATTTATTAGATCCGGTATATACGGGTAAGATTGCAATGCCTGATCCAAATGTTTCCGGCACAGCATATACTTTGTTTCAATCACTTATTGATACTTTAGGTGAAGAAGAAGCGAAAGAGTATGTTAAGAATCTTGCAAGGCAAGTTGGTGAAGTAACGGTGAATGGTTATATGCCCGCAGAACTGGTTGCGAGCGGTGAATATATGATAGGCATCAATTTTGCGGGCGATCAGAGAATGCTTCAGAAGCAAGGCTTTCCTATTGTAAGTAATGAACCTGAGCAAACAGGATTATCTGTTAATGCGATTTCGAAACTGAAGCGTGCACCGAGTGGTTTTATAGCGGACTTATTTATTGATTATTGTTTATCAGAAGAAGCGGGGCACATTTTAGAAAAAGTTTCGTTTGGCGTACCAACGATGTTTGCGAAGAATCAGAAAGAGATAGAAGGTCAGCCGGTTAGAAGGACGAACAAAAATATATCAAATAGTGGAATAATCGAGATATGGAATAGACAGCGTCTCTCTCAGCAGTGAGAAAAGGAGACGAAAGAATATGTTTAAATGGCTTAAGCCAGCACCTGCAATTGAGAGATTGCCGGCGGATATGATTGACAGGGTATACAAATTATTACGTATTCGTGTGCTAATGGGAATTTCAGTTGGGTATGCTGCTTATTATTTAGTTCGTAGTAACTTTAATTTATCTACTACGTATTTAGTAGACGAGTACGGATTTAGCACTACACAAATTGGGTTATTAGGTGCAGTAATGGCTGTTGTTTATGGACTTAGTAAATTCTTTATGGGGAATTTATCGGATAAGGCTTTTGCTCAACGATTTATTGCAGTAGGTTTATTTTTATCTGGGCTTGTTAATATTTGTTTCGGTTTTGCATCTTCCTTTGGGATGATTTTAACATTACTTGTTCTAAACGGTATTGTACAAGGTATGGGAGCACCACCGTGTAGTATTGTTATGACGAAATGGTTTTCAAAGAAAGAACGTGGTACGAAAACAGGTCTTTGGAATATTTCACATAACGTGGGTGGATTACTTGTTCCGCCATTCATTGGAATTGGTGTAGGTATTTTTGGTGAAAGTCATTGGCAAGGTGGCGTATTTATTTTCCCAGCGATTATCGTTATGGTAATTGCAGTTCTAGTATGGATTAATGCGAAGGATACACCAGAATCTGAAGGTCTTCCGCCAATTGATGAGTATCGTAATGACTATGAAGATCTTGAAAAAGCAGATAATGCTAACAAGATGTCACCAAAAGAAATTTTAATGAAATATGTAGTGACAAATAAGTTCGTTTGGTATTTATGTATTGCCAATGCATTTGTTTACTTAATTCGCTTCGGTGTTATTAACTGGGTACCAATTTACTTAACAACAGTTAAAGGTTTTACAAAAACAGAAGCGCATGCAGCGTATTCAATATTTGAGGCAGCAGCGATTCCAAGTTCTTTAATTGTCGGCTTTTTAAGTGATAAATTATTCAAAGGGAAACGTATGCCATTATGTGTTATTAGTATGGCTGGGGTTGTTGTTGGTACGGTTGTATATTGGCAAGCAACTAGCATACTTGTTGTGAGTATTGCAGTTTCTGTTATCGGTTGTTTAATTTACGTACCACAGTTTTTAATTGGTTTAAGTGCAATGGAATTAGTACCGAAATTTGCAGTAGGTACAACAGTTGGTATGTGTGGTCTGTTTGGTTATGTTGGAGGAAGCTTCGTAGCAAACGCAGCAATTGGTATTATTGTTGATCGTTCTGGCTGGGATGGTTGTTTCATGTTACTGTTAGCAGGCGGTGTTTTATCAACAATTTTCTTACTGATTGTTCAAATGGGACATGAGAGAAAAGGTCCCAAAGTGGCGTAATATTTTATTTGAAAAAAGCTATCCAATTGTTATATTGGATAGCTTTTCAGGTTGTTTGGAAATACCAAGTGATACAACGTTTGAATTAGCAGATGGAGTAGTGCTGAAAAAGAAAGATGAAACCAATAGATAATTGATGGTGAATAGAGGACATAGAACAAATACTCGCGATAAGAATGTTAGATTAATCGGTGGAGTATTCGATTTAAATAAAACAGGTAATCCACAAGCAAATGGTAATTATGATCTTAATTCTCGGTTATGGCCAGGTATTAGTATAGTGTTTAGAGGTGTTGACAATCTTACTATAGATAAAATTAAAGACATCGGAAATGAGTGGAAATATTGTTTTTTTAATTACTGATGTAAATAATTTTAAAGGTAACAATATTAATATGAATAACGGAAGTGATGCTCTACACTTCCAACCACTACTTGAAAATATAAAATTGGAAAATATACCTGTTAACACAGATGATGATTTATTATTTACCATGGGTGATTACACAAATTATGCATTAGGAACTACAGGTAATATTGAGAATGTTTACATTAGAAATGTACATGTAAATAATGCTGACCAAGTCCTTAAATTAGTGGGTAGTGGGATTGGTGGTAAGTTTAAATTTAAAAATATTTCTTTAGAAAACGTCACAATAATAACAAAATTCTGTGTATTGCAGATATTAAAAGGATATTTAGCGGACGGAAATAATTACTTAAAAGATATAAAGTTAAAGAATATTAATTTTAGTAATATAAACGTCGAATTCACACAGGTTAATGGTCAATATTTTGATCTTTGCGCTGTAGAAGGGGATATAATAATATCCAAAGTAAATGTGAATTCTCAAAATATGCTTCGAGTACTAAATGTTTTGAAGGGGAGCTCACTTCAAAAATTAACTTTAAGTAATATTACAATCAAAAGTAATACAGCCATTACTAATAACATTTTGAGTTTTTTCGTTTTGATGGGAAGGCTGACGATATATTTGGAGATAATATATTAATCAATTTTGACGGAACAAGTATATGTGAATTTTAAGCTACGGATAACTCAGTTAAAAACATATATTTAACTAATATTTGATATAGAGTAAATAACTCTAATAACACCATTTTCGCATTCGGTGGTGCATCCAGTGTGAAATCGTATATAAACATTTCTAATTCTAAGCTAAAAGGTGGGATACTAATTTATTCCACAACTTTTCTGGAGATGAACTTATCAACTACTAACATCGACATGCTTACTAATAAGCTAGTAAGTATGACAACTACAGCAGACATGAAAATTAATGTAGAAAATATATTTTCAGTTAACCTAGTAATAGCCAATTGGAAGGCAGACGGAAGGAAGTTACGTATAAACTCTAAGACATTAGATTATAACGGGAGATTGTAAGATACCAATCCATAAGAGGGAACGTATTTAAAATGTGCTTCTGATCTGCAAGCAGAAGGGAAGGTTTGTACTACTATACCAATTCCGAATGGTATAAGCCTTCTAGTGTAATCGGGAGAGATTACAGTACGTCATACACTGTGCCAGTAGATGGTTTCGAAGGATACACTCAAAATATTGGCTTTTGTAAACGTTTAGTGAGTAATGTATTCAGCATATCTTTAAATGCAGGTGAAATTAAAACAGCAACAGTTCAATTTAGAGAAAATATTTTGAATGAGGATCTTATAAATGCTACTGTCTGTACTGATAAAAAAGTAGCGGCTGTAAATGCTTACCCTAATACTTCGGACCGAACAAAAGTATTTCTTGTTTTAGAAAATAAGGAATCCAGTTTGACAACAATAGGTACAACCAAGGTAATAGTATTGCAATTTAGATTTACACATTCGCAAAATAATATTACCTTTTATGATTATGTAGAAAATTAATTGTAATGAATGTATAATTTTCTTTGTCTGAGAAAATGGAGGGAATATTTATTGAAAGAAAGCATCAGGAGACAAAGGGGAATTTTACCTACAATTCATTACTTTAGAGGAATAGCTGCATTATTAGTAATACTTCACCATATAACGGGAATTATGCATTTGCAATTCAACTACGAGTATTTAAATGGTTATTTTAATCCAGGGTGGTCTGGAGTTGATTTCTTTTTCGTTTTAAGTGGATTTATTATAGCCTACATCCACTATGGAGAACTTGGTCAAAATAACCGATTAAGGCCATTTATAACTAAAAGATTAGTTCGAGTGTACCCTATTTATTGGGTTGTGACATTGCTGTATTTTCCAATATTTATCAAATACGGAAACGGTGATGTTTCAATAATAAAATCATTTCTATTACTTCCACAAGATAAACACCCTATCTTAGAAGTAGGATGGACTCTATGTTTTGAAATGTTTTTCTATTTGTTATTTAGTCTTACATTTGTATTAAGACCTAGAATTTCAGCGATGTTAGCAAGTGTCTGGTTTGTGAGTGTTTTGTTTAATTTACCAAACATTTCAAACGAAGAAAGTGTTTCGTATTTTAATTTTATTTTTAGTCACTACAATTTTGAATTTTTATTAGGGTGTCTAGTCGCTTATAGTGTTAAAAAATTTAATATAAAGTTTTCTGAACCAATATTAATGTTAGGAGTAATTTCTTTCTTAGGTTCTTGGATATTTATCAACTTAGGGATATTCGATAAATTCTCTGTTCTTAGAATTCTCTGTTTTGGTTTTTCTTCCGCGTTAATTATTTTAGGCGCAGCTTCAATAGATTTAAAAAGAGATTATAGTTTCACAATGAAACCGCTTGCTATTTTAGGGGACGCTTCTTACTCATTGTATCTGACTCATATACCGATTTATACAGTGATTAATAAAGTATTCTTAGTTTGTAATTTGTATAACATATTAGGTTTATGGATAACAACTACTTTATTAGTTATTTCGACTACAATCTTAGGTTGTGTATTTCATAAATTAGTAGAAAAACCACTTCTACTAGCGTTAAAAAATAAGTCAAGTTTGAATTTATTAAAGAGTTTTAAAATAACAACAAAAAAAGCATCTTAATAACAAAAGCTTACTACTGATAATGTCTATAGTAAGCTTCTGTTATAAAATAAGGCTTTTACAACAAACCAAAGCGTGCTTATAGTATGGTTTTTTATTTTTAGAAAAGGAGTAAAAAATGGATCGTATTGATGTATTAATGAAAATATTTATAGCTACCTTTGGAGCCTTTTGCGGGTACTTTTTGGAAGGATGGGATACAACATTAAAAGTCCTAGTAATCATGGCAGCTATCGGCTATATCACAGGGGTATTCGCAACAGGATATAAAGGAGAATTGAAAAGAAAAGTAGGATTCAAAGGCGTAGCTAAAAAATTACTTTAATACTTCAACTTAGTAGGAAATCCTTTAGTAAAGAGGGGTTTGGAATCGGTGTCAAGTATTTAAAAACCTAATTTAAAATGGACCTTTTCCTTTCCTTAAAACTATCTTAAAAGATAGAATGTCATATTTCTAATCATTGGTATTTTTGTTACAATATAAATGATTGTGTAAAACTTTGTAAAATGAGTGTAACAATGTAAGTGGGGATACAATTTCCCGAAAGTTTTATACAATTAAATATCTATTAAACTATTAAGATATAAAAGGAGAGAGAATATGTTACCAAATACGGTTCGTACTCCAAACAAGAAGAAGAAATGGATTATCATCGGAGTTATTGCACTAATTGTTATTGTAGCAGCAGTTAATATTTTTGTTATGCAAGGTAAGAAGAAAGGTACGGCTAATACAGATGCTGTAAGTTTTGAGAAAGTGACAGAGCGTAAGCTTAATAATACGAAGTTAATTTCTGGTCAGGTGAAGCCAGGGAATATTGAAAGTTTTTATGCGGATCCGACTAAAGGAAAAGTGAAAGATATTGCGGTGAAAGAAGGACAAGAGGTAGAAAAGGGAACGAAATTATTCTCTTATGATAATGAAGAAATTAATCTTCAAATGAAGCAAGCTGATCTTGATCAGAAGATGGCTGATATGCGTTACGATCAAGGGAAAAAGAAGATTGATTCATTGAAGAAAGAAATTAAGAAGGTAAAAGATAGTGGGGCTGGGAAAGAAGTAACAGACCCAATGGAAGAGCAAGTGAGTGAGTTAGAAATGGCTCAGAAAACAACTGATCTTGAGAAAGAAAAAGGGAAGTTACAAAAAGAAGAGTTAACTAAAAAACAGAAAGAACTTACGATTTATAGTAATTTCACTGGTGTTGTACAAAAGTTAGACAAAGATGCGGCACAAAGTTCATCTCAAGCGTTAGGTGGTCAAGGGAAAGCATTTTTACAAGTTGCTTCTAAAGACCCGTTCCAAGTTCAAGGGACTTTAACAGAGCTTCAAAAGTCACAAATTCAAAAAGATCAAACGTTCACTGTAACTGCAAAAGCAAATAATAAGAAGAAGTGGACAGGTAAGATTACGGAAGTAAGTGAATTCCCAACGAGTGCAGAGATGGCTCAAGCTGCTGGTGAGGGAACTCAAAATATGTCTCAATATACATATAAAGCAAGTCTTGATAGCCAAGATGGTTTATCTCCAGGTTATCACGTTTCTCTGCAAGTAAATTTAGAGAATAAGACGATGATTGCTGTTCCAAGTAAGAGCATTGTAGAAAAAGGCGAAGATGCATTTGTTTATATTGAAGAGAAAGGAAAGCTTCGTAAACAAAATGTGAAAAAAGGTTCTACTGATGGAGACTGGACAGAGATTGTTGAAGGCGCAACAGTGGGGCAAAAGGTGGTTAAAAATCCTTCCGACGACGTGTATGACGGAATGGAAGTGAAAGAGAAATGATTACGTTAAATAATATTGCTAAAACATATTATCAAGGGAAACTTGCGGTGCCGATTTTACATGGTATTAGTTTAACAATTCAAAGCGGTGAGTTCGTTTCTATTATGGGACCGTCTGGTTCTGGTAAATCAACGCTTATGAATATTATCGGTTGTTTAGATCGTCCAACAGAAGGTGAATATATGTTGAATGATGTGAATATCTTAACAGCAGACGAGTCAAAACTAGCTTTAATTCGTAATGAATATATCGGCTTTGTGTTCCAGCACTTTAATTTGCTGCCGCGTCTTTCCGCAGTGGAAAACGTTGAACTTCCGCTTATCTATGGTGGCGTGAAGAAAGCAGAGCGTCGTCAGAGAGCTCTGGAAGCACTTGGTAAAGTTGGTTTGTCAGATAGAGTCCATCATTTACCTAGTGAGTTATCAGGTGGACAGAAGCAACGTGTAGCGATTGCGAGATCGATTGCAAATAATCCAACGTTTATTATGGCCGATGAGCCGACAGGTGCACTTGATACGAAGTCTGGTGCACAAGTTATGGATATTTTCACGAAGCTAAATGCAGAAGGTACGACGATTGTTATGGTTACGCATGAAGAAGAGGTAGCAGCGTATTCTTCCCGCCGCATTGTACTGCGAGATGGGAAAGTTACAGAAGATAGAAGGTGTGCAGTATGAGTTTACTAGATAGTATGAAAATTGCCTTATCGTCTATTTTAGCTCATAAACTACGCTCAGCTTTGACGATGCTAGGGATTATTATCGGTGTAGGCTCTATTATTACCGTCGTTGCGATTGGGCAAGGCGGGGAAGCGATGCTGAAGTCGAAATTCGCAGGTTCTGGTGGTAATAACCTTATGCCAATTCAATTTAAACCAGATATTAATGATGAGTTTGCTATAGGTGGATTTCAAATACCGAAGTTAACTGAAGAGGATATTTTGGAAGTAAAACAAGTGAAAGATGTTTCACACGTTATTACGACAAATCAGACGACAGAGGTGCTTGATGTAAATGATAAAAAAGCAAACCTGAATGTTATTGGTCTTGATAATGAATATTTTGCAGTTAATAAAGTAAAGGTCGTAAAGGGACGTACTTTAAATGAATCAGATATTTCTCATGCAAATAACGTTGTGATGATTAGTACAAAAACAGAAGAGACGTTATTTAAGGACGTAAACCCAGTTGGACAAATTATTGAGATGAAGGGGCAGCCAATGCAAATTATTGGTGTGTATACATCTGATAATGAGTTTATGGGCTTTGAAATGGAAGAAGCGTTAATTCCCCTTACTTTATGGCCTGTTTTATACGGAACAGATGAGATTCAAAGTATAGCAATTCAATCTAAAAATGTAGACAATTTAGAATCAGCAGGGAAACAAGCTGTTGATGTATTAAATAGTCGTAAGCCAAGTGAAATTCCAGGTAAATATGAACTGGTGAATTTAAAAGAATTCCAAGAAAATGTTTCTAAAGTAACTGGTATTATGACGATGATCATCGGCGGTATCGCTGGTATTTCATTAGTCGTTGGTGGTATTGGTGTAATGAACATCATGCTCGTATCTGTAACGGAGCGTACGCGTGAAATCGGAGTGCGTAAAGCGCTTGGAGCAACACGTAGTAAAATTTTATTACAGTTTTTAATTGAAGCAGTTATGCTAACGCTTCTAGGTGGTTTAATCGGAATTGGTCTTGGGTATGGCGGGGCATATATCGTTTCCACATTTGCGAAGTGGCCACCGCTCGTTTCATGGGAAGTTGTCGTTGGGGGAGTATTGTTCTCTATGACACTAGGTATTATCTTCGGATTAATTCCAGCAAACAAAGCTGCGAAATTAGATCCAATTGAAGCACTTCGTTATGAGTAATTTACTAGTATATTAGAGAGAAAACTCTCTAATACACATTACCGTTCTAGTGGGCGGTTCGTATCCTCTTGCATGAGGATGTGAACCGCCCGTTAGAACGGGTTATATAAATAGAAGGAGGCGTTATGATGGAAGCGAATTTGAATACGCAAAAAGTTGGTGGAGAGAAGCCGTCATTATTTGGAATGATTACATCTCCTGGTGTACAGTTTGAGAGAATGAAGACTAGTAATGCGGTTTGGGGTGCGTTTTGGATACTTGTTTTATTAGGAGCAGTTGTTGGTGGACTTGCTGCTTATGTAGGCTCTTTAACCCCTGAGGCGATTAAGATGAATAAGGATTTGGGTATTAGCGTTACACCTATAATGTCGTTTGGTATGGGTGCAGTATTTGGTGCTATTGGTATGGCGATAGGTTTCTTTATTAGTGCAGCGGTGTATAAAGTATTAATGATGTTTATGAGCAATGATACTTCTTATAAGAAATTATTAGCAATTAGCGTATATTCAAGCATTATTTCATTACTTGGCGTATTGTTGAATACAGTTTTAGCGTTTGTTTTAGGTGGATCAGGACAAGAAATGTATACTGGATTAGGTCCTATCTTTGCTTCGAGTAGCGGAGTTGTAAAAGGTATAGCAAGCAAATTTGAAGTATTTACAATTTGGGGATTTGTTATAACGTGGTTAGGTCTTCAAATTACGGCAAGTTTAAGTAAAAAGCAGGCAACAATTATCACTATTGTCTTCTTTGTCTTAACTCTTGGGCTGGGTGCCTTACAAGGTATGTTCCAATAATAGCGGCACTTCAAGCTGCTAGAAAGAAATGCTGCGATTATAAAAAATCGCAGCATTTCTTTTATAAAGAGGAGATATACATATGCTTAAGAAATTTTTAGCGAATGTTTTGTTTATGTTAGTCGTAACGTTGTTAGCTGTAGAATATATGCCGAATAAAAATCCTTATGTATTTGTTGGGGTTACAAGCTGTATTTTAGCTACTGGTTTATATTCGATCGATAGATTTTTCAAAAACATAGCTAAAGAGTAATATAGTTTGCCAATATATAAACAAAAGGTTCCTTCTAATGTATAGGAGGAACCTTTTTTATTTTTACCCCTATTTCAAATACCCCTATTAGAATTTCAAATACTGCCTAGTGTAATTTCAAATTACGGCAGCAGTATTTGAAATTACCCACAATGAAATTTCCTTTCTCATTTTATATTGTAGAGGTACCGCGGAATACTGAAGAGGTATACCTTTTAGAAACGGGCACTGTGTGAAGCCAGCGACTTTTGCAGATACGGTTGTTTTGTATGAAGGTATGATTGTAAATCAAATAAAGAGGTTAAATATTTACCAAGATTATGAAGAGTATTATCAATGTGGTTTAATTGGTCTTTGGCATGCTTATGAAAGGTATGAGGAGGAGAAAGGGAGTTTTCCTGCTTATGCTGTCGTAACAGTACGTGGTTATATATTGGGAAGATTGGAGAAAGAATGTGTAGTGCAAGAGAGGTATGTATGCACCGATGAGTATGAGGAACGATTTGAGTGTGAAGATGTGGGAACGAGAGCGAAGGACTTTATGAGTGTGTTAGATGAGAAGGAGAAGCACATCATTTCAGAGCGATTTTTTACAGGGAAAAATATGGGGGAGATAGCTTCTGAAATGGGGATGACGTACTATCAAGTGAGATGGGTATATCGACAAGCGCTTGAGAAAATGAGGGATAGTGTAAGGGGATAAGAATAATAAGTAGAATGGAAGGCAAGAGAAATATTGCCTTCCATTCTATTTATTTTAAGGCAGTAAATGTGGCAAGAGGGTTTTTGAGTGTAGTGAATCTTTTATGTTCATTCGGGATAATACATGTCCAGCTTTCAAAAATTGTTGCTGTAACTTATGAGAACCTATTTGTATTGTTATGGTAGTTCCGTTAAAAAAATGAATGTTAGCTTTGTTAGTTTTTTTGGAAAACTCTATCTCATCTATATGGTTATAGAACAACCAAATGCAGCTTGGAGAAGAATGAGATTCTGTTGGGAAAACGCAAATATATTCTTTGTGATTAATTGGAATTGGAACATTTTGTTTGAGCTTAAAGTTTATTTGGACTGCATGACGTCTACCTTGATAAGTAGAATGAACATGTGTTAGACAAGATTTCTTTATGAGTTGGATAGCTGTTTGGCAAGAGTGCAGAGGGTTTCCGCTACTGTCGATAATTTTTGTCCGGTAATAAGGGTGTTTGCAAGGTTCGAGCATCATTGTAGAACTAGAAATAAAAATATCATTCTCATTATCCATGATTCTAAAATCCTCCCTTATAAAAATTATTATTCCGAATATAATTATATACGAATTATGTAAAATTATTATTAATCTTTTGTTTCGTATTGTAAATTTTTACGGTTCGTTTACAATCAATAGATGATAGTCTTTCTAATTTGCATCGCTTGTACATATATATGAAAATAGAAAAGAGTAGGCGGTGATATAGCATGAAGAAAAAGTATATTATTATGGCTCTAGCTGTTGTTCTCTTAGTTTATTTAGCAAACAGTAATCCGGGTAAGGGAGAATATACGGATTGGGCAGCAAAACAATTTATGAAGCGTAATGATGTGAGTAAGAAGCTAGAAGAGGTTGAGCAAGAAAACAAAGAGGGTATACTTGGCGATCTAGCATCAGCGGGAAAGAAATTAGCAAATAAGTATGTTGAACCACAAGTTGGATTATTAATTGAGCATTATACAAAGCGAAATGATTATATTTTCTTCTCAACATATACGACAGAGTTTGATTTAGGCGGAGAGAATTATAAGTATGTTTGTGTTGGTTTTTCAAACATCTTTATTCCAATTGAAATGCCGAAGAAAAAAGACGAATCTGCAAAATAATGCAGATTCGTCTTTTTGATTTACGGAGTAATCTGAACTTCAGATACGTTTTTTTCTATGAGGCGAGCCCCTTTTTTACGAGTATTTTCACTAATTGATGAAAATACAGATGAAGAAAGAATGGTATCCATTACTTGATTTACGACTAGTTCATTTACTGGTGTGATGGGATTTTCGATAGAAAAGGCAACTGTTTTTCCATCTTCTTTCACGAAAATTAACTCTAGTACTTGCATGCTTTATTCCCTCCTTTTTAATTATAGATTAGAAAGATCTGACGTGCTTACAAGTTGTACAGCGTGAAGTGATGATTGTTGTAGTGAAGCAAGAGCACGTGCTACTTCATGTACTTTTCCTAAATCTGCATTTGTTTTCACACGTTTGAATTGTTTGTTCTTAAAAACTGTTTTACCGTTTTTGTCTAATCCTCCGTTTAATACAAGGCGTAAAGTTAAATCCATTACGATTGTTTCAACTGCCATGTTTATCACCCCCTTTCACTTTATAAATAGGGTGTAAATGTCATGTTTTGGCGTGAAATTTTTTCTTTTTTTTGGTACTCTTAAAAGACTAAGAGAGGGGTTTTCGGGAGAATGAATCGTAAATGGTTATTTTGGATTCCTGTATTACTATGGATGGGGATTATTTTCTATTCTTCAGCACAGCCATATAAAAAACAGGATATGCGCTCGGATATTGAGCAATATGTAAATGCTGAGTTTGTGAAAGAGCATTTTTCATGGGTATCTATCGATTATGGGGGAGGTACACCTGTTAGTATCGCAAATAAAGGTGTAGGTGGATTTGTTGAGTTTTTCCTTCGTAAAGGTGCTCATTTTATGGTGTTCTTTATGCTCGGTTCATTGACGTATTATGCTTTTCATCGATCGGGTCATTCGAGAAAAAGGTGCTTTGCATACGCCCTCCTTTTCGTTGCGGGGTATGCAACATTTGATGAAATTCATCAATGGTTTACGGGGGACCGTACACCGATGTGGCAAGATTCATTGCTTGATACGTGCGGCGGGTTAACAGGAATTATAATAAGCAATTGGTTTTGGAATAGAAAAAGGAGCTAATCTCAGTTAGAGATTTGCTCCTTTTTCATTTATCCCGCATTAACTGCCCGTAAAAGCCTTCACTTTATACGCCAAGTAATTCTTTTAGTTCGTCGGTTGATAGTTCGGTCATCCAACTATCGCTTGTAATGACGGCGTTGTTTAATGATTGTTTTCGTTCTAACATTTCATCAATCTTCTCTTCAAGTGTTCCCGTTGTAATAAGCTTATGAACGTGAACGAAGCGTTTTTGACCGATGCGATAAGCACGGTCTGTTGCTTGGTTTTCTACAGCTGGATTCCACCAACGGTCATAGTGAATAACATGGTTGGCGGCAGTTAAGTTTAATCCTGTTCCGCCGGCCTTTAACGATAAGATGAAGATGTCATACGTTCCGTTTTGGAACTGCTCAATCATCTTGTCACGCTCTTTCTTCGGTACGCTCCCGTTTAAGAAGAGGACGCGCTGACCGAATGTTTCTTCTAACATACTTTTTAGCATGTTCCCCATGCCAATGTACTGAGTGAAGATTAAGCAACTTTCATTTTGGTCTTTTATATTTTCGATGAGCTCCATTACCGTTTTTGTTTTCATAGAGCGCTCGACGATATTTTGTGGTTCTTCTTCTTTCAAATAAAGGGCTGGGTGATTACAAATTTGTTTTAGCTTGTTCAGCATAAGTAATATAAATCCGCGTCTTTCAATTCCGCTTAATCCTTCTACATTTTGTAATGTATCTTGAACAAGTTGTTCATATAAGGAAGCTTGTTCGCCAGTTAGTGGACAATAAGCTTTCTGTTCTTGTTTATCTGGCAAGTTTAATGCGACCGTTTGATCTTTCTTCGTACGACGCAGTAAAAACGGCGAGATAAACCGCTGAACTTGCTGGATTTTTCCTTCATCGCGGTCCTTTTCAATCGGTGTGACGAAGCGGCGCTGGAATTGTCCTAAGCTTCCGAGATACCCATGATTGATAAAGTCGAAAATAGACCAAAGCTCAGCAAGTCGGTTTTCCATCGGTGTACCGGTTAAAGCAATTTTGTGATTTGCTTGTAGGTTTCTTACTGCTTTCGACTGTTTCGTATGTGGGTTTTTTATATTTTGTGCTTCGTCTAAAATAACAGCGTCCCAGCATAACGTACTAAGTTCTTCTTCATCAAGCTGAGCTAATGCATAAGAAGTTAATATAACATCTGCTGATTGAAGAAAATCTTTAAATGACTCATCCTTAGATCGGTTACTTCCATAGTGTAACTGAACACGTAAGCTTGGTGCGAAACGCTCAAATTCTTTTTGCCAATTTCCAAGGACTGATGTTGGTGCCACAATTAATGCAGGACCTGTTTGGAGATTGTTTTCTTTAGCGTATAGTAAGTAAGTTATCGTTTGAATACTTTTTCCGAGTCCCATATCATCGGCTAATAACGCTCCAAATCCAAGCTTTCGTAAGTATAGTAACCACTCAACACCGTGTTGTTGATACGGACGGAGTGTTGCTTGTAGCGAAGATGGTACATCTACTTTTGGAATATCTCCAATGTGTAGAAGTTTTTGGAAAAGCTCTTCGTAATATCCATCTAGCTCGATTTCAATATCGGTAAACGGACTATCGTCTTCTACAATTTCTGTTTCTGCCGTATTAGATAAATGTTGCTGCAACACATCTTTCATTTCAAGTCCATATTTATCGGCACGGTGCATTAGTTTTTTTACTTCTTCAATAAAGGCAGGATCAAGTCTCATCCATTGACCATTTAAATTGAAAAGACGTTTGTTTTGTTCAACGAGTTCGAAAAATTCGCTTTCTGATAAATCAATTCCGTCCGTTGAAATGCGCCAGTCGAAATTAACGAGCGTATTCATGCCGAAGAAAGACTGTGTTTGTGCTGTACTTTGCTTCAGCTGTACACGCAACCTCGGTTTTGTTGCTTTTAAATTTTGCCACCATGATGGTAGTAAAATTGTAATACCTGCTGCCAGTAATTCATTACTTGCTTCGGTTAAGAAGTTCCAAGCTTCCGTTTCAAAGAGTTCTTCTCGGAACTTGTCGTCCTCTTTTAGCCACGGTACGAGCTTACTGAATCCTTCTTGTGTTTCAAGGATCCGTTCTTCGTAATCGTGCCATCGTTTTGGTAAGGAATCGATACTTTCATATACATATATGCGATGTGCACCACGTTTTGGTGTAACGATTGTTTCAAGCTTCCACATTTCAAGTTCTTCTTGCGGTTCTTGTAGTCTTAAGCCGACTGTAAATGGAAGGTCATCTTCAATGTAACCAATTTTTCGAAGCCAATCCTCTTCATGTAGTGCTGCTTCCAATTGCCTTTTCGTAAAGTCGTAATGTTCGTATAGTCTCTTTGCATCTTCCCATCCGTCATTTGAGCGAGCATCTTGCAAAATACTTTCGTTCACAGCGGCAGAGAAAAGAGATGCTAACATGTCATCTTCAATTGAAGTATTCTGAACTTTCCAAGATGGCTGCTGAGACCAATGCTTCATGTCAGGTGCGAAGCTGCCGCTGACGAAAGCGTCCCATAATTCACTTGCGTCCTTTGTAAGTGCCGTAATAGGACCGTTCATTTGCATATTTGCAAATGAATTCATCGGTTTATTTGCGATGTATTCAAATGCCTGTGCATTCGTTAACATAACGCCTTGTTTTCCCTCATACGTTGCTTCTTTTAAAAACGTTCCGTAGAAAGAAGTAGAGTGCCATGCAAATGCATTTTTTTTCCAAGTTGCTACGGATAAGAGCGTACCGCTATCATCTTCTCCCCAAAGGAACCAACCTTGACTAACGTGCTGGAGCCTAATTGTTACTTCAGTTTGTATGATCATCGATTAATTTTCCTCTCCGTAATTCCTCTTGTAGCGCACGCAGACGTGAATGTAAGTTAGCGATATGAATAATGAAAGCATCCCATTCATCAGTTCGCTTCAGTCGTTTATAAAGCATACGTAATTTCTTTAAGTAACGAACGGCACGTTTATATGATTTGCGATTTCGCTCTTCAATTGCTTCCATTGCGGCATGGTGATAAAGAGGAAGTGCTGCTTCGGGCGCTTCTTTTTCAATATCTTTCAATGGTTCTTTCAAAAGTTCGATTACTTCGAATCCATATAAGAGCTGAAGTTCCGTCCATGCATGATATTGTTTCTTCGCAAGTACATATTGTTCATAATTTGTGAAACTATACGGTAATAGTTCTTGTAAAATCATTTCTAATCCCGCTTGTTCATTCGTATGCGTTGCATATGTCTCATACATCATCACAAATAATCGAACGATATCTTGTATGAAGACGGTATTTTCTTGTTCCGTTATCGTTTCTTTTACTTGTTTATAAGTAAAGGAAAGCCAATCTTTCCCGCGGTCCCACTCCATCGCACTTAATAACTCTTCTAACCAATAGAAGTAAAGGCTCACAACAGAAGAAGGCTGTTTTTCCAGTAATTCCATTGCCGATACATCTTCACCGTTTAAAAAGAGCAGGTGAGAAGATGCTAATGCTTTGGAAAGTGGATTGATTTTAGTATCGATTCGTTTTTTTTCTTCTTGTAGCTGCTCCTCTGTTCTTAACAGTTCACCCCATACGTGACGATAAATGAAGAATCGCTCTTGTGTATAGGCATCGGTAGAGAAGAATGATTCATGTATGAGCCGCGCTGTTTCTTCTAAAATCGGTTTGGATTCTTCTGGAATCGTCTCTGTTTTTAGGTCCCTAACGGTAGATTCAACTTTATCAACGAATAGGCGAACGACGTTAACTGGTTGGTGATAAGAATATAGTTTGTTTGCTTCAAATTCTTGAATTTCTTCTAATAATTTTTGAAAGCAATAAAGTGCCGCGTGCAACTTAAATAATTCATGAATAGCAACGATGCGCGGAGCTTTCCGTTCTAATTTTGTATAGAAGTCTGTAAAAAGACTCATAAGAAAATACATTTGTTTATAAGTGAGCCGCGCTTGTTCTTTTTTAAATGATTCATATTCATTTTCAAAGTATGTTTGCCAACTTTTATAATCCATTTCTTCAAAAGCTGATGATTGCAATACTTGTCGTGCAGTTCGAATAGGAGGAAGAGAAGGTTTTGTATTATTTTTGAATAAAGTTAATACATCTCCTACTTGCCCAAAACTAGAAGCTGCAGATAGTAACACAGCAAGCATATGCTGACATTGCGTTGGCGCGAAGCAATCGCAATAGCTTTCAGTGACATTACGAATCGGAATGTGAACACTATATACACTGCCTTCAGCATTTACAGTTCCGGATAGCGTATAGCCATCAAAGTCAACGTTATAGACAACACCACTACGATATAGTTGCCGAGCTGTAGCGACATGCTCTTGATCAGCAACTTGCTGTGGATCAAGCCCTTGAACGAACTCATTCGCAATCATCATAATTTCATCTTTCTTAATTGAGTCTTGCAGCATAATATTCCTCCGTACACAGATTTCTTTCCTTTACCATTATAAACAAAAAATGCTCAAAACAGAAAAAATGAAATTCTAATTACACAATTAGAAAATCATGGTAATATATATAATGTTAATTTTGTATATTACTATGTAATTAAAAGGAGAGAATTTGTTTGTCAGATTTACAATCGAAGTTTGGTAATGGCATGAATAAGTTGCAAGAGGGAATTGAGCAAGGCAAGATGAAGTTGCAAGTAGCACAGGAAATGGCGCAATTAAAGAAGATTACACAAGAGAAGTTACAAGAAAAAACTGAAATTTTACTTGAACTTGGTCAAACGGTATATATGCAACTTCGTGATGATGAAGTTCGAATAGATTTGTTGAAAGCTATTGTAGCACCAGTGCAAGAGCTTGATGTTGCTATTTATAACACGCGCAGACAAATTTCTAATTTACAGAGACAAGAACAAAAAGGACAGTGTAGTTGCGGTGGTCCATTATCATTAAATGATAAATTTTGCGGGCAGTGCGGTAAAGAAAATGAGTTACTCCTTCAATCAAAAAATATTGAAAAAGAAGCATGTTCTTCATGTGGTGAACAAATTGCAACGGAAGCTACATTCTGTCCAGCATGTGGTATGAAGCAAAGTAAGGAGTGAGGAACATGTATTGTAAAATTTGCGGTTTAGAACAGCCTGAGGCAGTAAACTATTGTACACATGACGGCTCAAGTACGGATAGTATAGATAGCCATGTTATGTTAGTCCCGCAATCTTCGAAGTATTGCCGAACATGTGGACAGGAAAGTAAAGAATATGCTACATATTGTGAGAAATGCGGTGATTCTTTATTAGGAGTCGCCCGAAAAGAATCGAACATGAAATTACCAAATGCAGGAGCGCAATTACATGTAAATGCATCAGGAAGTATGCTGAAAAAAGGATTATTCGGTGGTGCTTTTGCAATTGTATGTATGTTCATTGCAGGCTTCATTGGCAGTTTAATAATAGATTCTGCTATAAATGATGTAGTGGAGACAGCGGTTAGAAATACGGATGGTATGTTGAATATGACTACCATTAATCAATCATTTATTGGTATAGCACCATTAATTTTAATGTGTCATTTAATAGGTATTGAAATTAGCGGGAGCGGGGCATACACGATGTCATTCCTTCTTCATATGCCATTATTCATCTTGGTAACTATTCCGGCACTTATATTAGGTGGAAGTGGATTTTTTGTTGAAAGAAACAAACCTTCAATTAGTTGGCGAGAGAAGTTCATGACATCATGTGTAATTGGCATGATATACGGTATTTTCTTATGTATTGTAAGCTTTATGGCAAGTTCTTCTACATCTATTTCTTATTTCTATCAAACGATGACTATTGATGTTGTATATTCTCATGTTGTTAGTTTATTGTTTGGTATTATATTTGGCCTATTATTCAGCTTTATTGGTATGAGTATTGAAGCAGGACCGCATCGTATGCTTTCTTCTACTAGTCAGTTTGTCCCGTATGTAACGTCTATTTATTATAGTATAGTGACTGTTTTGAAAGGACTACTTATTACATTTGGTATTATACTTATTACGATTTTATTTAGTAGTTCAAAATCAATGGGTCCAATTGATTTTCCAGAGAAGGCGTATAAAGTATTACTTTCTTTAGAAGCAACACCTTTCATGTGGAATATGGCCCACCTTTCTCCAACTGAAATTGAGTGGGGAAATATGGAGAGAGAAATGCATAGATATTCAGTCGAAAAAGGGCCACTGCATGTATCGTATATGTCAGGCATATCAATACAGGGTACGTCTTTAAAAGACCTGGAAATCGCTAATGGTGCTAGTGCTGATCGTATAAAAGATATTGATGATTTTAATTCGTATTTACATTGGTGGGGATTATTAATTCTTCTACCATGTATTCTACTAGTTAGGGCTGGAATGAAATTGGCTCAATATCGTATGCGAAATATGTACGTAACTATAGCAGTGTTTAGTGCTGTTTATACAGTGATGATGCTTTGTATAAATGGATTAGCAAAAATTCATATTACAGCTTCAGGAAGTAAGGAAATTATGAAGGAGTTCGCTGGAATTTCTGGACCGATATTATCTATTCAAAGTAACACGCTATATTTAATAGTAGGTAGTTTTCTTATTTCTTACGTATTAACATTCGCGGGTATGAAATTAGTGAAAAAATAAGGGGGAGAAATACTTGAAGTTTTGTGGAACATGCAATAAACAAGTTGCGGATCATTTGAACTTTTGTCCTGATTGCGGAAGTAAAGTAGAAGAAATTGCTGATCAAACAGCTTCTTCTCACTCAGAAATGCGTAGAGAAACAAAGTCAGTGAAAAGTAAGAAGAACATGTTTTTACTTATAGGTTTTGTCATTGTTTTTGCTATTTTGTTTGGCGCATATAAATTCGGTGCGAGCAAGTTTTCGAAGGAAAAGCAAGTAAATGCAATGATTGAAGCATTCCAAAATAAAGATGTGAATGCAATCGATGAGATTTTGAAAGTAGACGATCCAACCTTAAAGGTTAAGACAGAAGATATTAAGGCGTATATCCGTTATTTAAAAGAGAATCCTTCTTATAATAAAGAACTGTTATCATATTTGCAAAGAGAGACAGTAGATCAAAAGTTAGCAAGTGATAAAGCATCTTTTAAAGATGGGAAAATTATAGAAGACGGGAAAGAATGGTTCTTGTATCCGAAGTATAAGTTCAGCATGAAGTCGTATTACATGAATGTTAGCACAACTGCAAAGAATGCTGAAATATATGTGAATGATAAAAAAGAAACAGAGCTTTCTAGTGATAAAACTTCGAAAGAATTAGGTCCATACTTCCCGGGTGCTTATGTTGTAAAGGCAAAGGCGAAGACGGAACTTGCTGAATTAGAGACAGAAAAAGAAGTGGATTTAGCAGATGAAAAGAATGGGACAGTAGAAGTGAATTTATCACTTGAAGGAAATTATGTAACCATTTCATCTGATGAAAATGATGCAACTGTATTTGTTAATGGCAAGAAACGTGGAAAGTTAAATTACGGAAGTTATAAACTTGGTCCTGTACCAACGGATGAAACGGTAGAAGTACATTTAGAGAAAAACGCTGAATTTGGTGTGATGAAATCTGAAAGTATTAAAGTTGGAGATCAAAGTACATATTACTTAAAGTTCCCAAAAGAAGCTTCTAGTTCAGCGGTTGGAGATTTTGTACAAAATCATATTTATAATAACGTGCGTGCAATTGCATTAAACGATTTTAGTTTAATTGAAAATGATTATGATAAGAGCGGGAAATCGTATAAGGAAGACCGTGATTACTTACAATATCTACACAAAAAAGGAATTACAGAAGATTTATTGACAATGAATATTCGCAATGTAGAACGTCAAAGTGCAACGAAATATAAAGTAACGACATATGAAGAATATCATATTCGTTACGGTGACGGCTCTGTAAAATTCAAGAGCTTTAATAATGACCATATCGTTACTGTTAATGGAAATGGAAAGATATTGTACCATTCTCTTGGAGCGAATAATACGCTGAAATCAGAGGAAGTATCTGGTCCGACTCATTAATATAAGAAAGAGGCTGTTCAATTTTGAACAGCCTCTTTCTTTAGGTAGCTTGCCGTTATTGTCAATCTTTGACGGTAAATCGATATTCCATGTTGAACCGTTGATATAATTTTCTCTACTCGTGTTCAAGGGAAAGTAAAAAGGATATCACCTAGTTGGGAAATTCTAATAGGTGATATCCTTTTTTGCAATTAGAAGCGGGCTTCCTTTAATATCGCTTGTACATATGGATCATTTAATATTTGCTTTATGAGCGGTAGCATTTCTTGCTCGAATGGAATATCAATAGGGAATGGTTTTTGAGAGCCTGGTTTTATTCCGTATTGTACGAGTTTGTAATGTGTATTTTCTTCAGACTTGAGCACAATTAATTTATAGCGATTGTCATCGTTTGTTAGTGAGAAGTCAATTGCGATTGCATCATATGTTACATCATCTTTATATATGTACGGCTTTGGTGTACCGACCCAGTCTACCTTAGCTTGTAAATTCATGGACGTCACCTCCTTATATGTATTATATAAAAAATAAAAGCCAGCTCTCAATAAAGAGAACCGGCTGTAATTTAGCAGTCATTGGTTATTTTAAAATTTTCACTTTAACAGTTTTGCGTCCCCATTTTTGAGCAGCGCTATCTGATCCAAGTAGGATGTCGATACGGTTACCTTTAATTGCACCGCCAGTATCTCCAGCGATAGCTTCTCCGTAACCTTCTACCCATACTTTAGATCCTAATGGGATTACTTTCGGGTCAACAGCGATCATTTTCATGTTTGGGTTCGCTGTTAAGTCATGACCCATTGCAGTTAATACACGGCCGCCGTATGTGCCACCGTTTTCACTTGGGTGAGCTGTATATGCAGTAGCTACAACTGTTAACTCACGACCACCAGAAGGTGTGCTAGTCTCAGCAGCTTTCACAGCAGGCTTAGCAGCTGGTTTTGCTTGTGCTGCAGGTGCTTGAGCTTTAGCTGGTGCTACAGTTTTAGCAGGAGCAGGTTGTTCTTGTTTCTCGATAACAGGTGCTGTACCTGTTAAGAAAGGAACGTGAACATAAGCTGTTTTCCCATTATATTCAAATTGTAACCACTCACTTTGTACTTGGTTCGTTGTTTCGATCATATCGTCTTTCTTAAGCGTTCCAAGAATTTCTGAGTTTGTGTTCGCTTCAGCACGTACATTTAATACGTTAGCTGTTACATAGTAAGAGTTCTTTGTAAAATCTGCACTTACGAATGCGTCTTTACCATCTAATTTGATTTGTGACCATCCGTTTTCTGTATTTAGAACATCTAATTTATGACCATTCTGTAATTTACCGACAACTTTTGATTCAGTAGTAGGGTTTTCTCGTACGTTTAGTACGTCTGTTGTTACAACAGTTTCTGCATTAGCAGATGCGGTGAAAATCCCAAGACCAAAAACTGCTGCTGTTGCTATTCCAATTAATTTTTTCATGATAGCCTCCATTGCGTTTGTTTTCGTGTCCTCATTATAGCAACAGATTTTTTCGGATTTTTGGAAAACACACAATTACAAACCATTCGTAATAAGTCGTTAACACTTTGTAATATAGCTAGAATGAGAGGAAAGCGTTTTTCATTCCATATAATTAGTAGGTTTCTAGTTATATTCAAAATATTTAATACAACATATTTTTTTCGGTGCAAATAAAAATATTACAGGGGTGTTACATAATGATTACTATACAGTTACATTCCTTGAGTATTTTACCGTTTTATGGGTAATATAGTTATATAAACATAAACATCTCGTTTGTGAAGTTATAAACACGCGCTATATACTAGCAAAAAACCGCATAATTGTTACAAGAAGAAAGGGTTGTAAAGAATAAATCTGCCCTTTTTTAAAACTGTAACACATCCTTTTTTGGGAAAATCTCTTCCCATCCGCATTTTTCTCACACAATTTGACAGTAGTATTCCAATCTTGTAGCTCTTGCAGAGTGGAAAGGTTGTACGGAAGGTAAGGCTGTCCATAAGAACTCTAATTGGTGAAGGCAAACTTGAGAGAGCCGAAAGAAAATCACCACAAAAAACTATGGTTTTCTATCCGATTTAACATATCGGAATTTATGATTTTTACAAGAAATGAAACATACGAAGGGGGATTTGATGAGGAAACTGACGAAAACATTTATTGTCTCATTAACATTATGTATTGCATTTACACTTTGGGGGATTATTCCCGAATCTATTATTGGAAAAGGTAGCTTAGGAAATGTAACGACTGTAGTTCAAGCTGCGTTAGTTAGTAAGTTTGGATGGTTCTATATTATTTCCGTTTCTATTTTCTTAGGAATTGCTATTTTCTTAATTGTTTCTAAGTACGGTTCGATTCGTTTAGGGAAAGATGATGATGAACCTGATTATAGTTATATGACATGGTTTGCTATGTTATTTAGTGCCGGTATGGGAATCGGTTTGGTTTTCTGGGGCGTCGCAGAACCGATGAACCATTTATACACACCTCCGTTTGGAGAGAGTGCGACTGAAGAGAGTGCACGCCTTGCACTTCGTTTCTCATTTTTCCATTGGGGATTACATCCGTGGGGATTATATGCACTTGTAGCATTATGTATTGCGTATTTTACATTTAGAAAAGGAAGAGCAAGTACAATTAGTGCGGCGGTCGGTCCGCTATTTAAAGGCGGTGAACATGGCCGTATTGCCCATATGTTTGATGTTCTAGCTGTATTTGCGACAGTATTTGGTGTGGCGACATCATTAGGACTTGGGGCAAAGCAAATTGCGGGTGGTGTTAGTTATTTAACATCTATTCCAAACTCATTACCGACACAGCTAGTAATCATCGGAATTGTAACTGTTCTTTATATGCTATCTGCGCAAACGGGACTCGATAAAGGAATTAAATATTTAAGTAATGCGAATATTATTTTAGCGTTTGCACTTATGATAATTGTATTATTTGCAGGTCCAACAAACTTTATTATGAATTATTTCACTTCAACAATCGGTTCATACATTCAAGAATTGCCAAGTATGAGTTTCCGTTTAAGTCCATTAAATGAAGGCGGAAATCAATGGATTCAGTCATGGACAATTTTCTACTGGGCATGGTGGATTGCATGGTCACCATTCGTAGGTACGTTTATTGCTCGTGTGTCACGCGGGCGTACAATTCGTGAATTTGTTGTTGGTGTGTTACTCGTACCAACAGTAATTGGTGCGCTTTGGTTCTCTGTTTTCGGAGGAACAGGTATTCACATGGAGCTATTTGATGGTGCAAATATATATGGACAAATTAAAGAAATGGGCACAGAAGTAGGATTGTTTGCTATGTTAGACCAAATGGGTAGTATAGGACCGGCTTTATGTGTGTTAGCTATTTTACTTATTTCAACATTCTTTATTACATCGGCAGACTCTGCTACGTTTGTTCTAGCGATGTTAACGACACATGGTAGCTTAAACCCACCAAATCGTATTAAAATGGTTTGGGGTATTGTTCTAGCGGCGTTAGCTTCGATCTTATTGTATGTCGGAGGATTAGAGGCGCTGCAAACTGCTTCGATTATTGCGGCCTTCCCGTTCGTATTTGTTATTTTCTTTATGATTGCAGCACTATTTAAAGAGTTGCAAAAAGAAGGACGTATGAAACAACATTAATAATAGAAGAAAAAAATTCTGTATATATAAATAGTATTAGGACTGCCGACATTCGGCAGTCCTTTTTCACTGTTTTATACTATTGTAGGAAAAGCATTACTTTGTTGCGGAATACTATAGATATCGGTAATTTAAAAAGAAAAATCGATATAGTTCGACATTATCCGATATTTTACACATTATATTCATATTTTTGACAAAAATATGTCGGAAATGTGTTGTCACTTTTATGTATATGTGCTATATTATTTCCTGTAAGCGATTTCAAATAGTTTTAAAGCGCATTCAAGGGGGACAACTAGAATAATGAAACGTTACGAAAGAAAGTGGAAGCATATTTGTTTGAAACGTGTGGCACATCGAAATGCCCAAGAAAGCACGGAACCAAAGACTGAAACTCGTAAAGAGAATCAAGAGAAGCAATTGGTTCTACAAAAATAGCAATCACTTTTTCGTATATAAATGAAGGTCGATCGTTCGTTGGGGGATGGACGTGAAATAACTTTCAGCTAAGGGGTATTGTCTGATATATAGTATTACGGTAAAAAATAAGCACAGAGCATACGGCGCTCTGTGCTTATTTTTTAATGAAATCTATTTTTCTTTTTTAAATCTTACTGTTTTATCCCAACCAATTACTTGTTTCTTGCTCTTTGCACGTAAGTAAAGAATGAGACTGCGAATAAACAAATACGTAAAGAGCTGTGCGTACGTAAAGTACATAATGACGCTTATGAAAATATTGGTCGGTGTAAAGGTTCGTTCGACGCTCTGAGCACTAAATAATTGAGAAACATATGTAATATATGCGACATACCACATAAATAGTAATGGAATGCTATATTGAATTTGGAATATGCCGAGCAGTCCAATTATAAACCAAACGTTTGAAATGATTAGGAATAGCCAAAATACGACATACACTAAAACTTGTTGTAAGGAATGGACGAGAAGTTTCCCTTTAAAAAAGCTTAATGAAGAAAACATTTTTTCTAAAATGTATAAGTTTCCTTGAAGCCAACGTGTCCGCTGTTTTATAAGAATTTTTAAATGTTCAGGTTCTTGTTCCCATGTAATCGATTCCGGGACGATTGGTAAGAGATAGCCCTTTTGGGTAATTCTTAATGTTAATTCAGCATCCTCTGCAATTGCATAAGGATCATAGCCGCCAAGTTCTTCTAATGCGGAACGACGAAGAAGCATGTTTGTTCCGGTTAGTGAACCTGTTTGGAATAAAAGCCAGCGTCCAGATTGCATAAGGAGCTGGAAAATCTGAAATTCTAATGAAATCATTCGTGTAAGCCAGTTTCTTTTCTCATTTACTGTACGAACGTGTCCAACTGCTCCAACGGCATCCTTTGTTGTTTCAGCATGTTCTACGAGCATTCGCAGTGCATGTGGTTCAGGTTGATTATCTGCATCGTAAACACAGAAATATTCACCATCCGAAATGCTAAGGCCGTAGTTTAATACACGCGATTTTCCTTTCGGTTCGCCAGGTGGTACACGAATGTGATGAATATGAGCATAAGCTTTGTCGAAATCATCGCCAATTTCAGGTGTTTCATCTTGAGAGTTATCGTTTAATAAATAAACGTTTAGTTTGCCTGGGTATTCAATCTTTGCCATTGCTTCTAATGTATCTTTAATAACAACCCCTTCATTATGGGCAGGTATTAAAATATCTACACTTGGATAATGTTCTAGCGTACGATCTTTTCGTTTACTATTTCGATGAATTAAGCCTGCGAGTGTTAAGAGAGAGTAGTAAACGAGTAGGCCTGAGAATAGAAAGGCCGTAAAAATAAGTACATATTTGATTGAAAATGTGATGCTAATCCAAAATACGAGTACGCAGAACAGAAGGAATAAAAGGAGTATAACGAGTGTCATCATAATAATGTCTGTCCTTTTGTCGTGATTTGTTCTCGTTTTATTTTAATGTCTTGAATTGCTTCAGCAGCAAGCCATTGCTCCATTTTTGGATGTAGACGGTTCATTACAATGTCAGCACCGGCTTCATTTGTATTTTGTAATAAAATAACTAATGTGTTGCTGTCATATTCAGCAGCAAGGTCAAAGTCAGCTCTGACTGTATCAACTAACAATGAAGCTACACGATCCATGACACTTTCCTTCGTATATTTACTAAAGGAAGTGAAATCAAAGAAAATGATAATGCCTGTTTCATTACGACGATTCATCGCAGTTGTTAATAAAGCTTGTCGTCTTTCGAATTCTTGTCTTGTTAATAATTTTGATTCTCCAATGTATTGCTCAAGCACTCTCACTCGTTCAGTTAACTCTTTATTTTTAAGTATAACCTTTTTTAATAGATGGGTTGAAATATAAACAATGAAGAAGTTAGCTGCCATCAGGAAGTGGATAATAATATATTCCCATTGATCTGATGTACTCCATAAGTGAAGCCACGCTTGATAAAATAAATAGAATACTGAAATGATTGTTCCCAGTATGAAGAAAATAAATGCTGTTTTATCAGGTAAAAATAGGAATAGTACATTTATGATGACATATATAATTGTAAAAATGAGCGCGTGCTCATATTTCGTCACATGTACAGTAGTAAAATAAAATAAAATTTGTAAAATCCACATAGAGAGGACTTTATAGGACTTATCTTTCACGAAACGTTCCTCCTTAAAGCTAATTCGTGCTGGATATTTGTAGTATGCACAATTATTAAGAAATGGACCATGTAGCTGGAAGTCTTTTTTTAGCGAGCGACATCAGGTAGTATCCCTCTTGTACAAGAAAAAATAAACAGACATACTAATTATTGTAACATAGCGTCTATACATCTATACATAAAGTATTTAATATATATGAAAATTATATTTATGTTATATAAAAAAGCCTCCTCTTTAAAAGAGGAGACTTTACATGAGTTTATAGGAACATCATACCTGCGACTGCTGCGTTTAAGAAGTTCGCTAGTGTACCAGCGATAACTGCTTTAATCCCTAATTGTGCAATTTGTTTACGGCGAGTAGGAGCTAACGTTCCTGTTACACCTAATTGAATTGCGATAGAAGAGAAGTTTGCAAAACCACAGATTGCAAATGTTAAAATCATATTTGTTTTTGCAGAGAACTCTGCCATGTGTGGTCCTAAGTTTGCATATGCAACGAATTCGTTGATTGCAAGTTTTTGACCGATAAAGCTTGCTGCTTGGATAGCTTCACCTGGAGAAACCCCGATTAAGATTGCAAATGGTGATAATAAGTAACCGAAGATTAAATCAAGGCTAAGTTTAATATCGAACCAAGAACCAACCCATCCTAATAAGCCATTTAATAAAGCGATTAATGCAATGAAGGCCATTAGCATTGCAGCTACGTTAATAACAAGTTGTATACCTTCAGATGCACCGCGTGCAGCTGCATCGATAACGTTTGCGTCTTCACGCTCTGTTGAAAGTTGAACATTATTATCTACTTTTTCTGTTTCTGGCATAATTAGTTTTGCAATTAATAAACTTGATGGAGCTGCCATAATTGCAGCTGCTAATAAATGTTCTAACGGAATACCCATTGCTGCATAGCCGACAAGAACTGATCCGGCAACAGCGGTCATACCACTTACCATAATAGTGAAGAATTCACTGTTAGTTAAACGTGCTAAGTATGGTTTAATTAAAATTGGTGCTTCTGTTTGTCCTAAAAATACAGTTGTTACTGCATTTAAGCTTTCTGCCTTAGAAGTTCCAAGAAGTTTACTTAATGCACCACCAACGATACTAACAAATTTCTGCATAATACCTAAGTAATATAAGATTGCAACTAATGAACTAATAAATACAATTGGAAGTAGTGCTTGAATAACGAAAACAAATCCCCAAGGGCCTTTTGCGTTGACTAAATCCCCAGCAACGAACCTAATTCCCTCGTAAGAAAAATTAATTAATCCTTGAACGCCGTCAGCAGCAACTTTTAAGCCTGCTTTTCCAGCATCCCATCGCAATACGATAAATGAAAATGTCATTTGTAATGCTAGCGCGATTAAAATTGTGCGCCAATTAATAGCTTTGCGGTTAGAAGATAGTAAGAAAGCAATTGCTAATACTCCAATCACGCCGCCAATTCCCCATAAAACATTCATGCAGTGTATGCTCCTTCCTCATAGTAAAAAAGTGTATAAACCAGTTGTCTATACTTTTGCGAATATAACATCTTAAGTAACTTATCATAATGGACATCGGAGGTCAAACGTCTAACGAAAAGTTTAAATAAAAAGAAAATTCTTTGAAAAAACACATATAAAATGAATAGACATGAAATAGGTTATGTTTTTTGTGGGAATATATTCATTATGATAACATTTTGGGAAATTTTAATAGAATATAGTGTATGAAATAGGAAAATGAACGCATAATTTTTTCGTAGAGAGAATGAAAGGGAAGTACTATATCGAGTCCTTTAAAAAAAGCCTTCTAGTAAACTAGAAGGCTCTGAAACTATAACTTAAGGTGCTTTCGTATACCCTAAGAAATGGCTTTTCCAATAAGAGTTGTTTAATGAAGCGATTGCTACACCTTTATCTCCGGATTGGATGAATGATCCCCCGCCAAGGTAGATACCCATGTGAGAAGGACCTGCTTTATAAGTATCTTTGAAATAAATTAAGTCTCCAGGTTGTGGACTTGAAGTTTTTGATAAGCTGCTCCAATATCCAGCAACACTTTGGCGGCTAATGTTATGACCAAATTTCTTAAATACGTGGTAGATGTAACCACTGCAGTCAACACCATTAGCAGAAGTACCGCCCCAAACGTATGGTACGCCTTGCATAGATTTCGCGTATGCAAGTAGAGAAGAACTATCACCGCTATTATTAGTGTTATTGTTATTGTTGTTATTATTTTGATTGTTATTTTGGTTGTCGTTAGGCTTATTATCTACTGCGCCACCAACTGGTGTTTTAGATAGGAAACGTGTTCCGATGTAACCAGTTTGACCGTTGTAGTTAATTTTGCTCCATCCAGAATTTTCAGAGATTACTTGAACCTTCTGTCCTTGTGGAAGTGCGCCTATGATTCTATAATTTGTACCTTCGCCGCTACGTACATTTAGTGCAGAAGCATTAATGTAGTAGTCACCAATTGCACCTTGATCAGGTTGTTTTGGCTGTTCAGGCTGTTTCGGTTGTTCAGGAGTAGCTGTGCCACCTTTAACGAATTTTACAAATTCGCTACTAACATAGCCTGTTTTTCCTTGGTAGTTTACTTTAAACCAGCCGTTTTCAGATCCGACTACGTTTAATGTTGTACCATTTAACACGCCGCCAATTACACTATGGTAAGCAGCAGGGCCTGTACGAACACGTAGAGATGTTGCGTTAACAACGTAAGTACCACCAGTTTGAATAGTTCCATTATTATTTTGCTCTTGGTTGTTACCTTGATTGACGTTTTCGTTAGAACCGCCTTTTGTTACGTAGTCCTTGCTTAAGTAAGCTGTTTGTCCTGCGTAATTGATTTTGAACCAATCTTGAACTTCGCCTACAACTTGTACTACTTGTCCTTGTTTAACAGAACCTACAGTTGGATGAGAAGTGCTAGGACCTGTACGAACGCGAAGGGAAGATACATTTACTGTATAGTTTCCACTTGCTGGTTGAACAGTTGCTTCATTGTTACTATTGTTGTTATTGCTTGTAGAGCCAGTATTTGAAGAAGCGCCTGATACAAATTGGCTACTAACATAACCAGTTTGTCCGTTATGGTTGATTTTCACCCAACCATTTTCTTCTCCAATTACGTTTAAAGTTTGTCCTTCATATACACGTCCTGAAACAGAACTAGAAGTGTTAGGAGCTGTACGTACACGTAATACATCAGCAGTAACTTTATTGTTTCCACCTGTGCTTACATTGTTATTCGTTGCTCCGTTTTTTGATACAAACTCGCCACTAACAAAACCAGTTTGTCCATTAACGTTAATTTTGAACCAACCATTTTCTTCTCCAATTACGTTTAATGATTGACCATTATAAACGCGAGAGATGACGTCGTGAGAAGTACTTGATCCTGCACGGACGTGTAGTACGCTAGCATTCACCGTATATGATGAATTGTTTGATGCGGAAGCTTGGACAGTTTGTGTAGCAGCTTTTTGTGTATTTTGTTCAGGGGCAGCTTGAACACTATCAAGTGTAGGGGCTGCTCCTCCTGCTACAGACACTGCCGCAAGACCGGCAAGGTATTTTTTCATAATTTGTCGATTCCTTTCTGTCTGTAATGTAGTGAAGAAATATTTACCAACTGTTAAAAATTCTAAAGAGCATGTCGATTACTGTCAAGACTTATGTGGTAATCTGAATATGACAAAAAGGTTACAAAAAAAAAATCAAGGTATAAATCTGCACCTTGATTTCCATTTAAATACATATATTTGATGTGGAAAATGAGAAGATTATTCGTATTTAGGAAGATGTGCTGTTGGATTTTAAAAGGCTTTGAGAAAATGACCTTTGCAGTAATTTGGTGATAGGGCCAACTTGACCATCTTGAATCGCAGTTCCATCGAGATGGGTCATCGGTAAAATTTCAATAGTCGTTCCCGTAAAGAAGCATTCATCTGCTTGATAAACATCGCGAACGCTGAAAAGCTCTTCCTTTACAGGAAGTTGAAGAGTGTTAGCTAAAGAAAGGACGTACTGACGAATAATGCCGTTTAAAATAAGGTGATTGGCTGGATGCGTATACAGTGTTCCGTTTTTTATAAGAAAGAAGTTAGAGTGGCTACCTTCAGTTACAATACCATTTCGTACGAGAAGTGCTTCTTTACAACCTTTGCGTTCAGCTTTCGTATAAGCTAATACATTTGGTAATAAATTTAACGATTTAATATCACAGCGGAGCCAGCGTGTATCAGGTTCTGATATAGCACGTACACCGTATTCAATCCATAAAGATGGTCTTTCTTTTTTTGAAATATAAGCATAGATTGTCGGAGATATGTCATATGAAAATGCATGAGCTCGAGCTTGTACACCACGAGATACTTGTAAGTAAATTGTTCCGTCTTCGTGGAAATTATTGTTTTCAATTAATTTGTAGAGTAAGATGATGAGTTCGGCTTTTGAGAAAGGAAGTGATAATTCTATTTCTTCAAGGGATCGATATAATCTTGTTAAATGTGGGTCTAATAAGTGAAAGTTTCCGTTATAAAGGCGAATAACTTCATAGACGCCATCACCAAATTGTAAACCTCTTTCTTCAAGTTCTATGTACGCGCGATGTTTTGTTGTATCAATAACTGCATCATTCCATAGTACAAATCTTTCGTATGCCAATTTTCGTCCCATCCTTTCGTTAGTACATGAATAAAAATCACTATAGTAATTTTTATGTAAGCAATTCTCTACATATGACGTATATGTATTTGTAAATCACAGAGAAGTAGTGGTGATTTATACTGCATTAACTGCCCGTAAACGCCCGATTGGTGAGGGCTAATAATCAGTGGGGGATGAACAAAACACCCACTGATTAAAGTTTCACTTTATAGCATTTTGTATATACAAATTCGGAAATGAGAAATAAGAATCCTGCTTTTTGAAAAAAAAAAAGCAACATTCGTATGGAATGCTGCACAAGGAGGGTAGCTATCATTCATAGGGACATCGTCTTTAAAGGTTTCATTTATGCAAACAAAACACTTGGAAAGACAATTATAAGAAAGTTGAAAACAAATGATGCACACATTTCTCTAAGGGATCCTATTGAAGATGAGAGATAAGAAATATGTGGAACCTTGTTTACATATTTTATTATAAAGATGTTTCGTTAATGTAGTGTAAATATTAGGTGAAGGTTATGTAATTTTAAAGTTAATGAATAGGAGAGGAAGGATAGCAGAAAATAAAAAAAAGAGGCTGAGATTACTCAGCGCTCTTCTTTTCTTCTTTAATAGCTGTCTTTACTTCACCAGTTTTGATCTTGTTACTTTCAGAGAAGCGAAGTAAGTCACCTTCAATGATTTTGTCAGACATGTTCAATTCATTTTGGGCACGATCAATTAGTGGTTGAGATTCTTCTTTCGGTAATTGCACAACTTCGCCAGTAGTACGGTCGTAGAATGTACTGTTCGTGTACATGTACTTATCTGTAACGAAGCTACCGTCACGAAGAACAACGAATCCTTTATTGTCTGGTGAGAATACATCATGACCGAATTGAATTTGATTCGTAGAATCTACACCAAGTAGGTTTAGAATTGTTGGCTTAATGTCAATTTCACCAGTTGGTTTTGAAATTGTTTTACCTTCTTTTTGACCTGGAACGTGAATAAACATCGGTGTTTTTTGTAAGTTCATATGGTCAAATGTAGTGATTTCTTCTTTTCCTAAGAACTGTGCCATTGCACGGTTATGGTTTTCAGAAATACCATAGTGATCACCGTAGAATACGATAACTGAGTTGTCGTAAATACCTTCTGCTTTTAGACGCTCAATAAAGTGTTTCATTGCTTCGTCTAAATAGCGAGCAGTTACCATGTAACGGTCAAATACGCCATCACCAGAATTGTATTCATCGATTAATTTCGTACTGTCATCATAAGTGAATGGGTAATGGTTTGTTAAAGTAAGGAAGCGAGTATAGAACGGTTGCTTCACTTCTTTTAACATATCGATAGATTGATCGAAGTATTCGATATCTTTTAATCCCCAATTTAATTTTGTTTCTGGCGTAATTTTGTAGTCAAGCTCGTTGTAGTAACGATCATAACCAAGTGCCGGATACATAATGTTACGGTTCCAGAACGTTGCGTTATTCGCGTGGAATACTGATGTGTGATATCCTTGCTGACGCAAAATTTCTGGAGTTGCTGTATATTCGTTATTACCGTGTGTGAAGAATACAGCACCACGGTCTAGTGGATACATTGAAGTATCTACTAAGAATTCAGCATCAGACGTTTTACCTTGCCCAGTTTGATGGAAAAAGTTATCGAAGTAATAACTTTCTTTCGCAAATTGGTTTAGGAATGGTGTAACTTCTTGTCCGTTAACTTGCGCACCAATTAAGAATGTTTGTAATGATTCAAGAGAGACAACAATTACGTTTTTCCCTTTTGCAGTACCAAACATATTTGGATCTGGTTTACTTTGTGTTGTTTTCACATAGTTTTCTGCTTCTTGCAATTTACTACTATCAGCAAACGCTTTTTGTGAACTTGATTTTGCTTGTAAGCCAAGATCGTATGCTTGGTGTACATATAATCCTAGGTTTTTAACAAGCATAACGCGGTCGAATGAACGTGTTAATAGTTCTGGACGCTCAGCTTCTGCAAATCCTAGGTTTACGCAGAAAATAGCAACCGTTGACACGAAGTATAGAGAACGCATCGGACGTGCTACACGTTCTGTCGGTGCAAAATCTTTCTTCTTCTTCAATAGAACGAAGAATACGATAATATCCGCAAATGCAAGGATGATTTTGTAGTTAAATAATTCTTTCACACTAGAACCTAAACTTCCGAAATTAGACGTTTGTCCTAGTACTGGTAAAGTAACGAAGTCATTGTAGAATCCGTAGAACATTACGTTACCAACAAGAATGAACGTTAAGATAAAGTTAATTCCTAGTGCTATATAGTTACGTTTTTTCCCTTTTGCAAATAATGCAAGACCCACAAACAGTAATGATGCTGCTAATGGACTAATGAATAAAATGAATTCTTGCATGAAAGATTCAAGTTTTAAATCGAAGCTAGTGCGTGTAATGATGTAGGTTTTTAGCCATACGGCCAAAGCTACGAATAAAGTGAAACGCACATTTTGAAATTGTGATTTCATGGTTTCTTTCATTCATTTCCACCCTTTCTCTATCAGGCTTGGTCGATTTTGGAGCGAAAAATGTTAAAATAAAAAATACATAGTTTTCTTGGTCATAATTAGAGTTTCTATATTCACCCATATACGACTTTAACTATGCATACCCTTTTTGGTTTCTTGTGCTGCTCATAAGCATAACGTCATTTCTGTATTATACAACAAAATTCATTTCTGAGAAACACTATAACATTTTACATTTTTTGTATGTGATTTGTCACTACCAGAGAAAACTTTAACATTCGTTTATAGGCTCGTCAACTAGAAAATATAACAAAAATAGAAAAGAATGTTAAGCGGAATTGAAAGTTTTTTGGTTGAGAAATATGGAATAGAAATCTTTAAGTGGTTGTCTAGAAAACTATTATATGAAGGAAAATACGAAAAAATTAACGAACACTTGTTCTTTTTGGTTTTGTTTGTTACAATGAAATTTCATTGATAGATTATGTGTAATTTTGATGAACTTTTACTGATAACATAACATATTGTAGCTTATTTCTTTTGAAAATAGGGAGGCTTTTGAATGAAACAAAAATTTTCAGTTGAAGCGTTTTGGAAGAAAATAAAACATGTTGCGAAGCAGGCAGGGCAGTCGGTAATCTATGCGAGTTTATTGTTGTTTTACGTGTTGCAAAGACCGGATGTTCCAAAACGAGTGAAAATTATTGTAATTGGAGCACTTGCTTATTTCATTGCACCGATTGATGCCATTCCAGATTTCATTGCTGGAGTCGGTTATACGGATGATTTAGGTGCGTTAATGGCCGCACTATTACAAGCATCGATATACGTAAATGAAGATGTGAAAGATAAGGCACGAGTGAAGTTGGCAGAATGGTTTGGTTCGGATATAGACACATCATTTATCGATCAAAAATTAGATCAATAGGTGAGAACTGTCATAGGATGACAGGGCGAACGTAAGCGAGGAAGTGCATTATGCCATCAGGAAGAACGCATACGAAAATAAACTTAATATCCCTTCCGGTTGTTTTGTTTATGCTCTTTTCGTATGGATTAACAAGTTTTGATTTTTTATTAACTTTTGCAATTGGCTTTTTAGTAGGTACTTCATTTCTAACACCGGATTTAGATACGTACAGTAATGCGTATAACAAATGGGGATTCCTCCGCATTTTTTGGTATCCATATAGGAGCGTAATGCCCCATCGTTCCTTCTTCACACATACGATTATAATTGGTGATATTATTCGTATTGCATACATGTTAATCGTGTTTTCTCCGTTTTTATTCCTATTAAATATAATCGCATTCGGTGGAAATTTAATAGAAATTGCGAAGGAACACGAGGTTGAAATTGTAACGTTTGTAATGGGGATTGTTGTGGCGAGTACGCTTCACATTATAGCGGATAAAGCGAATACGCGCCGAAAGAAAATGATGAGAAAAAAGAAGAAACGCAGAAGATAAAGAAACCGTCCCAAAAGGTATTTTGGGACGGTTTTTTTCTTATTAATAGGTAGGTTACTCTTGTTGAACCGCCGATAAAATTTCATTTACGATCATGCGACATCAATTTTTGGACAGTTTCTTTTTAATCAAACGTTTGTTTAAAACTAAGCTTTCAGTACTTTAATACCTTTCACGATATTCCAAATGAAGTAGTATAAGCTAATGATTCCGCAAATGCATAAGACGATGATTGCTCCAATTCCAAGTGTTACGTCTGGTTGATCAGATCCGATGCCCATAATTCCTAAAATAACTAATCCAATAAATGAAGCGATGCTTGGAACGATATGTGTCCATAGAGCACGTTTCGCATGTGGTTTCGTTTCAGAATCGCCCACAATCCACACGATAATAGGGAATAAGATAGGTGCAAATAATACACTAAAGTATGATAAAGCTGCTAATATTTTGTTTCCGTTCATATATATCACCTCATAAGTAATGTCCGTTGTTATACTTTTAGTATGCGATAAATTTGGCAACCTTCCTATCGATTAACATTACAAAAACGTGACGCTTTTGTAAGATTTCCTTTTTAAATGATGAAATTTTCGAAAAAATCTTTTTAAATGAAAATCGTTGTGATAAAATTATTGAAAACGTTTTCTTAAACGTTTTGTATTTTTTAGACTTAAAGGTATGATGACCTGGTAGTCTATTGATAAGGTTATATCTTATTTAAAAGGGGATTCTTTAGGGGGAGAGAACAATGAACACATGGACACAAGTTTACGATCCGTTCGGTAACATTTGGATTTCGGCAGCAGTCGCACTTATTCCAATCATCTTTTTTTTCTTAGCTTTAGCGGTTTTCCGCATGAAGGGGTATGTGGCAGGATTTATTACAGTTGTATTAACGATTTTGGTGGCGTTATTTGCGTATAAAATGCCATTCACAATGGCAATGGCAGCGACCGGATACGGTTTCTTATACGGATTATGGCCAATTGCGTGGATTATCATTATGTCAGTATTTTTATATAAAATTTCTGTGAAAACAGGTCAATTTGATGTCATTCGTGCATCTGTATTATCCATTACGAATGACCATCGTTTACTCGTTATTTTAATTGGATTTTCATTTGGAGCATTTTTGGAAGGGGCAGCAGGATTTGGTGCACCAGTAGCGATTACGGCAGCGCTTCTGGCAGGCCTTGGGCTAAATCCTTTATATGCAGCAGGTCTTTGTTTAATCGCAAATACTGCACCAGTAGCTTTCGGAGCGATGGGGATTCCGATTACAGTTGCTGGACAAGTGACAGGCATTGATCCACATAAAATTGGACAAATGGCTGGGCATCAATTACCGTTCTTATCTTTATTTGTTCCGTTCTTTATCGTATTTTTAATGGATGGCTTTAAAGGAGTAAAACAAACGTGGCCTGCTTTATTTGTAGCGGGTAGTTCATTTGCAATTACACAGTTTATTACAGCGACGTTTTTAGGACCAGAACTTCCGGATATTACGTCAGCGCTTGTAAGTTTAGTAAGTTTATCGCTATTTTTAAAAGTTTGGCAGCCGAAAGAAATTTATCAAACTAAGCAAGCGAATAGTGAAGTAGCCGCGGCGACGACAACGACATCTATGCCGAAACTAACGGTAGGAAAAGTAGTAAAAGCGTGGTCTCCGTTCATTATTTTGACTGTGATGGTAGTCATCTGGAGCCAGAGTTTCTTTAAAGCGTTATTCGCTCCGGGCGGCGCTTTAGAAAGTCTCGTATTTAAATTTGAAGTTCCAAGCTTGCACAATTTAGTAATGAAAGCAGAGCCAATTGTAAATAAACCAACACCTTATGAAGCAATCTTGAAATTAGATATTTTATCAGCGACTGGAACAGCAATTTTAATTGCTTGTATCATTTCTATCTTTATTTTGAAAATGAGTGCAAAAGATGCAGTAGCAACATTTAAAGAAACGTTAAACGAACTAAAAATGCCAATTTTATCTATTGGATTCGTATTAGGATTCGCATTTATCGCAAATTATTCTGGTCTATCTTCTACATTAGCGTTAGCACTTGCAGGAACTGGCGGATTATTCCCGTTCTTCTCACCATTCTTAGGATGGATTGGCGTATTCTTAACAGGATCAGATACGTCAGCGAACGCACTGTTCTCGAATTTACAAGCAATTACAGCGCAGCAAGTCGGTGTATCTGAAGTGCTTCTTGTTGCAGCAAATACAACGGGCGGTGTAACAGGTAAAATGATTTCTCCGCAATCAATTGCGATTGCTTGTGCGGCAGTTGGACTTGCTGGGAAAGAGTCAGATTTGTTCCGCTTTACATTGAAGCATAGTTTATTCTTTGTTACTATTGTTGGGATTATGACGTATGTGCAGGCTTATTATTTGACTTGGATGATTCCGTAAACAACAAAAGAAATAAACTTTGCATTTTTCAGATTATAGTGTATGATGGGAAAGTATTGAAAATTAAATCAGTGATAAACTAGGGGTGCCTAACGTATGCGTAGGCTGAGAGAGAAGCGTGTGAACTTCTTAACCCTTTGGACCTGATCTGGCTCGTACCAGCGTAGGGAAGTTAACGGCTTTACATAATTATGTCTTTATGAGCCAGGTCCTTATTCTTTTATGGACCTGGCTCTTTTTATTTTGGCATGCGCTGGCCATATCTCGTCCTTGTCACGAACAGGGGGGCAACAAAGGTTATGAAACAGTCTGTTTCAGCTGAGCAAATTGAATTGAAATCGAGTTTACCAGGAAGTAAGAAAGTGTATGTGGATGGAACACGTGAAGGTATGAAAGTACCAATGCGCGAGATTGAACAAAGCGATACGAACGGTGTTCAAAATCCGCCAATCCGTGTGTATGATACGAGTGGACCTTATACAGATCCAGAGTATAAAGTGGAGCTGGAAAAAGGGTTGCAGGCGCCGCGCCACTCTTGGACCTTGGGGCGTGGTGATGTGGAAGCTTATGAAGGACGCGAAATTAAACCTGAGGATGACGGTGTGAAAGTGGCTTCAAAACATACACCTGTTTTCCCGCAAATGGATCGTAAGCCGCTTAGAGCGAAGCAAGGTGCAAATGTTTCGCAAATGCATTATGCGCGTAATGGCATTATTACGTCTGAGATGGAATATGTTGCGATTCGTGAAGGGGTAGAGCCTGAATTTGTTCGTAAGGAGATTGCAGAAGGTCGTGCGATTTTGCCGGCGAACATTAACCATCCTGAAGCGGAACCGATGATAATTGGACGTAATTTTCACGTGAAGGTAAATGCAAATATCGGAAACTCTGCTGTATCGTCTTCTATTGCAGAAGAAGTAGAGAAGATGACGTGGGCGACTCGCTGGGGTGCAGATACGATTATGGATTTATCTACAGGTAAAAACATTCATACAACACGTGAGTGGATTATTCGTAATGCTCCGGTACCAGTTGGAACTGTGCCAATTTATCAAGCGCTTGAAAAAGTAAACGGAATTGCAGAGGATTTAACGTGGGAAGTGTATCGTGATACGTTAATTGAGCAGGCGGAGCAAGGCGTTGATTACTTCACGATTCACGCTGGTGTATTACTTCGTTACATTCCAATTACTGCAAAGCGTATGACAGGTATTGTTTCGCGCGGTGGTTCGATTATGGCGCAGTGGTGTTTATTCCATCATAAAGAAAACTTCCTATATACTCACTTTGAAGAGATTTGTGAAATTATGAAGCAGTACGATGTTTCGTTTTCTCTTGGAGATGGATTACGTCCAGGTTCTATTGCAGATGCAAATGACGAAGCGCAGTTTTCTGAGCTTGAGACACTTGGTGAATTAACAAAAATCGCTTGGAAACATGATGTGCAAGTTATGATTGAAGGACCTGGGCATGTACCGATGCATTTAATTAAAGAAAATATGGAGAAAGAACTTGATATTTGTCAGGGTGCGCCGTTCTATACACTTGGGCCGTTAACGACAGATATTGCACCAGGTTATGATCATATTACTTCAGCGATTGGTGCTGCGATGATTGGCTGGTTTGGAACGGCGATGCTTTGTTATGTAACCCCGAAAGAACATTTAGGTTTACCGAACAAAGATGATGTTCGCGAAGGGGTTATTACGTACAAAATCGCTGCGCATGCAGCCGATCTTGCGAAAGGGCATAAAACGGCTCATCAGCGTGATGATGCACTTTCAAAAGCACGATTTGAATTCCGTTGGCGCGACCAATTTAATTTATCTTTAGATCCTGAACGCGCGATGGAGTACCATGATGAAACGTTGCCAGCAGAAGGGGCGAAAACAGCGCATTTCTGTTCAATGTGTGGCCCAAAGTTTTGTAGTATGAGAATTTCACATGATATTCGTGAATATGCGAAAGAAAATGACTTAGAAACGACAGAAGCAATTGAAAAAGGAATGAAAGAGAAAGCGGTAGAATTCAAAGAAACTGGTAGTCACTTATATCAATAACACGTTACACCTCTTTACTTGATTGATCACACTGTACCTAACTTAAATATAGAAGAAGCCCCCTTTGCTAAGACGGTAGCAAAGGGGGCTTCTGTCGTCTATCCCGCTATTTGTGGGCAGTAAAACTCCCACCTCAAAATTCGGCTGGAGCAAAGAAGTTAGGTGGGAGATAAACTGTCCGTAAACGCCCGATTGGTGCGGGCTAATAATCAGTGGGGGATGAACACCCACCCACCTTATAAAGTTTCACTTTATAAGGTGAAGAATAATTGTACCCAGTAGTATAAGAGGAATAATGTGACGACTGTTGTGAGTGGGATTACGATGAGAGATACGCTTAAATAATCTTTCCATTTCACTTTAATTTTGTTTTGTCTTAAGATATACATCCAAATGAGGGAAGCTAGTGTACCGATTGGTAATAATAGTGAACCGATGTCACTACCGATGATATTTGCGAGATAGATAGTTTTTAATGTGACTGGATCTAGTCCCATTTCTGTTAATGTGATTGTACCAATCATAAGTGCAGGGTGGTTATTGAAGACGTTAGAGAGGAGGGAAACGAGTCCGCCCATTGCAAAGCTGGCATAGAGTAGATGCTGACTTACAATTGGTTCGAGCCAACTTACAAGTGCCGCTGTTAACCCTGCGTTATGAAGCCCGTAAATAATTACATACATAGAGAAAGCGAAAATTAAAATGTGCCACGGTGTCTTTTTCAAAATATCGACTGGGTTTGTTCGTAAGTAGTACCATCTCCAGATGAGAAGAACGAGTGAACCGAGTACGGCAACGATTTCGATTGGAATCGATAAGAAGGATGCAACGAATAGAAGACAGCGCATAAGGAAAACGAAGCCTAATACTTTTAACATGAATTTCGTACGTTTTTGTTTCGTATTAACAGAATTCTGTCCTTTTAACGGATGGAAGTTTTTCGTGAAGAAAATTTCTTCAATATCATATGAAGAAACAGGTAATCTTTCTGGAAGTTTTTTCTTTAAAACTGTATACATGAGCCATGACATAAACAGTAGTCCTAGTGTTGCAGGTACAAACATCATAGCTGTATGCATATAAAGAGTCATATTAACAATATTTAATGCGATTAAGTTTACGATATTACTTACACCGATTGGTGCACTAGATGCAGTGGCAATTAAAGCACCGCTTAATAAATAAGGGATTTGTTGATGAGGTTTTAATTGAAGGTTTTTCAGAAGTAAAATCAAAATCGGTGTTGTAATTAAAATACTACCGTCATTATTAAATAAAAGAGTCATAAGAAAACATAGTAATTGAATGTACCAGTATAGGCGTCGTCCGGAACCTTTCGCTAAATTTGCGAGCTTCGCTGCAGACCAGTGGAAGAAGCCGAAGCTTTCTAATATAACCGCCATAACGATGGTCGCTAATATCGTTATAGAGGCACCGCCGATTTTACTTATAATGTCCATGACGTCTGGTTTTGATACAAGTCCAGTAATGAGGATAATGCTAGCGCCGACTGCTGCCGGCCACGCCTCATTTAAACCGCGAGGTCGCCAAAAGATAACAATCATCGTTAAGAAGAATACAATAATAGTAATCCATATTTCAATGCTCATATTTAACCTACCTTTCTATTTTCCCTTGAACAAATGTAGCTTGTCTCAAGTTTATATAGCATTATATTCAAAAGAAAATAAGAAGAACTAGGCATCTACCTTAATCTAGTGAATATGTGTATTTTGAGCAACAAGGCAAGTATAAGGGGTAGTGTAATAACTATTAGGAGAGGAGTCTAATAAATTAGGGGCATTCTATGTGTGAATGCCCCTAATTTACTATTTTTCCTTTAAAAATGTTCGATCTTTTAAGAATAAATTCCAGAAGAAAATAAATCCTGGTAGTAAAATTGCAATCCCGATTGCGTAAAGAATAAGAAGTGCATAGAATGTTTCGACCGTCGTAAAGCTTGTAAATACAGTTACGTCCGGGTAAATGATATAAGGTAAATGGGCGACGCCGTAAGCGTAGCTTGCAAATGCATATTGAGCGACGACAGCTAAAACTGCAATGCGAGGAAAGCCTAGTGTGCCATATTTCTTATTTGTCCACCAAAGAGAAGAGTATCCGATAACAAATAAAATGATAGAGACTGTAAACCATGGGAATTGCTTTATTAGTCCTTGCATAAGCCAGTGTGTTTCAGGGTCCATTACAACGAGAGCGATAATAGCAGTCACGAGCGTTGCAGGACCAAGTATGATGGCATTTCTTCTATAAATTCGGTACGTATCTTCAGAACCTTGTTCCCTAGCAAAATCAGCAAGAAAGAGAGATGATAGAAATAGTTCCGAAGTTAGTCCGAAGAGCATATAACAATAAATAACGGGACTAGAAAGAAGTTTTCCGTAAAGGAGCACTTCTTTTCCTTCAGACATCGTAATATAGGCACCTTCTGTAACTGGTAGAACGGTAATTAATAGAGCTGGGATTAAGAGCCCGGTAATACCTGAAATAATCCGAAGAAGGTGTTGGTATTTTGGCAGAGAGTAAGCAAATACCATAAATGTACTACGAATCGCAACGAGTACTAAAATTAACATAACTGGTACAAACATAACGGTTGCAAGGGTAAAGGCCGCTTTTGGGAAGAAACCGAGAAAAGCAACGACGACAAAGACAAGAAACGTATTCGTTACTTCCCAAGTTGGTGATAAGTACCGATTAGCAAGCTTGGCAGCAAGCGTCGGGTGTTTAGCGTATACCATGCCCCAAAAACCAGCTCCAAAATCAATAGACCCTAGTATGCTATATACGAAAATAAGAGCCCATAAGATGATGATTGCAATGCTTTCCTCATGCACGAGAATCGCCTCCTTCGTGATGTAAATCATTCTTTAACGGATGTTTCTTAAAGAATGTCCGTAGTACAAAGACGGTTAAAATACCAAGTCCGATATATAAAATGATGAATAAAACAAATAAAGGACCGACGAAATCAGCGCGCGTAGAAGCATCTACCGTGCGTTGCATGCCATAAATTGTCCATGGCTGACGACCACTACAACTAAAAATCCATCCGAATTCAATACCGAGCAACATAACGGGTCCACAGGCGGCAGCTCCCCAAAGAAGCCACTTCGGTAACTCTACTCCTTTTTTTCGGTAAACAAAGTACCAATATAAGAGGGCAATAGCTGCAACTGCAAAGGTAAAGGCAGCGGTGCCGACCATTAAATTGAACAGTGTATGTGTGTAAAATGGTGGCCATGTTTCTTGCGGGAATTCCTTTAGACCTTTTACAACGGTGTTAGGGTCTAGTCCCACTAATAAGCTAAGCATGTTCGGAATTTCAAGGGCATAGTTTAGTTCAAGTGTGTTAGGGTCCACAACCCCGCCAATCGATAAAGGCGCGTGTGATGTCGTTTCAAACAAAGCTTCAGCAGATGCTAGTTTTTCAGGTGAATGTTTATGTAAGGCAATAGCAGATTCATGTCCTGAAAGCCACATCGTAGCACCTGTGATAAATGTAACGACAAGCCCGAGCAATAATCCTTTTTTATGGTAAGCAATTTCACGAGCACTTAAATTTTTCTTTAATAATTTAAATCCAGCGATAGAAGCAATAACAGCTGCTCCAGTTGTATAGGCCGTAATAACGACGTGGAATGCACTTGTGCCAAAGCTCGGATTAAAGAAAGCTTTCCACGGATCAACGTTAAAAACTGAGCCATCTGGATTCATTGAAAAGCCCGCAGGTGTATTCATCCATGTGTTTGCCGATGTAATAAGCACGGCAGATGCAGTGGCGCCAATCATAACGAAAAATAGCGAGATTAATCTCATAACTGGAGGCAGTTTATCAGCCGCATATACGTAAATAGACATGAATAAAGCCTCTAAAAAGAAGGCGAAAATCTCAATTTGAAACGGAACGGAAATAACTTGCCCAACAATTTTGGCGAAACCAGGCCAAAGAAGTGAAATTTGTACACCAACAATTGTTCCAGTTGGAATTGCTACACCGAGAAGGATAGCAAAAGCCTTTGTCCATCTTTTTGCCATAATGGCATAGTCGGAATCTTTCTTCCAGTGATAGAGTATTTCACTTATAAAAATCATTAAAGAAAGCCCGACTCCAAGCGTTGCAAAGATAATGTGGAATGCTAATGAAGAACCAAAAAATGCCCTTGCTAATGTTACGGTATCCATATGTATACTCCCCTTCTTTTTGCCATTATTTTCTGATTGAATTGGAAAATTTATTCAAAAAACTACCAAAAATATATATGTATTTAAAAAATGAGTACGGTAATGTAGTGTTTAAATATTCTAAAAAGAAAGAAATTGATATTTGGTAATATTTTATTTGTTTTTTAGGGCTGAATCTTTTATAATCTTTTATGCGAACGTAAGTTCTATTTCCGGGATGAAGAAGTTTATGTGAAATGGAGAGGGTGTTTTATGTATCCTGAAGTCATTAAAAAGATGGCATTTTCAAGAGAGCATAGAGATTTATTATTAAAGTTGTATAATAAAGAAATTACGCGTCGTGAATATGATCGACTTGTGGAATCGCTATATAGACCTTCTAAAGAGGCTTGCGAAGGATAAGGTGAGAGAGACAATCTAAAGGATTGTCTTTTTTATATTTGCGTATGTTCTGGTAAAATTAAGGTTAGCCTTAAAAGGAGGTGAAAAGCTTGCGAAAACGTTTATATATAGGGATTGGGGTTATTCTCTTAATCGCTTTAGGTGGAGTTGTATTTTGGTCAGCTTTACAAGGAAATCGTACCGAGCATTTTATTTTACGACATATGGTGAATGAAAATGGAACACTTGCAACGTATCGCTTAGAGGATACAAAGGCAGGTAAGGGTGAAGCGAAGGGCCGTGAAGCTTTATCAGAATCTGCAGGGTTATGGCTACAATATACACTTGATAAAGATGATCAAGCTTTATTTGATGAACAAGTGAAGGTTATTCAAAATAACTTTGTACACAAGGATCGCATCGTTATATGGAAAATCTCTGAAAAGGGAGAAATGCAGTCAGCTACTAATGCACTTATCGATGATCTTCGTATTATAGAACAATTATATCGTGCTTATGAAATGTACAAGGAAGATCGCTATAAAAACCTTGCAGATCAATTGAGTGATTCTGTACTTCGTTATAATAAAAAAGGTAATTATTACGTTGATTATTATGATGCAGATACAGGAAAACAAAATAACTTTGCAACAACATCTTACATAAATCCGCATGCATTCTCTTATATGAAAAAGTATGGAAAAATTTCTGCACAGCAGTATCAGGAAGTTGTTCAGTTTTTAGCGGATTATCCAAGGCAGGGCTGGGCATTCCCGAAAGAGTATAAAGATGATGGGACATTTACGTACGATAAAGAAGTGAATCTTATTGATCAATCATACGTCGCTTATCATCGTAGTTTAGGCGGTCTTTCATCAGATGCTTATTTGGAATTTATAAAGAAGAAATTTCGCGAAGACGGAAAGTTATATGGTCGTTATAACTTAGAAACGGGAAAACAAGCTGTGAACTATGAATCACCAGCATCTTACGGATTAACAATTTTGTACGTACTACAAACAGGTGATACAAAGTTTGCGAAGGAATTGTATGAGCGGATGACTACATTCCGAAATGATAATGTATTTAGTAGATATTATGGTGGATATGTAACAGGTGAGAATAATAATACACATATTTTCGATAACGTATTGCCGCTTTTAGCGGAAATGGAATTGGATAAGAGTAAAAAATAGAAGGTGCCACCCTATGGGGATGGTACCTTTTATTTGTGTCGTTATTTGTTTGTAAAGCGATATAATTTTACGCCCTAATATTGGAGAAGTAATCAATCACGAATTCACGAAATTGCTGGGCGGTGTTTGATAAATAGCGCTTCTTCGACCAACTTAAGCCGATAGTTCGTTCGCAATTAGGTTCAATAATACGTAACTTATTTGATGCTAAAGTAGAATTTTTTAATAAAGTTAAACTTGGGACAAAGGCGATGCCAAGACCTTGCTTAATGAGATCGCTAATCACGGTTGGTTCATCTACTTCAAAAGCGATATGTGGAGTGAAACCAGCTTTTTTACAAAATTGATCTGTTAAGTGCCGAAATCCGTAACCAGTGTTCATACTAATAAACGATTCGTCTTTTACTTCATGCAAATAGATACTTTCGCGGTTTGATAACCGATGTCCTGAAGGAACAGCTAAGAAAATTTCTTCTGTGATAAGTGGTTCCCAAACCATTTCCTCGCCTTCAATTGGTATAGAGGAGATACAAAAATCAATTTCCATATTATCTAGTTGCCGTTTCATAGAAGGAGTAGATGCGAGAAATTGTTGGAATCGAACGTTAGGGTGTTCTAGTAAAAAAGAACCGAGTAACTCGGGTAATATTCTTGGAATAGAAACTGCAAGTGTAATAGAGCCTTGTTGTAATTCAGCTAAATCTTTAATTTCGCGTTCCCCTTCACTCAATTCATGAAAAATGCGTTCTACTCGTTTTAAAAATACTTTGCCGAAAGAGTTTAATGTAATCTGTCGACCTTGGCGATCAAATAAGGGGACGCCTAAGTCCTTTTCTAGTCTAGCGATTGTTTTACTGAGTGAAGGCTGCGCGATATGCAATTCTTCAGCTGCTTTTGTCATATGTTCTAGTCGTGCGACTGTCTGAAAGTATTTTAATTGAAGAAGTTCCACTTCGAATCTCCTTTCTATAGACCAAAAGGAATGAATTGATAATTAAAGATGTATTATACAGTATGGAAAGTGACGTGTATAGTAAATCTGTTAAACCATTCGAAGGGTGTTAAATTAGGAGAAGGAGTATGTTTCATGAAGGGAATTCAACTTATATTTAAAGATTGGAAGGCGATGTGGAACCATAAACATGGACGTATCGCTTTAATTTTTTTATTAATCGTTCCTTTAATTTATTCAGGATTCTTCTTAGCTGGATATTGGGATCCGTACGGAAAATTAGATAAATTACCTGTTGCAGTTGTTAATTTAGATAAGGGTGCTGTGATGGATGAAAAAACAATCCAGGCTGGAGACGATTTTGTTAAAAATTTAAAAGAGAATAAGGAATTGGCGTTTCATTTCGTATCAGAAAAAGATGCTGATGAAGGGCTAAAAGAAGATAAGTATTATATGGTGGTTACGATTCCGGAGGAGTTCTCTAAAAAGGTAAGTACACTAATGGATGAGAAACCAGAGCCGGCGAGGCTGCAGTACAAAGTAAATCCAGGGAAAAACTTTGTAGCAGCTCAAATTGGAACGACAGCTGTTGAAAATATGAAAACAAAAATTTCAAATAGTATTACGAAATCTTATACAGAAGGTGTCTTTTCAAAGTTTCAAGATTTGGCACAAGGGTTGAGTGATGCAAGAAATGGCGCTGAGAAGTTGCACGAAGGAACGACGGATGCAAAAAATGGGGCGAATCAGCTTGCAGATGGTATTCATCGTTTAAATGATGGAACAGTGAAGTTAAAAGAAGGAAGTGATAAGCTTGCCTCTAGTCAATCGGCCTTAACTGGGGGAGCAAATGAGCTTAGTCAGGGAGCGACATCACTTCATAATGGTATGGAGCTGCTAGCACAGGGTGAGAAGTCTTTACAATCAGGAGTTAGTGAATTAAGTGCTGGTACAAATGAATGGGTGAACGGAAGTGAGAAACTTGCTGAAGGGCAAGTGAAAGCGGACAATGCAGCAAATAGTGTAAAACAACAATTAGAAGAGTACGTGAAAAGTCATCCGGGAGTGCAGCAAGATCCTGCTTTTCAAAAGATCATTGCTACTTCTAACGGATTAGCTAAAGCAACAAACACTTTAAATAATAGCCAACAACAATTGACACAAGGTGCGCGGAAGCTTACTGATGGTCAGCATAAGATTGAGGAAGGCATGAATACATTCGGAGTTAAGTTAAACGAAGCTACCGCTGGAACGAAAAAGATAGCAGATGGTACTTCGAATTTAGCTGATGGATTTACGAAGTGGGGAAATGGATTTACATCATTACAAGAAGGTGTAAATCACCTTGCGAGTGGCGGAACAGAGCTGAATCATGGTGCTGATAAGTTAACGAACGGACTTGTTAAACTTGACGATGGTGCGAAAGAACTTTCTACGAAATTGGGAGAGGGCGCAGAGAAGATAGCGGATGTTCGCAATGATGATGCACGCAATACGATGTTCTCAGAGCCGGTTCAATTAGTGAAGTCGACAGTTTCTGATGTGCCTAACTACGGTTCAGGTATTGCACCATACTTTTTATCACTGGCATTTTATGTTGGCGGAATTATGGCATCGAATATTTTACCTCTTGGCCGTAGACAAAATATGAAGGTAAGCGGAACAGTACATTTTATTAATAAACTAGGATTAGTATATTTAATTGGACTCATTCAAGCACTACTTGTAGATGTGGTAGTGTTAGGAGTTATGAAATTAGAAGTTGCAAGTGTATCACTCTTTGTTTTATCAAGTATTGTTATTTCCTTTACGTTCATGACATTTATTCTTATGTTAGTAACGGTATTCGGCATTGTTGGGAAGTTCGCAGCGGTAACGCTTCTCGTTCTTCAATTAGCGACGAGCGGAGGTACTTTCCCAGGAGAGTTAAATATAGCTGTGCTTAGCAAAATTGGACAGTTTCTCCCAATGTCTCATTCTCTTAGAGGATTACAAGATGTTATCTCTTTAGGAGATTGGTCGCAATTGCGAATGCAAATTTTAATTTTATTATGCTATCTCGTTGTCGCTGGTGGAATCACATGGGTTACGAGTCATATACAGCATAAGGAAACGAATGCAGAGCAAGTTTCTTAATAAAAGAAGCTATCCGAAAAGGTTTTATTATGACCTTTTCGGATAGCTTTTTCTTATTTCTTTTCCATAACTGCAAAGTAGTTATTTTCATTATCAGCAAAGTTGAACGCTCTACCAGTAGGTAAATCTACAACTTGTCCAACTGTAACATTTTTCTCAGAAAGATCTTTATACAGTTGATCTAAGTTATTAGAGAAGAACATAAGTGAAGGGGTATTTAAGTTTAATTCAGGTTGCATCTTCGCAATTAACGCCTTATCGTGAAGGACGATGCTTGTTCCAGCTTCTTTTGCCGGCGCAATTTCAATCCAGCGAAATCCTTGACCGTTATTTTCTTCCGCAACGATTTGGAATCCTACTGTTTCTGTCCAAAATTGTACTGATTCATCTTGGTTATTTACATATAACATAATTTGTCCAATTTGATTAATCATAGGTGTGTCCTACTTTCTTTTCTTATATGAAATACTATTATATCAAATATATGGTTTAAATACTTTTTCATGATTTTTCCGAATGGCAATCTTCGCCCATTTCATATTTGTCGTAGGGGAAGGCCCTGTAATCCACGTATGAAATGGTAGTATGCTGCCAATGACCATTGCTGAAATAGAGATTGTGGTCGTTAATATAAATAGTAATAGGCTATATAATATTGTGTTTTCTTGCAGTGCGAATAAGGAAAGAAATTTTGTACATAGTTGCAAGAAGAAAAAATGAGCTAAATAAGCGCCATACGTGTAATTCCCAATAAAACGTAAAGCTTTATATAAGAAACCACGTCGCTGTACAATTGTAATAGATAACACGTACAGTATCATAATTTCACAAACAATATATAAAAACATGGAAGGTTTTAAATAAGTAGAAACCGTTAAATGAATAGAATTGGCGCCGTAAAAACTAAATAACTCATAATTGATGAATAAAAATAAGATGAAAAATAAGATTGTTATAAGCGGAATATGTTTCATGACAAATATACGCCAAGTTTTTAATGATACAGCAGCTATTCCTCCCATGACGAAATAGAATGAGTAGAAGAAGAAGGAACGATCTGTATAATGTAAAATGGTTGAACTAGTCAGCTTCTCTCCATTAAAAATGTAGTGAGAAGAGTACCACATTAAGAAGAAATATAGACAAGCGAAAATGGTCATATATTTATATATGTCTTTTTTATTTTCTGTTCGTTTTTGAAACCAATAAAATAGTGTGCATAGTAACGGGAACAATAAGTGAATTTGGAACATCATAATAACGTACCAAAGATGAGGTGCAGCTGTTCCGAGTAATAAACTTTTTATTCCGCCTTGTAGTGTAATGACATCGTTTGTTGTTAATAGGTAAAGAATAGACCAGAAGAAATAAGGAATGAGTAAATGTGCGGCTTTTTCATAAATATATTCTCTGTAAACGAGTTGCTTCGTATATAGCCGAATTAAATGGAAGCCGACGATAAATATAAATGCAGGTGCTGAAAATTTTGCAAGATTAAATAGCATGCCCATAATGAGGGATTGCTCGAGTAAGACATTTCCTTGATTCATTGTATATAATAAGGAACTTTGCAAAACGACAGCAAGAAATGCAATGCTTTGCAAAACTTTGAATTCTGGTGCACTTTGAGTCATTACGTCCATCTCCTTTTCCATACATGATTATAGTACGGAGAATGGATAATGGATGTGGAATATTTGTGAAGATTATAACAAATTTGTGGCGGGATGGGATTATATCGACATTTCGACAAATAACAACAAAAAAGAGGATGCTCCACCGAGCATCCTCTTTCTATATATTAAGCAAATTTATTTTTGATCCAGTTTTTACCTTCTACAAGGCGAGCTGTCATTACGGCACAAGCGTTATCTCCTGTTACGTTTAACACTGTTGCAGGAGGATCGATGATTGTACTAATTGCTGCGATAATTGGCAATGCTTCTGGTGGGAATCCGTATAGAGAAACGATTAACATTTCACCAATCATACCCCCGCCCGGAATAGCACCCATTACTGTTCCTACTAATAGAGAAACAACAAGTGCGATTGCTAATGTTTTCGGTCCTTCGAATTCCATGTTGAAAATACCGAATAAGAAAGCAATTTTTAATACGCCGCCTAAAACAGATCCGTCTTTATGAAGTGTAGACCCAAGAAGGACAACTGTTTCACGAACGTCAGAAGAAATACCCATTTTCTTCGTTGCTTCTAAGTTCGATGGAATACTTGCGGCACTACTACAAGTTGCAAGTGATGTAACTGTAGGAGAGACCATGTTCTTCCAAAATACTTGTACACCTTGTTTGCGACCTGCAAGGTACGCATAGAATGTAAAGAATACAAAGAAGTAAATAAGAGAAGCTGGATAGTATACCATTGCTGCTCGGAAGTAAGTTCCAAGAAGTTGTGGTCCGAATTCACCAACTAATGCCGCGAAGTAAGCAGCAAGTCCGATTGGAGCGTAGTACATAATGAAAGATACAACTTTCATTGAAATTTCTGCACCAGCTTGTAAGAATGTAGCGAATGGTTTTCCTTTTTCACCAACTGCTGAAGTTGCAACCCCCATTAAGATAGAGAAGAAAATAAGAGCTAACATATTTTCACGAGATAGTAACTTCGAGAAATCAGATACTGTTATAATACCGACAATTTGATCTGCAACACTAACAGCTTTTTCAGCTTTATCGGGCTGCGTTAGTTCTAATACAACACCTTGTGCTGGCGGGAATACTTTCACGACAATAATCATAAAAATAGCAGCTAAAATACTTGTAAATAAGAAAGTTCCAGCCATACTAGACATAATTTTACCGAAACGTTTTAATCCATCCATATTAGCAATAGATGACGCGATGCTAAAGAACACTAAAGGTACAACAATCGTAAACATTAAGTTTAAGAAAATGTCACCAAGCGGCTTTAAAGCAACGGCATCGGCACCCATGAAATAACCAATGAAACCACCAATTAGGATAGAAGATAATAAAATAAGCGGAAAGCGATATGCCTTCATAAATATATCCTCCTATCAATTAAAAAAATCATACTGAATTATTATAGCGAGTTAGAGCCCTCTTTACTAGGAAAATACCGATAGATGGAATAGCGTGAAAATCGAGAAATTTTTGTTTTTAAGCTCGGCATACAGTTAGAAATCTAGACATATATATTTGTAACCTAGTGGTGGCAAGGATGCACCGTAACTTAGGTTTGGAAAAAGGGGGAGGGGAGCGAGATGAATATTTTACTTTGCTGTGCAGCGGGAATGTCTTCCAGTTTGATTGTTACAAAAATGGAGAAAGCAGCAGAGGCAAGAGGGATACAGGTAAAGATTTGGGCAGTATCAGGTTCAGAAGTGCGAAATCATATTGATACTGCAGATGTACTTTTACTTGGACCGCAAGTACGTTATTTATTACCGAAAATGAAAGAATTATGTAAGGAGAAGGGAATACCTGTTGATGTCATTCAATCCGTCCATTACGGGCTTTGTAATGGAGAAGCTATCTTGCAAGCAGCTTTGTTAATGAAACCATGAGGAGTGTGGGATAGATGATAGGGTTCTTAGAGAGGTATGTGATGCCAGTAGCAGGGAAGGTTGCAGAACAGAGACATTTGCAAGCGATTCGTGATGGAATTGTTTTAACGATGCCTTTCTTGATTATTGGATCTTTTTTTCTAATCATTAGTGCTCTTCCGATACCTGGGTATAATGATTTTATGGCAGGAATCTTCGGAAAGAATTGGAATGTAGCATTAGGGTACCCAGTGGGGGCTACTTTTAATATAATGTCTTTAATAGCTGTTTTTGGAATCGCTTACAGATTAGGAGAACAATATAAAGTAGATGCTTTAGCGGCAGGTGCATTGTCACTTGTAGCATTTTTGCTTGCAACACCATTCCAAGTTATGTATATGATACCAAATACGAAAGAAAGTATACTTGTAGATGGAGTTATACCAGCTGCGTTAATGGGAAGCCAAGGGTTGTTTGTAGCGATGATTATTGCAATTATATCTACTGAAATTTATCGATTTGTTGTACAGAAAAAGATGATTATAAAGATGCCAGAGACAGTTCCGCCAGCAGTAACGCGTTCATTTGCTGCGCTTATTCCAGGCTTTATTGTTGTGACGGTTATTTGGATCATTAGATTAATTTTTGAACATACGACTTTCGGTAGCATCCATAATGTTATAGGACAGCTTTTACAGGAGCCTCTTAGTGTACTTGGGGCTAGCATTTGGGGTGCGATAATCGCAGTTATCATTGTCCATGTACTTTGGGCGTGCGGAATTCATGGAGCTGCAATTGTTGGTGGTGTAATGAGTCCGATTTGGTTGTCATTAATGGATCAAAATCGAATTGCATTTCAGGCAGGGCAAGATGTACCGAATACGATTACTGCACAGTTCTTTGATTTATGGATTTATATGGGCGGTTCTGGTGCAACACTTGCTTTAGTTGTAGGAATGTTATTATTTGCGCGAAGTCAGCAATTGAAAAGTTTAGGGCGATTATCGATTGCACCAGGTATTTTTAATATTAATGAAATGGTGACTTTCGGTATGCCGATAGTAATGAACCCGCTTTTACTTATTCCATTTATACTGGTTCCAGTCGTGTTAACGGTTGTTTCTTATTTTGCAATGGAATGGGGATGGGTCGCACGTCCGAGTGGAGCTGCTGTACCTTGGACTACACCTATTCTTTTTAGTGGATATTTAGGATCAGGCGGGAAAATTTCAGGGGTTATTTTACAGCTCATTAACTTTGCACTTGCATTTCTTATTTATTTTCCATTCTTAAAAATATGGGATAAACAAAAAGTAGCGGAAGAAAAGGGGGAGTAAAGAACTAAAATGGATACGATAGAGACGAAAGCTTTTCACTTAATTTTGCATGGTGGTAATGCGAGAAGCTGCTCAATGGAAGCAATTGATTGCGCAAAGCGCGGTGAATTTCAGGAAGCAGAAGCGAAACTACAAGAAGCTTTAAATGAATTGCAAGAGGCGCATCGCTTACAAACAGAGCTCATACAGAAAGAGGCTGCCGGGGAAAAAACCGAAGTTACCCTTTTGATGGTGCATGCACAAGATCATTTAATGAACGCAATTACGGTGAAGGAATTGGCGAGTGAGTTTGTAGAATTATATAGGAAGATGTCGGTGGATGAATGAACCTTGCTTAGGCAAGGTTTTTTTATGTATGTGTCCGTACCATCAGTGGAGTGTTTGTTCCACTGATGGTATTTACAATCCTCCTTTTTACGGATGAGTAAGAGTGATAATTAATCGGCAGTAACAATCTCTCCTATACCACGAATTAATTTTTTTATATGCATCTCATTTGGTCTTAATATACTTACGATATAATCAATCGCTATTTGCGGTTCAACGGTCGTACCGCACGTATAACAGTCGATGGCTGCAAAGTTTTTTTCTGGATAAGTGTGAATTGAAAGGTGGCTTTCGGATAGTAAAACTAAAACAGTAACGCCATGCGGATCGAATTCTTTTGTACTTACGTTTAAAATATGGGCACCAGAGCAATCTGCAGCGTTAACTAAATGATATTCTAAAAAGTGAACATCATCTAATAGGGAAAAGTCCACTCCCCATAAATCTACTATTATATGCTTACCAAAAGTAGAATATTCCATAGGGTAGCACTCCTTACTATAATATTGTCAAAACTCCATTTCCTTTTTGTAACATTGATGTAGGATAAGATTCGATTCTGAGTTTAAAAGAGCGAGATTACGTTGTTCTAAATATTCTTCTTTAAATTGAAACAAAGGAGAAAGAAGAGAAGGTAATGTTCGAGGAGTTGGTATTACATATAATTGCTCAATTTGATCGAGTACATAGGCAGAATTAGCAGCAATATGAAATCCCCAGTCAGTTCCGAAAGAAGGAACGATTGTATGATAACTTTTCACAGTTAATCCAGCATGTTCAATAGTGTTACCGATGCTCCAATATACTAGAGGTGCATCAGCAGGTGAATTAGATTGGCAGACGAACGCACCATCTTCTGTTAAAAACGTAGCTATACGAGCAAAAAGTTCGCTTGTATATAAAGTACTTAATAACTCTGTCGCTGGATCAGGAAAATCAATAATGATTACATCGTATAAAGATGAAGGTGAATTTAGAAATTCTTTTGCATCGCATACGTGCACGTTCACGCGATTATCAAAAAAAGCGTTTTTGTTTAAAGATACTATTTCTGGAACATTACGTGCCATATTAATCATTGCCTCGTCTAAATCAACAAGGTCTACGTGTAGCACAGTTTCATATTTCAAAACTTCTCGTAAGGCAAGACCATCGCCACCACCTAATATGAGAACACGTTTTGGATCAATTACTCTTGCCATAATCGGATGTACAAGTGCTTCATGATAAATTTGCTCATCAACGGAGCTGAATTGTAGTTGCTTGTCCAAGTATAAGCGAACATCGTTTACTTGGACTAAATTAATATTTTGATAATTACTCTTTTCTTCAAATAAATTCGTATGTTCACCAGCTTGTATTTCCTTTAGAGAAATTTCATCCCACACATCTAAGCTGTGTGAATCTGTGGGTACTATAATTACATTTTCCGATTGTACTTGCTTATCGTCTTCATCCTCGTCGTGTTTGTCAGGTCTGTCTTGTTTATCTTCAGTGTCCTGTCGATCTAGTGTATCCGTGTTGGAATTTAATTCAAAATCCTCTTCTTGTTTATACCATTTATTTTGAACCTGTATTCTATAAATCTTCATTCTATTCTTTCTTCTATGCTTTGGCATTGGAATCCCCTTTCAAAATACTTTATTTTATTCTATTCTATGTAATTTAATAGAGTTTGACTGGACAATAACTAGACGAGTGTCTTGAATAGGTATTTGTTTTGATTTGAGTTGAAATATTATATTTTTTGGCGCTATATTTTCACACTTTTAAAAAAATTAGTGTTTTTTTGTTTTAAACACAACTAGACAACTAAACACTAATCTATTTTCATACAGTTATGTGTTAAAAGTGAGGTGTTTTATAACACACTGTGTGTTTTTTTGGGGACACACTGATTGAAAGCGGTAACACACAAAGAAATCACTCGAAAAAACGCTGATTTTAGGCATTTTGAAAAGTTGGCACGGTAATTGCATTAATAAATAGCGTAAAGAAAAATAAAAAACATAAATTTTTTATACCACACAAGGGGGATTTATAAATGAATATTTTATTATGTTGTTCAGCAGGGATGTCTACAAGTTTACTAGTTACAAAAATGGAAGCGGCTGCAAAAGCTCGTGGTCTAGAAGGTAAGATTTGGGCTGTATCTGGGGATGCAGTAAAAAACAATATCGATCAAGCAGACGTACTATTATTAGGACCACAAGTTCGTTACATGCTTTCTACAATGAAAACGCTTGCCGATGAGAAAAATGTTGGAGTCGATGTTATTAACTCAATGCACTACGGCATGATGAATGGAGAAGCAGTTTTAGATCACGCATTAACACTAAAAAAATAATTAGGGGGGAAGCGAAATGCAAAAGTTTATTGCATTTATGGAGAAGTATTTAGTTCCAGTCGCAGGAAGAATCGGATCGCAGCGTCATTTAGTTGCAATCCGTGATGGTTTTATCGCAGTTATGCCTCTTATTTTAGTTGGATCGTTTGCAATACTTATAAATAACTTGCCAATTGATGCATTCCAAAAATTTATGAAGGGTGCATTCGGGGACGTTTGGAAAGATATCGGCGGTGGTATGTGGGCAGGTTCCTTCGCTATACTCGCCCTCATAGTCGCGGTAGGGATAAGTTATAATTTAGCGAAATCTTACGGTGTAGACGCGTTGTCAGCAGCAATCATTACATTCGGTGCATTAATTATTATTTCTCCGACAACGCCAAAAGAAGGCGGTATTGATTTAGCTTGGACAGGATCACAAGGTTTATTCGTTTCCATAATTGTCGCCCTTCTTGTAACGGAAGTATTTCGATTCTTTGTTCAAAGAGATATTACAATTAAAATGCCAGATGGTGTTCCACCAGCAGTAATGAAGTCATTTGCAGCGTTAGTACCAGCATTCGTTATTTTAATTGTAACAGCAAGTATTCAATTAGCGGTGAAATTAGCAGGTACAAGTATTCATAAAATGGTATTTGAAACAATTCAAGTACCATTACAAGGTTTAGCAGGTACATTACCAAGTGCAATTATTGTTGCTTTACTTATTCATGTATTATGGTTCTTCGGATTACATGGTCCTAATATCGTTGGTGGTATTATTGACCCAATTTATTTACCAGCATTAGAAAAGAATATTAAGTTATTTAACGATGGTATGTCTGCATATGACGTACCGCATATTTTCACAAAACCATTCTTTGATGTATATGTATACATCGGTGGATCAGGTGCGACATTAGCATTCCTAGTAGCAGTAATGCTTGTTGCGAAAAGTGCACAGCTTCGTGGTGTAGGCCGTGTATCTATCGGTCCTGGTTTCTTCAATATTAACGAGCCAGTTATTTTCGGTACACCAATTGTATTAAACCCAGCGTTAATCATTCCATTCGTACTTACACCAGTTGTATTAGTTATTACTTCTTATACAGCAATTTCCTTAGGATGGGTACCAAAAACAGTTGCTTTAGTTCCGTGGACAATGCCACCAATCTTTAGTGGTTATCTTGTAGCGGGCGGAAGCATTGCTGGTGCTGCATTGCAGCTAGTAAACTTTGCAATCGCGGTAGTAATTTACTATCCATTCGTATTAATGTGTGACCGTACGTACGTACAAGCTTCAAAAGATGCTGCAAAAGGAAACGACAATTCAGTATCACTTTAAAAAGTATTGTTCTGACGAGTTTTTATAGCTCGTCAGAACAACTAACTTTTATATCATGTTCAAAAAGATGAGACCCATCTACAAGAACACCAAACTATCATTAATAAAATAATAATTTAATAGAAATGTTCAAACTGAAGGGGTATTTAAATCGGTTGAACCATAATAGAGAGGGCGGTAATTATGATGACTACAGCAGAACAAATTCCATTCCAATTGATTTTAAATAGTGGTAATGCACGAAGCTTTGCAATGGAGGCACTGCAATTCGCCAAACAGGGGAAAATGGCAGAAGCTGATGAAGCGATGGTAAAGGCGAAAGAAGCGATTAATGAAGCGCATCATTTCCAAACAGAGCTCATACAATCAGAAGCAAGAGGGGAAAAAACAGAGATTAGTGTTCTTTTAATTCATGCGCAAGATCATTTAATGAATTCTATTACGGTAAAAGAATTAGCGGCAGAATTTATTGACCTTTATAAAAAGCTAGAAGCGAAAGGGGAATAAAGCATGACTGGAATTAAAATTGCTACAATCGGCGGTGGCTCTAGTTATACACCAGAGTTAATTGAAGGGTTTATTAAACGTTATGACGAGCTTCCTGTTCGTGAAATTTGGTTAGTAGATATTGAGGCAGGAAAAGAGAAGTTAGAAATCGTTGGTGACTTAGCGAAACGTATGGTGAAAAAATCAGGTTTACCAATTGATATTCATTTAACACTTGATCGCCGTGAGGCATTAAAAGGTGCTGACTTCGTAACAACGCAGCTTCGCGTTGGTTTGTTAGAAGCACGTGCAAAAGATGAAGCAATTCCATTAAAATATGATGTGATTGGTCAGGAAACGAATGGTCCTGGTGGTTTGTTCAAAGCGCTGAGAACGATTCCTGTTATTTTAGATATTTGTAAGGACATGGAGGAACTTTGTCCGAATGCATGGTTAATTAACTTTGCGAATCCGGCTGGTATGGTAACAGAAGCTGTCCTTCGCTACACGAACATTCAACGAGTAGTTGGTCTATGTAACGTTCCAATCGGAATTCGTATGGGTCTTGCAAGATTACTTGAAGTAGATGCAAGCCGGGTACACGTTGATTTCGCTGGTTTAAATCATATGGTATACGGATTAGATGTATACTTGGATGGCGTAAGCGTAATGGATCGTGTGTTAGAGCTTGTAACAGATCCAGAAAAGCAAATTACGATGGAAAACATTGCTGCGCTTAACTGGGAGCCAGACTTTATTCGCGGTCTTCGTGCAATTCCGTGTCCATATCATCGTTACTACTATAAAACACGTGAAATGTTGGAAGAAGAGAAAGCAGCTTCGATTGAAAAAGGTACACGTGCAGAAGTAGTAAAACAATTAGAAGATGATTTATTCGAGCTATATAAAGACCCGAATTTAGATATTAAGCCACCACAATTAGAAAAGCGCGGAGGAGCTTATTATAGTGACGCAGCATGTAGCTTAATTACGTCTATTTACAATAATAAAGGTGATATCCAGCCTGTTAATACACGAAACAACGGAACAATTGCAAGCTTGCCACATGATTCGGCTGTTGAAGTGAACTGTATTATTACGAAAGAAGGTCCAAAACCAATTGCGGTCGGAGATCTTCCAGTACCAGTTCGTGGTTTAGTACAGCAAATTAAATCATTTGAGCGCACAACAATTGAAGCTGCTGTTACAGGGGATTATCATAAAGCGCTGCTTGCTATGACAATTAACCCACTTGTACCATCAGATAAAATTGCAAAACAAATTTTAGATGAAATGTTGGAAGCACATAAAGAACATCTTCCACAATTCTTTAAGAAGATAGAGAAATAAAAAGCGGCGCTGTTTAGCCCGCTTTTTTTAATTCTAGTAGGAGGTATTGCGATGATTAAACTAATTGTAAATGCAGATGATTTCGGTCTTACGGAAGGTACAAATTACGGAATTATTGATGGACATAAAAACGGGATTGTAAATTCAACGACGATGATGATGAATATGCCAGGGACAGAGCATGCCGTACGCTTAGCGAAAGAGTATAAAACGTTAGGGATAGGAGTTCATCTCGTATTAACGGCAGGAGAACCGCTTCTTAAAGACGTTCCATCACTTGTAAGTAGCGGTGGATTGTTTCATAAACAAAGTGTTGTATGGGAAGGAAATATAAATCCAGAAGAGGTAGAAAAAGAATGGACTGCTCAAATTGAGAAGTTTTTATCTTACGGATTAACACCAACTCATTTAGATAGTCATCATCACGTGCATGGATTACCGCTTTTACACGACGTTCTTGAGAGATTAGCAAGTAAATATAATGTTCCAATTCGTCGTTGTGAAGAAGAGCGAGCGGTGCGCCTATTTTCAGATGTGTTTTACAGTGACTTTTACGCTGACGGTGTGACGGAAGATTACTTTGTGAAGTTAAAGGAAAGAGTGCAGGACGAACAAACGGTAGAAATTATGGTGCATCCAGCTTATATTGACCCAGAGCTTGTGAAGCGTTCTTCTTACGTAATGGATCGCGTGAAAGAGTTGCGTATTTTAACGGAGAGCGAGTTGCCTGAGGGAATGGAGCTTGTGAAGTTTTAATAGAAAAAACGACGGCTAAATGGGGCCGTCGTTTTTTGTGCTTACAAAATGGATAGAACATATCCACCGAAGGCCCCGATTATAACGATAACCCAAGGTGGTGTTTTCCAAAAAGCGAGTAAGCAAAATAGAAGAGAAGCAAAAACGAAATCTACAGAATTCATAATTGTACTCGTCCAAATTGGATCATAAAAAGCTGCAAGTAAAATGCCGACAACGGCTGCGTTTACTCCAAGTAGTGCACCTTGTATGTAAGATACTCTCCTTACACTGTCCCAAAATGGTAAAACGCCAACAACGAGCAGGAAGGCAGGAAGAAAGATAGCGATCGTTGCAACAACTGCTCCGGTGGTTCCATTTAGCACTGCTCCTATATAAGAAGCGAATGTAAATAGTGGCCCTGGCACTGCTTGTGTTAATCCGTATCCAGCAAGAAATTGTTCTTTTGTCATCATCCCGTTTTGTACAAACTCACTTTCAAGAAGAGGAAGTACGACATGTCCTCCGCCAAATACAAGTGCACCAGAGCGATAGAAGCTGTCAAATAAAGAGATGAAATAAGAGTATGGTCGTAACATCGGTAACAGTATTAATAGTCCGAAGAATAAGACGAGACAAGATATGGCTACCATTTTTGAAATAGGTACATTTATTTTATGAGCTTGGCTAACTGGCTGGCCACGATATAAAAACCAACCGATGAAACCAGATACTATAATGAGAATTACTTGTGTCCAGCTACTTGGCAATAATAGGGCGATTGCGGCAGTTGCAATTGCGATTGTTGCACGGTTTCGGTCTGGTGTTAACTTTTGAGCCATTCCCCATATTGCATGAGCGACAATTGCGACCGCTACAAGTTTCAGTCCGTGAATCCAGCCAGTACTTCCAAGCTCGAATTGGTTAAGAAATGAAGCGAAGAAAATTAAAACGAGCACAGATGGGAGAGTGAATCCGATCCATGAAATAATGGCTCCTAATAATCCGCCGCGTAATAAGCCAACTCCCATACCGACTTGGCTGCTAGCAGGGCCAGGAAGGAATTGACATAGCGCTACTAAGTCCCCGTAACTTCGTTCATCCATCCATTTTCTTTTTTGCACGTATTCATGATGAAAATAACCAAGATGGGCGACGGGACCACCAAATGAAGTAAGTCCTAATTTAAATGATACGAGAAAAATCTCTATTAATGATTGGAAAGAGTAGTTATTATTTTTCAAAATTTCCTCCTAGACTGTTTTTCTAAGTGCATTATACAAGAGGGAGTAAAGCAAAAGAAACGATTTTAATGTAAAGATTGTGTGAATCTTTTCTTCGTAATTAAAATTTGAAAAAGTCATAAATGATTATGTCTAAACCATAAAGTAGTAGAAGTAGTGCTGGGAAATTTATATGAGGAGAATGCCCGTATGACAACACATTTCTTTGCTAGGTTAACAGGGAAGAGGGAAGTACCTCCTGTAAATACAGAAGCTTACGGTGTAACAGAGCTCATTTTTAGTGAAGATTTAAAGAAGTTGCAATATCGGGTCATATTAAAAAATATAAAAAAAATCACGTCATGCCAAATTCATTTAGGAAAAGCGAATCAAATTGGTCCAGTTATTTTAAGTTTGTTTGGTCCGTTAGAGCAAGGAATTAGTGTGAATGAAGGAGTCGTTACTGGTGTAGCTAGAGTAGAGGATTTTGAAGGGCCTTTACAGGGGAGCGCATTTGACAGCTTGTTTCAAGAGATAATGCAAGCAAATGTATATGTAAATGTTAATACGAAATCTAATAAAAAGGGAGAAATAAGGGGGAGAATAAGGGAAGTAAAGAAGTAAGCGAAAAGGCTGTCCAAAAAACATTTTGGAACAGCCTTTTCTAATTATATAGAGTGCTACAATATCGCCTAGTTTAATTTTTTACAGGCTGATTTTTAATGAAGAAGTCCATTATATAAAATACTTCGTCATCTGGGATTTGTATTTCAAATGTATTTTCAATAGGTTGCAATGCTTTTTTCACTTTCATATACATCCAGTACTCATCTTGTCTTCGTTTCTCTTTATCAGGATGAGGGAGGAGACTTTCACCTTTTTGAAGACGGTCAACCATGCAGCTCATATGCAAAATCACACCCATTAAACTGTCGGGAGTTAGCTGTAAAGAAATCAATTCTTGAATTGTATTTAATGCATAACGAATTGTTTTAATAAGTAATGCTCCATCGTTACGCTGCATTTGTTGTTCAAGAATATCAGCCATTTTTGCATATGTTTCTTCATACGTAATCAATTCTTGAATTGGTTGAATAGCTGTGTAGTTCACAATGTCTTGGAAATGATATGTTAAGCAAGGTATTTGCATATCGAAATTCGTGACGATACAAATGATATTACGCTCTTTTTTTATGTTCTCGATCATTTTCGTTAAATCTTTTTCATGAACGATGCTAATCGGAATAATTTCAATTAAGTCTTTATCAAAGCGTAAATAGTTTTCTAACATTTTTTGAATTGCTAAAGCACTTCCTTCGCCGGTTAAACAAGCTGTTAAAATCACGGATTTCATTGGCGATAGTGGCTTTTTCTTTTCTTCCTGTACGTTTAAATAGAACGGCGTTAAGTTCTTCACTGTTTCGTATAGTGCATCTAATGAATAGCCAAGCTGAGCTTTTCGAGCTGCTTCTAGTGCATGTGGTGTACTCGTCATGGAAAGAACACGTACAGGGATTTTGAATTCAGTTTCTAATATATCACCAATATAAGCGAGAGATCCCATATCAACAAGTAAGAGAAGCCCGTTTACATTTTGAAGTGTTTTCATATACACTTTAACACGCTCTAAGAAGTCTTTTGGTGATTCATGCAAGGGCATATCGATACCAGTTACTTCATCAATACCGAGAAGTTCGTTTGCAACGTTTGCCATTTCTGTTGCGATGCCATTACCGTGTGCTAATATTAATACTTTTACTTCTGTTTGTGAGGCAGGAATTGGATCAACAACGAAGAACATTGTTAAAAAGCCAGCTTCATCAATAGGTATTGTTATTTGTAATTCTTCTTCTAATAGCTGAATACATTGCATAGCTACGGAAAAAGCTTCTTTATATTTCGTACGAATTTGATTTAATTGTGGGTGGTGAATTTGTTTCCCGCCCTGTAAACGTTGTAGAGTTGTCTGTACATGTAAACTTAAAGCGAGAAATACTTTTTCATCGAAAGTTTTAGATAAATATTTTTCAGCTAGTTCCGCAATTTTTTCACATACGGAAACGATATTACGATCCACAATTTTAAAAACATTTTCATGACTTGTTTTTTTAGATATTTGGTTAAAGTATTGGACGAAAAAGCTTTGAATATCATTTTCTATTAGTAATTCTAATTCTTCCTCTTCAATGCCGCGTGCTTGAAGTTCTTCATATTTATAATCAATATAATCGTAAATAGAAGAGCGACTTCCTTCGGGTTTTATTGTATGTTTACTCCAACCTTCATCACCTGTAAATACAAATGTTTCATTTGGTATTTGATATAGATGACGGCTCTTTCTTTCAATAAATAATCCTTCTTTCATATACCAAGGTAAATCTGTACTTGAAACACAGACAGAATCACGTTTTTTTGTTACAAAATCAGAATAAGCCTTCGCACAGGCAATTTGTACGTCCGTTTTCAATTGACCGATGTTATTTGGACAATTGTAAAAGACGAAAGCACGCATTGTATTTGGACTAACATGAATCTCTTTCCTTAGACGAATTGCTTCATTTGTGAAAAATAGTTGCAGTAAAGCAAACCGTTCTTTATGTGTTCGCTCACGAAGTGGTGGAAGCGTAACGGTCATCGGAATACGTCTTGTAAATGTTTTTAATAAGAATGAATTTGGTTCTTCGGTTGTTGCAGTAATAATCAACACTCGTGCCTTACGTTCATTTTCCGTTTCTCCAAGGCGGCGGTATACTCCGCGATCAATAAATGTGAAGAGCATCTCTTGTCCTTCTGGAGGAAGGCGATGTACTTCATCTAAGAAGAGGATTCCTTCATGTGCTTTTTCAATTAACCCTTTTTGATCACTGGCACCTGTGTAAGCTCCTTTTTTTATCCCAAATAACTGTCCAAGTAGTAGTTGTGGATTGTTTGCATAATCAGCACAGTTAAAGACGATAAAAGGTGCATCTTTTGGAAGTTGTTCCACTTCAATTGCGTATTCGTGCATTAAAGAAGCGAACATCGATTTTCCGACACCTGTTTCTCCAAGTAGTAAAGTATGCATACCGTTTGGAGGATAGAGAATAGAAGCTTTTGCTTTTTCAATTGCAATTTTTAGGCTTGTATTTTCAATAGCAAATGTATCTAATGAAGTGCCCTTTGTTGAATGCGTTTCCAATGAAGTGTTCGTTTCTATATAAAAACGGACAGGGCGTGTACTCGTTTTTAATAAACGATTATCTTTCACAAGCTTGTTTAAATCGCTACTAACATTTGCACGGTCTAACTGTAGAAGTGTAGCGATTTCTGATGCTGTTATACCTTCTGTATAATTCCCTTTTTGTATTGCGTTAAAAATGAGATCTATTCGTTTCATTTCTATTCACCTCGAAACTTCATCACTATTTAAAATATTACACAAAAATGAGAAGTGTGGGAAGAGAAAAATAAAGTGAAACTTTAATCAGTGGGGTTTTTGTTCATTCCCACTGATTATTAGCCTTCACCAATCGGACGTTAACGCGGGGTAAAACAGCTTTAGTACATAGGCACTAAAGCTGTTACAATCTTGTGTCTTTCCAAAAATTCACTTCAAGATGGGAAGATGGATTGTAGGGAAGTAGTTTATATCCTTGTGAGTGTAAATAATCAATTACTTTTGGGAGTATTTGCACTGTGACACTAGAATCATGCATTAAAATAACCTCTACTTGTTCATCGCTTTGATTTCGTACTCTTTCTAGTATTGCGGAAGGATTATCATAGCTTTTCCAGTCATATGTATCAATTGTCCAATCCCACATTTTATACTGGGCAGATACGAGTGCGTCACGGTAATTCTTTTTTAAGTAAGGCATGCTACCGTATGGGACCCGAACGAGATGTGTATTTAAATGTGTAACTTGCTGGACAATGTTTTGGGTTTGCTCCATTTCTGCAATTAAAACAGATGGATCGCCAGTATAAAGACGTTTTACATCATGCGACATACTATGGAGACCGATATAATGTCCATCTTTAATCAATCGCTCCATCGTTTTTTTATAATGTGGCACCTTTCCGCCAATAACGAAGAAAGTTGCTTTTCCGTTCTTCTCTTTTAAAATATTTAAAATTTGTGGTGTGTATTTATTTGGTCCGTCATCAAATGTTAAGTACGCAATTTTTGTTGTAGGAGAGGTAGTTTGAGTACTTTGGTAATCTTTTACTTGAATGTCTGTAGTTGCTTTTGTATTCGATGATGCGTACATAGTAATAGTTAAAAATAAAATTATACATTGAAGTAATCGCTTGATCATAACATTCACCCTCAGTTTGACAATCAAGATGTAAAAATGAAAATTTGATACTTTTTTCGTTATACGTATATCTTTCTCCAATAGAGGCACTCTCAAACAATCTATATTTTGGAAATGGGGAATAAGGATTAAAAAATAAAAAATAGCATCCTCTTATGAAAAGAGGATGCTATTTGAATATTTCATAATAGTAAAGGCTATACTACAATTAGTCTTCGCGTTTTTTCACTTTTTTATAGAAGGAAATAATTGGTTTGTAACGTTCGTGTACAAGACCGATTACTTCAGCAATGATTTCTGTAAAGAAGATTAAAATGAAAAGAAGAATAATGGATAACCATAATGTTGCACTACTGAAAATAATTGCATTTACACTAAAGAAAATACCCAATGCGTAAATAATTAGTACCGTTTTACGATGAGAGAATCCCATTGCAAGCAAACGGTGATGTAAATGCGATTTATCAGGTGCTGAAATAGGCTTTTTATTTACGATACGGCGGATAATTGCAAATGTCGTATCAAATATAGGTACACCTAAAATAATGATTGGAACGATAAAACTGAATAACGTTACGCTTTTGTATAATCCAAGTAACGATATAACAGAAATACAGTATCCTAAAAATAGTGCTCCTGTATCTCCCATGAAAATTTTTGCTGGATGGAAGTTGTAGAATAAAAATCCAATTGTACTTGCTAATGTAATCAGTGCTAGAGGTAATATAATAGCTGCTCCAGTACCCCATGGGCTAGTGAAGGCCATATATGCTAGCGTTGCAAGTACGATAGATGAAATCCCTGCGGATAATCCATCTAATCCATCAATTAAGTTGATGGCATTTGTAATACCTACAATCCAAAATACAGTAATTGGATAAGCAAGCCATCCGAGTTCAGTATCTCCGAAAATTGGAATATATAATACTTGCACTAATAATCCACTTTTGACAATCATGATGGCAACTAATAGTTGTCCACCGAATTTTACCCTCGCAGATAGTTCGTACATATCATCTAAAATCCCGATGATAACAATGATGATAGCACCTAAAGTTATCGATAACATTCTTTGTTCGTACAATCCACCGACAACAAATCCTACGGCTACACCGATGAAAATTGCTAACCCGCCAAGACGAGGCATAATTTTTTGGTGTACTTTACGCGCATTTGGCTTGTCTGTTGCTCCTATTTTGAAAGCTAATTTAATAACTAAAGGAGTAACGACGAGTACAGTGATGAAAGATGCCAAAATGGCATAAATCACTTGTGAGTCCATTAATACCCCACCCTTTATAGTTTAACGTAATTTTTTCAATCTTATTTATCTGAAAATTATGATGTTTATTTACAGGCTCATAACATATGGTATCACAAAAAGATTAGAATTCAATCTTTTTTTCTTTTGGCTGTAAAGGGCAGTGAATAGAATATATGACAATTGGATATGGAATGTTGTGTCCTTAGAGAAGGTTGATCTCATATTGTTTCTTGTAATATGACATTGTACTCCCCTCTCATATAGCGATGACTTTTGTTTCAGTATTATAAGTGTTGCACGTAAAATGAGTAAGTTCCGTGTTAAATTGTGGGAATTTACATTTTGTATATATTGCATCATTTAACTTTACAAAATCTTAAAAAATAATAAAAAAACGATTCATATAATAAAGAAGTGAAAGAGTTTTCTCATTCTTAGTGTGAGAGGGGGAAGCGCAGGGGGAGTTCTATGTATTTGTATATTTTCTTATGTATATTCCTGTGCGAAAAGAAAATGAAAATTACGATAATAGGTACCGGATATGTTGGATTGATTACAGGAGTAGGATTGGCGAGATTGGGACATTCAGTCACATGTTTCGATATAAATAGTGGGAAAATTGAACGGATTAAACAAGGCGAGTTACCTATTTATGAATGTGGATTAAATGAATTAATAGATGAAGCATATGAGAATAATCATTTAACTTTTACAGCAAGTAAATCAGCGGCATTTAATGATGTAGAGTTTATATTTATTGCAGTTGGAACGCCATCTTTATTAGATGGAACAGCGGATTTAACGTATATTCGTAGTGCTTGTGATGATATTGGAACATATGTGAATAACGATATTATTGTTGTTACGAAAAGTACGGTTCCTGTAGGGACAAATGATGTAATGAGAGAATGGATTGAGGATAAACTACAAGGTAGACATGAATTATATATTGTATCGAATCCAGAGTTTTTAAGAGAAGGTTCTGGTATTTATGATTTTTTTCATGGTGATCGTATCGTAATTGGAGCATGTAGTGAAGAAGCTGCAAGGAAAGTAGAGAATTTGTACAGTAAATTAAGCTTACAAACGTATATTACAGATATTCGAAGTGCTGAGATGATTAAATATGCATCTAATGCTTTTTTAGCTACGAAGATTAGTTTTATTAATGAAATTTCTAATATATGTGAGCAAGTGGGTGCAGATATAGTAGATGTAGCTACAGGGATGGGGATGGATAAGAGAATTGGTGCATCTTTTTTAAATGCAGGCATCGGATATGGAGGATCTTGTTTTCCAAAAGATACGAAAGCGCTTGTGCAAATTGCAGGGAATGTTTCTCATGATTTTCGCTTGTTGAAAGCAGTCATTGAAGTGAATAATAAACAACAGTTGTTGTTAGTTGAAAAAGCGAAGAAAATTATAGATATGAAGAAAAAGCAAATTGCGGTTCTCGGTGCAGCATTCAAACCGAATACTGACGATATTAGGGAAGCGCCATCTCTTATTATAATAGAAGAATTAATTAATGTAGGTGCGGATGTGGTTTTATATGACCCACAAGCTATTCAAAATGTAAGAAGTTTATTTGGAAATACGATACGATACGCTGAGTGTATAGATGAATCGATTAGAGAGGCGCATGCAGTTTTTATCGTAACAGAATGGGAATCAATTCGAAATTATCCGCTAGAAAAGTATGCACAGCTTATGAGGGAACCTATTCTATTTGATGGGAGAAATTGTTATACTAATGAGGATGCCGAGAAGCATGGATTAGATTATTACTCAGTTGGGCGAAAAGACGTCTGTAATAGTAATGTTTCTCAGGCTCGTTAAAAAATGTATTTTCACATGCATATTTTTATATGCGATAATAGAAGTTTTAACTAGTGAAAGAAAAGAGGCAATGAAATGACTGAACGTTTAAAAGTAATGACAATTTTCGGGACACGACCAGAAGCAATTAAAATGGCCCCTCTTGTATTAGAGTTGCAAAAGCACCCAGAAAAGATTGAATCAATTGTGACTGTAACAGCACAACACCGTCAAATGTTAGATCAAGTATTAAATATCTTTGGAATTACGCCAGATTTCGATTTGAATATCATGAAAGATCGTCAAACGTTAATCGATATTACAACACGTGGTTTAGAAGGTTTAGATAAAGTAATGAAAGAAGCGAAGCCTGATATCGTACTTGTGCATGGTGATACAACGACGACATTTATTGCAAGCTTAGCTGCTTTCTATAATCAAATTCCAGTAGGACATGTTGAAGCAGGACTTCGTACATGGGATAAGTATTCTCCATATCCAGAAGAAATGAATCGCCAACTAACAGGTGTAATGGCGGATCTTCATTTCTCACCTACAACAAAATCAGCAACGAACTTACAAAAAGAAAATAAAGATGAGTCACGCATTTTCGTAACAGGAAATACAGCGATCGATGCACTGAAGACAACTGTAAAAGAAACTTATAGCCATTCGGTGTTAGAGAAACTTGGAAATGATCGTCTTGTACTTATGACAGCACACCGTCGTGAAAATTTAGGAGAACCAATGCGCAATATGTTCCGTGCAATTAAGCGTCTTGTTGATAAGCACGAAGATGTACAAGTTGTATACCCTGTTCATATGAATCCTGTTGTTCGCGAAATAGCGAATGATATTTTAGGCGAGCATAGCCGTATTCATTTAATTGAGCCGTTAGATGTAATTGATTTCCATAACGTTGCAGCTCGTTCATACTTAATGTTAACTGATTCTGGTGGTGTACAAGAGGAAGCACCATCACTAGGTGTGCCAGTCCTTGTCCTTCGTGATACGACGGAACGCCCAGAAGGTATCGAAGCAGGTACGCTGAAATTAGCAGGAACAGATGAAGAGACAATCTTTGGTCTTGCTGATGAGTTGTTATCTGATAAAGAAGCTCATGATAAGATGACGAAAGCATCTAACCCTTACGGCGATGGTCGTGCGTCTGAGCGTATTGTAGAAGCGATTTTACAACACTTTAAGAAGTAACAACAATTGCGTGAAATAAAAAGAGCCAAATCGTATACGATTTGGCTCTTTTTTTATTCATGATTCCTCATAATCCACTCTGCATGAGCATTTGTAGAAGGGGGAGGAGGCGGTGGTGTTTTGTTCTCACTCGGCTCCTTCTTTGCTTTTGCGCTGGAGTTAGAATTTGAATCGGAATTTGTATTCTCATTTTTCGTAGTCTCTGTAGGGGCTTTTTCTTTTTCCCCTATTTCTTTTTCAATGTCCTTACGTACAGTCTCTACACTGATTGGATCCGGAAGGAAGTAATAAATACCACCTATTTTTTTGTCTTCTCCTTCAATCTTTAACGTTTGTATTGTAGAAGGATCAAATCCAGAGAGTTTATTGTAAAGAGCAAGTCCGTCTGAAATAGGAATGTCGGTTTTTATATATTTTCCAACGACAGTCGTTAAATCTTTAATTTTAAATACAGTAGAGGCGGAATTTAGTTTTTGAGCAACAGCGGCTAGTAATTGTCTTTGTCTAGCGGCCCGACCATAATCGCCGTTTGGATCCTGTTTTCGCATACGGACGTAAGCAAGTGCTTCTTCGCCGTTTAAATCTTGTTTCCCTTGTTTAAATTGGATTTTTTTGTAGTAATCCACGTCAGAACGTTCCCAGAAATCGAAAGGGACATCAACGGTAACACCGCCAACAGCATCAACGATACCTTTAAAGCCTTGGAAATCAATTTTAATATAATGGTCTACAGGAACTTTTAGAAAACCTTCGACAGTTTTGATTGCCATTTTTTCTCCACCGTAAGCATGCGCAGCGTTAATTTTGTCTTCTTTGTTCTTTCCAACGATTGGAACGCGAGTATCACGAGGAATACTCATAAGCGAAACCTTTTGAGTTTTCGGATTGACTGTCGCAAACATTAATGAATCTGTACGACCATTTTGGCCGTCTGTTGCATAATCCTCAATCCCCATAATGAGGATTGTAAAAGGTTCCTTTGTAATTTCTACATCTTCGGCTCTTAAATCCGATTTTTCACGGTTAAATCCACTGTACATCCCCATGAGAGAAGAGTAGGAATTTAACATATAAAGTCCTACGCTACCAAATAAAAATGCGAAAATAAGAAAGAAGAAAAGTTTTCTTCTACGTTTCTTTTTTATTCTGCTATTTTGGAGATGATTATAACGTTCTTCCATATATAATCTCCTTAGTTCATTTGTAGGGAATTAATTCACTACATTAATCTTTAAAGGCGAGACGTTAGCTATTCTTAGACAACGCCTTGTTCTAAGTACAACATATCTCCTTCTTTAATTGTACACTTCCCGTTTGTTAATTCAATCATCCAATCTGTGAATGGTTGTCTTTTGTCCTCTTCTACATACGCATCAAATGTGACATTTTCTAGATAATGTATATCTTTAATAGCATATTCTGAATTGCGTAATTCATTTTCAACTTTGCCAAGTAAAGTGTAATCAATTTCTGTTTGCATAACGCGCATTAGTTTTCGTTCAACAACGCCTACATGGTTAAGACCTTCACTTGTACATTTTCCATATGCGCGAATTAATCCACCAGCACCAAGTTTAATGCCGCCAAAATAGCGCGTAACGACGACGACAGTATCTTTTAGACCTCGTTTTTTTAATACCTCTAACATAGGCACACCAGCTGTGCCGCTCGGTTCACCGTCATCGTTCGCTTTTTGAATTTGATCTTGTTCGCCGATTAAATATGCGGAACAATTATGTGTTGCATTCCAATGCTGTTTTTTTATTTTTTGTATAAATGTTTGAGCTTCCTCTTCCGTTGTGGCGCGATTCACATAGCAAATGAATCTTGATTTTTGAATCACAATTTCGTGCTCTCCATAGCCTTTTATTGTTAAATATTGTAATAACAATGGTATACGCCCCTATCTTTCAAAATAACTAGTACTTTACATTTTAAAAGCGAGCGTTTTTATATTCAAACATTTTTTACAAATATGTTGAAATTTTTGGTGAGTATTTTATCTTTTTGTTGTAATTTGTCGAGCGAGTGATTGTAGTTTCTAGCCGGCATTTTTATGTATGGATGCACCTTTTCTAGTTTTCGTGTAAAATTAGGGGATAAAAATTTTTTATAAGGCAGGTACGAAAATGAAAACAGCTATTGTTACCGATAGTACAGCATATATACCGAAGCATATTCGTGACGAACTCAATATATATATGATTCCATTAAACGTTGTGTTTGGAACGGAATCTTATCAAGAAGAGGCTGAAGTTTCAGCAAATGATTTTTATATAAAGGTACGTGAACAAGAGGAACTTCCGAAAACTTCGCAACCAGCAATTGGAAAGTTTTTAGAGTTATATGAAGAGTTATCTAAAGAATATGATGCAGTTATTAGCATTCACCTTTCCAGTGGAATTAGTGGTACATATCAAACAGCAACGGCAGCTGGACAGATGGTAGATGGTATTGATGTATATACGTATGACTCTGAAATTAGTTGTGAAGTACAAGGGTTTTACGTGCGTGAAGGGGCAAAGTTAGTAAGTGAAGGGAAAGCCCCAGAAGAGATTATCGCTCGCTTTGATGAAATGAAGCAAACGATGGATGCTTATTTTGTAGTGGATGATTTACATCATTTACAACGTGGTGGAAGATTAAATAGTGCACAAGCTTTTATTGGTAGTTTGTTACAAGTAAAACCAGTATTATACTTTAGAGATAAAGTAATTATTCCATTCGAAAAAATTCGTACGCGTAAAAAAGCGTTAAAGCGTATCGTTGAAATCTTTGATGAGCAGGCAAATAAAGGTGTGCCTATGGAAGCTGTTATTATTCATGCGAATCGTGAAGAGGAAGCTAATGAATGGAAACAAGAATTAGAAGAGATATACCCTCATGTTACAATTCGTACGAGTTATTTCGGAGCTGTAATTGGGACGCATTTAGGTGAAGGTGCGCTTGGTTTAGGTTGGTATACGAAGTGATAAAGATATAAAAGCTCTCTTACTTGAAGAGGGTTTTTTTACGGGTATTTTACGGGGATTTGACAAGTTAATATTTGGAAATGGTAAAATGTATGTAAAATTAAATAATGAGGAAAGTTTTATTACTTACTTTTTACAAGAAACTATATTATAATAGAAGAGAGGTGAAACATATGGAGCATAATTCTTGTTTATGTCCAAAGTTTGAGTCAGCTTTTACAATGCTTAGTAAGAAATGGACTGGCTTAATTATTAAATCTTTGCTCGAAGAGCCGAAACGTTTCAGAGAAATCGCAGATATTATACCGAATATGAGCGATCGTATGTTGTCAGAACGTTTAAAGGAATTAGAAGGCGAAGGTATTGTAGTTCGTAATGTTTATCCAGAAGTACCAGTTAGAATCGAGTACGGTGTAACTGATAAAGGGAAAGCGTTGGAAAGTGTTATGGATGAGGTCCAAAATTGGGCTGAGAAATGGATGAAGTAACATTTCTATTTCATTCATATTGGATTATTTTCAAAACGTAAGGGGTTCCCTTACGTTTTTTTTCAATCCTATAAAAAACGGTGTAAGGCTCTTAAAATTCTACATATATATACAAATTTAGATATACTTTGCTATAGAGATAAATGTAATATTACATTTATTTTACAAAACCGTAACATTAGCAAAAAAACTCCCGAATTATGGTATAAATTTTAATAGGTTATATACGGAAAATGAAAAAAAGAAAGCGGTGTAAAAAATAAAATGAAAAAGCTAAAAATGGCATCTTGCGCATTAGTTGCAGGGTTAATGTTTTCTGGGCTAACACCAAATGTATTTGCAGAAGATAAAATTTCTGACGTGAAATCACAAATTAACACACAAAATGATACTTTACATAAACAACAACAAGAACGTGATGAATTACAAAAACAAATGAATGACTTAAACAAAACAATCCAAGGTTTGGATAAGTCTGTTCAAGAGAACGCTTCAAAACTTGATGAAACAACAAAAAAAGTTTCTGATACTGAGCAATTAATCGAAAATAAAAATAAAGATATTGCAGAACTACAAACAAAGATTGCAAAACGTGAAGAGTTATTAAGAAAACGTTTAGTTGCACTACAAGAACAGCCAAATACGAACATTGTAACAGAAGTTCTTGTAAACTCTAAAAACGTTGCAGATTTAGTTGATCGTTTAGCTTCTGTGTCTAAAATTATGGAATCTGACGAAGATATCATGAAAACACAACAAGAAGATCAAACGAACGTGAAAAAAGATGTTGAGACAGTAAAAGAAAAACAAAAAGAATTAAAAGAAGCACAAGCTCAAATTGAAACTGCTAAGAAAGAACTTGACGTTGAAAAAGAGAAAAAAGCAACAGCAGTAAACGATTTAAGCGGTAAAATGGATACAGTTGTAACTACAATGACAAGTACGGAAGGTCAATTGAAAGAGCTTGAACAACAGGCATTAAAATTACAACAAATCGCTGAAAAAGAAGCGCAAGAAAAAGCTGCACAAGAAGCTGCTGCTCAAAAACAAGCAGAACAAGCTGCTAAAGAAGCACAAGCTCAACAAGCTGCACCAGCGCAAGCGCCTGCAGAACAAGCTGTACCAGCAAACAATGCTGGACAAGCTCAAAAAGAAGAACCTAAAAAAGAAGAGCCTAAAAAAGAGACACCTAAACAAGAAAACAAAAAACCAGAGCCAGCACCAGGTCCAACTCCAACTCCGGCTCCTGGCGTAATTGGTAAAGCGCAACAATACTTAGGTAAGCCATATGTTTGGGGAAGTGCATCTCCATCAAACGGTGGTTTTGACTGTAGTGGATTTATTTCTTACATTTATGGTGTAGGTCGTCAAGACGTTGCAGGTTACTGGAACTCAGTTTCGAAAGTAAGTAGCCCACAACCTGGAGATTTAGTATTCTTCCAAGGTACTTATAAAGCAGGTCCATCTCACATCGGTATTTACGTTGGTAACGACCAGATGATTCATGCAGGTGATAAAGGGATTGCTTACGCTAGCTTAAGCAGTAGCTACAACCAAAAACATTTCTTAGGTTACGGTAGATTATAGGATTTATAATTGAATAAAAAACGTGTATAAAGTCGATAGCTTACTATTTTATAAGTAGGTTATCGGCTTTTTTGAGTTTTTACGAGATAAAGAGAAGGATTTATAGTAGTGCTGGAGGTGGCTATTGATGATGTTAGCTGGTAGACAGTTACTGTTAGAAGAACTCTCTTCAGATTTGCAGAATAAATTGGATCATCTGAAAAGGAATCGAGATGTCGTTTGTGTACAAGGGGTAATTAAGAAGTCTTCAAAATATATGTGTCAGCGCTGCGGAAATATAGAGCAGCGACTATTTGCATCATTGCTATGTAAAAGGTGCAATGAAGTATGTACGTATTGCCGGAAATGTATAACGATGGGCAGGGTAAGTGAATGTACTGTACTTGTTCGCGGGATTGCTGAAATAAGCGGAGAAAGTTATTTGAATCCGTTACAGTGGGAAGGCATTTTGTCTGACGGTCAGGAGTTAGCTGCGCAAAGTGTCGTTGACGCTGTTAAGCAGAAAGAATCATTTTTTATTTGGGCGGTGTGCGGGGCTGGAAAAACAGAAATGTTGTTTCGCGGAATTGCAGAGGCACTACAAAAGGGAGAAAGAGTTTGTATTGCAACGCCGAGAACGGACGTTGTACTTGAATTAGCACCAAGATTACAAGAAGTGTTTCCAAATATAAATGTAGCTGCTTTATACGGAGGGAGTTTAGACCGAGAAAAAGATGCGGCGTTAATCGTTGCAACTACACATCAATTGTTACGTTATTATAGGGCGTTCCATGTCATGATTGTAGATGAGATAGATGCTTTTCCGTATCATGCAGATAAGATGTTGCAGTATGCAGTAAACGAAGCGATGAAAGAGAAGGCAGCACGTATTTATTTAACTGCAACTCCAGATGAAAAGTGGAAGCGTAAGTTGCGAAGTGGTAAGCAAAAAGGGGTTATTATTTCAGGGCGATACCATCGTCATCCATTGCCAGTTCCGATATTTCGGTGGTGCGGAAATTGGAAAAAGGGTCTTATACGTAAAAAAATTCCTCGTGCTTTATTACAATGGTTAAATCTGTACTTATCGAAACGATGCCCCATTTTTTTATTTGTTCCTCATGTGCGATATGTAGAAGAAATTAGCCAGTTATTAAAATCATTAAACAATCAAATTGACGGTGTGCATGCAGAAGATCCGGCGAGAAAAGAGAAGGTAGCAGCTTTCAGAAAAGGAGAAATCCCTTTATTAGTTACAACGACGATTTTGGAACGAGGAGTAACTGTTAAAAATTTGCAAGTTGCAGTTTTAGGAGCTGAGGAAGAAATATTTTCAGAAAGTGCTCTCGTTCAAATTGCAGGGCGTGCTGGCAGAAGCTCTGATGAACCGCATGGAGATGTTATCTATTTTCATTATGGAAAGACAGAGGCGATGGTTCGTGCGAAAAAACATATTCAAAGTATGAATAAGAATGCTAAAGAACAAGGACTGATAGATTGATGCATTGTCTACTTTGTGATGAGTATATTTCATATGCGATTAGTTGGTACACTTTTTTTGTTAAGCTTCATAAAAAGTATATATGTGATAGATGTGAACAAAAACTTTCCTATATTATAGGAGATATTTGCAAGGAGTGTGGTCGGCCTTTAGAACTTGTACCAGCTGAATATAAAAATGGGGATATTTGTATGGACTGCATAAGGTGGACGAACGAGCAGGGGTTTCCGTCTCTCATAAATCGTTCGTTGCATGTGTATGATGAAGGGATGAAAGAAATATTAGCACAGTTTAAATTTCGAGGAGATGCTGAATTAGTGCATATTTTTCATCAGCCTTTTCGAAGTCTTTTTCAAAAATATTTTGCGAATGTTTCAGTTGCCATTCCGGTTCCTCTTAGTGAAGAGCGAGAATACGAGCGTGGTTTTAATCAAGCGGAGTTACTAGCTTCTTGTTTGCCTATCAAAATGTTTTGTACATCATTAAGAAGAATAGAAACAGAAAAACAAAGTAAGAAGAAGCGTAAAGAAAGGATATCGGGAGTTAATCCTTTTTATTTTCAGGGAGAAGAGATGTTTCATGAGCAACACGTTTTAATCGTGGATGATGTGTATACGACAGGAATTACTGTTAGGCAAATTGGAAGCCTTTTGTATGATCGAGGAGCGAGAGAGGTTTCTTGTTTGACGCTTTGTAGAGGTTAATATGTGAATGTCGAAAGGAGTAATAAAAAGACGACAGGTCTTCTTTGACTTACAGTCTTGTCATTCGCTATAGTCAGAATATGGGGCGAATGCCCTGATTTTAAGAGTGAAGGGAATGGAATGAACATGCAAGGACGAGTAAAATGGTTCAATGCAGAAAAGGGATTTGGGTTTATTGAGCGTGAAGATGGTGACGATGTGTTTGTTCATTTTTCTGCTATTCAACAAGATGGGTATAAGTCGTTAGAAGAAGGTCAACAAGTGGAGTTTGATATTGTTGATGGAGCACGTGGGCCACAAGCGGCTAATGTTGTGAAACTGTAAAAATTAAGTTTTTGGAAAAGATAGAGCTGTATTTTTAGCAGCATTATATAGATGGCGAAAGCTCTTGCTCGTAACAAGGGCTTTTTTGTTTTAGAGGAGTTGTCAAAAAGTTGTCTCTTTTCTGTAACTAATTGTCCACAGTTACATTCGTTATTCACGATGTTAATAGGATAAAATAAAGATAGAAACGATGCATCTTTTCATTTCAACAAAAAACGATAAAAAAATCGCAATTCCACTAATTTTTTAAAAAAATTAGAAGGAGTTTTTAAGCCAATGTCGAAATTATAGTACATAGGCTTGAAAGGAGGAATTCATCTATGAAATTCAACATTCGTGGTGAAAATATTGAAGTAACTCCAGCATTAAAGGAATATGTAGAGAAAAAGCTAAGTAAATTAGAGCGTTATTTTGATACATTCCCAGAGATTAAGGTTAATTTAAAAGTATACTCTGACAAGCAACGTATCGAGGTAACAATTCCATTTACAGATTTATTACTTCGTGCAGAAGAAACAAATAGCGATATGTACGCTGCGATTGATTTAGTAGTTGATAAAATTGAGCGACAAATTCGTAAACATAAAACAAAAGTAAACCGTAAATTACGTGAGAAAGGTTCTGTGAAAACTAACTTTATCCTTCCGGAAGCAGTAGCTGTTCTGGATGCGGTAGAAGAGGATGAATTAGAACTTGTACGTACAAAACGATTCGATTTAAAACCGATGGACGTTGAAGAAGCGATCTTGCAAATGGATATGCTAGGACATAGTTTCTTCGTCTTCACAAATGCTGATACAAATGAAACTAATGTTGTATATGGCCGTAAAGACGGGAAATATGGTTTAATCGAAACTAAATAATCATTCAAAAGCGCAGCCGAAATGGCTGCGCTTTTTTTATATGTTTTTGCCTTCCTATCTTGTAATATTGATATGAATTTAAATGGCTTATTCGTAATAAAATTTAGAAGTCATGTTTTGTAACGGTCAATTGTATTACTATTCCAAAAGGATCTCGCACAATGGCGTAACCAGGGCTGAAGGAGTTTTTTTCAAAAGGTGTTAAAATATAAACCTCATCATGTTGAATTAGATTGTGATAAAGTGCTTCAATGGTTTGGAAATCTTTAGATTGAATGCATAATGATGAGCTATTACTTAATTGCCAAGGGCGTGTGGAATCCACTGCCTGTTCTGCAATCATAATTTTATTAGTGCCAATTTGTAAAACGGAATGGGTAATATAATGTTCTTGGCTTTCTTTATACGTGAAATTCGGATCTATTTCTTTCATTTCATATCTAGCTAGTTTTGGTAAAACTATAAAAATAATTGAGCCATCTTCTTTAAAAGAGAACTTGAAAGAATACTACTTAGATTTAATACAAAATTTGTAACGAAGAGATAGTAGTTTGTTGGAAGAAATAAAATAAAATAAAAAATTTTTCTGAATCTACGGCTCGACATTTGGACGATTGTTGTCATAGTTATAAGACAAGTGTTACAATTATCATTAGGTTTATACATTTTAGCTTTTTAAATTAGGAGAAAAATTGGCATAACATAAATTTGATTTTTATAACGACTGATTGTAAAGAGAAAAAGAAAGCAATCGGAAGTTTTATTTTAATAAAAGAGGAGCGTATTTCCTATGATCGGTATTTTAAAAAAGGTATTTGATGTCAACCAACGCCAAATTAAACGTATGCAGAAGACAGTGGAGCAAATTGATGCATTAGAATCATCTATTAAGCCGCTAACTGATGAACAATTAAAAGGAAAGACGATTGAATTTAAAGAACGTCTAACAAAAGGTGAGACAGTAGATGATCTACTTCCTGAAGCTTTTGCGGTTGTTCGTGAAGCAGCGAATCGTGTTCTTGGAATGCGTCCATATGGCGTACAGCTAATGGGTGGTATCGCCTTACATGAAGGAAATATCTCTGAGATGAAAACAGGTGAAGGTAAAACGTTAACATCTACTTTACCTGTATATTTAAACGCATTAACAGGAAAAGGTGTTCACGTTGTTACAGTCAATGAATATTTAGCGCAACGTGATGCGAGCGAAATGGGACAACTTCATGAGTTCCTTGGCCTAACTGTAGGGATTAACTTAAATAGTATGTCACGTGAAGAGAAACAAGCTGCTTATGCTGCTGATATTACGTATAGCACAAATAACGAGCTTGGATTCGATTACTTACGTGACAACATGGTGTTATATAGAGAGCAGTGCGTTCAGCGTCCACTTAATTTTGCTATCATCGATGAAGTCGATTCTATTTTAGTCGATGAAGCACGTACGCCGCTTATTATTTCGGGACAAGCTCAAAAATCAGCAGAGCTATACATGTTTGCAAATGCATTCGTTCGTACATTAGAAAATGAAAAAGAATATTCATTTGATGTGAAAACGAAAAATGTAATGTTAACAGAAGATGGTATTACGAAAGCTGAGAAAGCTTTCCATATCGATAACTTATTCGATTTAAAACATGTAGCACTTCTTCACCATATTAATCAGGCGCTTCGTGCACACGTTGTTATGCACCTTGATACAGATTATGTTGTACAAGAAGGCGAAATCGTAATCGTAGACCAATTCACTGGTCGTCTTATGAAAGGTCGTCGTTATAGCGAAGGTTTACATCAAGCTATTGAAGCAAAAGAAGGCGTAGAAATTCAAAATGAAAGTATGACGCTTGCAACAATTACGTTCCAAAACTACTTCCGTATGTACGAAAAATTATCTGGTATGACTGGTACAGCGAAAACGGAAGAAGAAGAATTCCGTAGTATTTACAATATGAATGTTATCGTAATTCCAACGAATAAAGATATTATTCGTGATGATCGTGCTGATTTAATCTTCAAATCAATGGAAGGTAAATTCAATGCAGTTGTTGAGGATATTGTAAATCGTCATAAGCAAGGGCAACCTATTCTTGTTGGTACAGTTGCAATTGAAACGTCAGAGCTTATTTCAAAAATGTTAACACGTAAAGGTGTACGTCATAATATCTTAAATGCAAAAAACCATGCGCGTGAAGCAGATATCATTGCAGAAGCTGGTATGAAAGGCGCTGTAACAATTGCGACGAATATGGCTGGTCGTGGTACGGATATTAAGTTAGGCGACGATATTAGAAACGTTGGCCTAGCAGTTATCGGTACAGAGCGTCACGAAAGTCGTCGTATTGATAATCAGTTACGTGGTCGTTCTGGTCGTCAAGGGGACCCTGGTGTAACACAGTTCTACTTATCAATGGAAGATGAACTAATGCGCCGCTTCGGTTCTGACAATATGAAAGCGATGATGGATCGCCTTGGTATGGATGATTCACAGCCAATCGAAAGTAAAATGGTTTCTCGTGCTGTAGAATCTGCACAAAAACGTGTGGAAGGAAATAACTATGATGCACGTAAGCAGCTATTGCAATACGACGATGTACTTCGTCAACAACGTGAAGTAATTTATAAACAGCGTCAAGAAGTAATGGATTCAGAGAACTTACGCAGTATTATTGAAGGTATGATGAAATCTACGATAGAACGTGCTGTTGCACTTCATACGCAAGAAGAAATCGAAGAAGATTGGAGCATTAAAGGTCTTGTCGATTACTTAAATACGAACCTTCTTGAAGAAGGAGATGTAAAAGAAGAAGAGTTACGTCGCCTTGCTCCAGAAGAAATGAGCGAATCAATTATCGCGAAATTGTTAGAGCGTTATAACGAAAGAGAGAAGCTTCTACCTGAAGAGCAGACGCGTGAATTCGAAAAGGTTGTTGTATTCCGTGTTGTAGATACGAAATGGACAGATCATATCGATGCAATGGATCATCTTCGTGAAGGTATTCATTTACGTGCTTACGGACAAATCGATCCACTTCGTGAATACCAAATGGAAGGATTCGCAATGTTCGAGTCGATGATCGCTTCTATTGAAGAGGAAATCTCTCGTTACATTATGAAAGCTGAAATTGAGCAAAACTTAGAGCGTCAAGAAGTTGTTCAAGGTGAAGCTGTTCATCCATCAAGCGATGGCGAAGACGCGAAGAAAAAACCGGTTGTAAAAGGTGACCAAATGGGACGCAACGATTTATGTAAATGTGGTAGTGGCAAGAAATATAAAAACTGTTGTGGCATTGGGCAGTAATAAGAAACTGTAATTTAGACTGCTTTGCAAATTTTTACATCAAAAATGTATAATGAAAAGGATTAAACTCTCTCCGTAATAAGCGGAGAGAGTTTCCCTTGTTTTCATATGAAAGTAACAGCAATTACATAGAGGTGAAGGAAATGGAATTAGTAGAAATTAGGCAAGAATTAGAAAAAATGGCTAAGAGATTAGCGGCTTTTAGGGGGTCTCTTTGACCTTCCTACTAAGGAAAAACAAATTGCAGAATTAGAAGAAACGATGATGGGCGCAGGATTTTGGGATGACCAACAAGGCGCACAAGCTGTAATTAATGAAGCGAATGCGCTGAAAGATATGGTTGGAAGGTTCCGTCAGTTAGATGAGACGTTCGAAAACTTAGAAATGACGCATGACTTACTTAAAGAAGAGTATGATGAAGATTTACATGAGGAACTAGAATCTGAAGTGAAAACTTTAATTCAAGAAATGAATGAGTACGAGCTGCAGTTACTATTAAGCGATCCTTATGATAAAAATAACGCTATTTTAGAATTACACCCAGGTGCGGGTGGAACAGAGTCACAAGACTGGGGTTCTATGTTATTACGTATGTACACGCGCTGGGCTGAAAAACGTAGGTTTAAAGTAGAAACGGTTGATTACTTACCGGGCGATGAAGCTGGTATTAAGAGTGTTACATTATTGATTAAAGGTCATAACGCTTACGGTTACTTGAAAGCGGAGAAAGGTGTACATCGTCTTGTACGTATTTCACCGTTCGATTCTTCGGGTCGTCGTCATACATCGTTCGTATCTTGTGAAGTTGTACCTGAATTCAATGATGAAGTTGAAATTGAAGTGCGTACAGAAGATTTGAAAATAGATACGTATCGTGCAAGTGGTGCAGGTGGACAGCACGTTAATACGACAGATTCAGCAGTTCGTATAACTCATCTACCGACAAATACGGTTGTAACATGTCAGTCAGAGCGTTCTCAAATTAAAAACCGTGAGCATGCGATGAAAATGCTAAAAGCGAAATTATATCAAAAGAAATTAGAAGAACAACAAGCACAATTAGATGAGATTCGCGGGGAGCAAAAAGAAATTGGATGGGGAAGCCAAATCCGTTCTTACGTATTCCACCCGTATTCTCTTGTGAAAGACCATCGTACAAATACAGAAGTTGGTAACGTACAAGCAGTTATGGATGGGGAAATTAATCCGTTTATTGATGCGTATTTACGTTCTCGTATTTAATAAGAGAAAAAGCCAACAGAATTGTTGGCACATGCTGAGGTCCAAGAGGATATAAAGAGGCTTATCTTATTTATATTGATGAAATAAAGAGGAAGAGAAGTTGGAAACGACAACTTCTCTTTTTGATGAGATTATATGTAGAATACAATGCCGTATATTGTTTTGTAAAAGGTAGAGAATAGTAAAACAAAGTGGTAATAGAGTAGGACTTTATATAGAATTTCTCAGTTTTGATTGGAGAAAAAGGCTCTTTATAGAACTTTCTAAGGTGTTCACAGAATTGAAACAATTTATGAAAGCTTATTTTATTAGGCTTCTCACTATATTTGTGAAAAATATGAAATACACCTTAGTTTTTCTATATAAAGATAATGCTTATAATGAATATTGAATGTGTTATGAAAACTATTGCCTAGTTATGAATGAAAAGAATATCAACAATGGGGAGCGATAGAAGTGAAAAAGAAATTGTTGGCTATTACGCTGGGGACGTCAGTCGTTTTTGCTTTAGGAGCATGTGGAAATAAAGAAGAGAGTAAACCATCAAAACAATCTGCAAGCACAGATAGCGCAGAGCAAATTTACCAAAAAAGTTGTATAGGTTGTCACGCTAAAGATTTATCAGGAGCAACTGGACCAGATTTACGAAAAGTAGGACAGAAATATGACGCAGCAGAGATTGAAAAGATTATTGAAAAAGGCCGCGGTTCAATGTCACCAGGAATTATTCAAGGTGAAGATGCGAAAAAAGTAGCTGAATGGTTAGCGGAGCATAAATAAGAAACGTAATTAATAAACGAGCTGATTGTATAACTTGACCGAAAAGTGCTTCGAGTTAAGTAATTACATGAGCTCGTTTACCTTTTATTAGGATGTAACATAACTGTAACAAAATTGTATCCGAATTGGAAACCGATTGATGTTACAATGGGGTTTGTAGAATTTTGATGAAATATATTACATAGAGTAGCGTTGCTAATAAAAAGCATGTATGGAAGCTACCTTCAACAAGAATGGTCGAATGAAAATAAAGGTTTTTCTTTTATTTTCAAATGTACAGAAAAGTATTTCTAAAAAAATCATTAAGTATTGGGTGATAAATAATGATAAAAATGACGAATGTTTATAAGGAGTACCCAAATGGTATGAAAGCCATTGCTGGTCTCACAGTTAACATTAAACAAGGTGAATTCGTATACGTAGTTGGACCGAGTGGAGCCGGAAAATCTACATTTATTAAAATGATGTATCGTGAAGAGAAGCCATCTACAGGATCAATTAATGTAAATGGACTTGTAATTGAAACATTAGCAGAAAGAGATGTTCCATATTTCCGTCGTCAATTAGGCGTGATTTTCCAAGATTTTAAATTGCTACCTAAATTAACGGTATATGAGAATGTTGCGTTTGCTTTAGAAGTAATTGAAGAAGAGAAGGAAGCGATTCGTGAGCGCGTTACAGAAGTGTTAGGTCTTGTTGGTCTTGAAGAGCGTGCCGATGCACTTCCAAATGAGCTTTCGGGCGGAGAGCAACAACGTGTGGCGATTGCAAGAGCGATTGTAAATAAGCCAAAGGTTGTAATTGCCGATGAGCCAACAGGTAACTTAGATATTGAAACAGCTCTTGATATTATGAAGATTTTTAAACGTATTAATGAGCGTGGTACAACGATTGTTATGGCGACACATAACGCAGATATCGTAAATACAATTCGTCATCGTGTAATTGCAATTGAAGGCGGAAGAATTGTTCGAGACGAGATTGAGGGAGGATACGGATATGAAGGCTAAAACCCTTAGTCGACATTTGCGAGAAGGTGTGAAAAATCTATCCCGTAACGGATGGATGACATTTGCTTCTGTAAGTGCAGTAACAGTTACATTATTACTTGTAGGTGTCTTTTTGACAGCGATTATGAATATGAACCATTTTGCGACGAAAGTAGAGCAAGATGTAGAAATTCGTGTGCATGTTGATCCAGCAGCAAAAGAAGCTGATCAAAAGAAATTAGAAGAAGATATGAGTAAAATTGCGAAAGTAGATTCTATTAAATATTCTTCTAAAGAAGAAGAGTTGAAACGTTTAATTAAAAGCTTAGGCGATAGTGGAAAAACGTTCGAGTTATTTGAGCAAGATAACCCACTGAAAAACGTATTTGTTGTAAAGGCGAAAGAACCAACAGATACGGCAACAATTGCGAAAAAGATTGAGAAAATGCAGTTTGTAAGTAATGTTCAATACGGTAAAGGTCAAGTTGAAAAATTATTTGATACTGTAAAAACTGGTCGTAACATCGGGATTGCATTAATTGCGGGTCTTCTATTCACAGCGATGTTCTTAATCTCTAACACAATTAAAATTACAATTTATGCTCGTAGTACTGAGATTGAAATTATGAAACTTGTTGGTGCAACAAACTGGTTTATTCGTTGGCCGTTCTTGTTAGAGGGATTATTCCTAGGAGTATTAGGATCAATTATTCCAATTGGCCTAATTTTAGTTATGTATAATTCGTTGCAAGGTGTGTTTAATGAAAAACTTGGCGGAACAATTTTCGAGCTTCTACCATACAACCCATTCGTATTCCAATTAGCTGGTTTATTAATGTTAATCGGTGCATTAATCGGTATGTGGGGAAGTGTAATGTCAATTCGTCGCTTCTTAAAAGTATAAAAAGTTGCAAACATAATTCGTACAAGCTTATCATATAGTAGAAATAGGTAAAGGCATCACACATCGTGTGATGCCTTTTGCTACACCACCTGTGTGTTCTGGAAAGGGGAATTCCGCATTGAAACGTAGAGTTGCAATTATTGGAATGGTTGTTGCATTTTTAATTGGTGCTGGCGGGATGTTTGGTGGTATGTACTGGTTTGGGATAAACCCAGCGTATGTAACGCAAACAGTATCGAATGGTAATGCTGGCACAGCGCAAGGGAATTTGGTAAAGATTAATGAGGCGTATGCACTAATTGATTCACGTTATGTGGAAGACGTGAAAGACGACAAATTAGTCGAAGGTGCGATACAGGGAATGTTGTCTACGCTGAAGGACCCTTATTCCACGTATATGGATAAAGAAACGGCAAAACAGTTTAGTCAGTCATTAGATCCTGAACTTGAAGGGATTGGAGCTGAAGTGAACAAGACGGACGGTAAGCTTATTATCGTATCGCCAATTAAAGGTTCACCAGCAGAAAAGATAGGAATTAAACCGAATGACCAAATTTTATCTGTAGATGGAAATAGTGTGAAAGATTTATCACGTGAAGAAGCAGTATTAAAAATTCGTGGTAAAAAAGGAACGACTGTTGCAATTGAAATTAAGCGCGCAGGAGTGGCTGATCCGATAGAATTTAAAATTAAGCGTGAAAAGATTCCGATTTTCACTGTATTTAGTTCCGTAAAGCAAGATAGCGGAAAAGATATCGGTTATATGCAAATTACTTCTTTCGCTGAAAATACTGCGAAAGAATTTAAGGATCAGTTAAAAGAGCTAGAGAAGAAAAACATAAAAGGCTTAGTTATTGACGTGCGTGGTAATCCTGGCGGTTATTTAAATAGTGTAGAAGATATACTAGGAGACATCATGACAGATAAAAAGCCAATGCTACAAGTAGAACAGCGAAATGGTGAGAAGAAGAAATTCTCTACGGAACTGAAAGAGAGAAAGTCATATCCAATTTCAGTATTAATTGATAATGGAAGTGCTTCTGCTTCAGAGATTTTAGCTGGTGCGCTAAAAGAAGGAGAAGGATACGATTTAATTGGTGAAAAAACGTTTGGTAAAGGTACTGTTCAACAGGCTGTTCCATTTAAAGATGGCAGCAACATTAAATTAACAATGTTTAAATGGTTAACACCAGATGGCAATTGGATTCATAAAAAAGGAATCGCGCCAACTGTAGAAGTGAAGCAACCAGATTATTATCATGCGACACCAATTCAAATTGAAAAGACACTTTCATACAATTCAAATGATGTACAAGTAAAACACGCGCAAGAAATGCTTAAGAGCTTAGGATATGTACCAGGACGTGAAGATGGATACTTTAGCAAAGAGACAGAATCAGCACTAAAAGCATTCCAAAATGCGAATGAGATGGAAGCGACAGGGCAACTTGATAAAAAGACAGCTGAAGCGATTCAAACTAAAATCATTGAAAAAATCCGTTCTGGAGAAAATGATTTACAATTACAGACGGCATTGAAATTAATAGCGAAATAAGAAAGAATACAGGCACTTTGATGCCTGTATTTTTTTATGTGTTAAATATGATAAGATAAAAAGAAAGAATGATATAAATGGTGGTGAATGAATTCGTGGAGGCATGGCTTTTTGAAATACTACGAGCGGTTGGACGTTTTTTCTTACACCCTGCTGTCTATGTATTTTTAATTAGTAGTATCTTCGTTGGATACTTACGTATATTACGAGAACGAAAAGATTTTTCTTTTAAAGTATATGATATTTGGTTTGAACTACGAACAACTCTATTTGCAGGTATTGGGTACGGATTAATCGTATCTATTATTACGATTGGGCTTGGGCTTGTTGTTTCAAAAGCGAGTTTATGGGCAATTTTACTTTGGACGTTATTATTCGGATTAACTGCTATGTATCGATATTTATCTGTAGCTTATACTTTCGGAATCGCGATTGCACTCGTGTTGTTATCGTCTAAGATGCCAGTTTCCTTCTTACAGCTTGGAGAAGGTGAAGAGGGTACGATTGTATCCCTTGCTATTTTACTAGGCGTTATGCTCGTTGTAGAGGGTTTATTAATCTCTAAAAATGCAGTTCGTTATTCTACGCCAAAAATTAACAAGGGTAAGCGTGGGCTACGAATTGGACTACATGAATCCAATCGTTTATGGCTTGTACCAGTATTTATTCTTATACCAGGAGACGCGGTGACAGGATTTATTTCTTGGTGGCCTGTCGTTTCAATAGGTTCGACTACATACTCTTTATTCCTCGTTCCATTTTTAATTGGATTTATGAGAAAGGTTAGAAGTTATGAGCCGACGGAAGCTTTATTATTTACAGGAAGACGCGTCTATGGTTTAGCGGGGCTCGTACTCGTTTTAGGTATCGCAAGTTACTGGTGGCACGTACTTGCAATTATCGCGATGGGAGTCGCAATGCTTGGACGCTTTACAATCTCGATGCAAGAGAAAATTGCAGACGAGAAAAGACCAGCATACTTTGCCGCACGTAATGATGGACTTGTTGTGTTAGATACAATTCCTAATACAATTGGGGCAGAGATGAATTTAAAGCCTGGAGAAGTTATTACGAAAGTAAATGGAATCATTCCAAGAAGTACCGAAGAGTTTTATGACGCGCTTCAAACGAAGACGACAGGAGCGTTTTGTAAATTAGAAGTAGTAGATACAAATGGTGAGCTTCGTCTTGCTCAAACGGCATTATACGCCGGGGGACATCATGAATTAGGTGTTGTATTTGTTCAGCAAGAGCACGAGTGGGATTCGGAAGCTATATAAAATAAAATGGAAACCTTCATCAAATATAGATGAAGGTTTTTTTAGTTTCATAGACGGATAACTTGAATAATTATTTGATAATGGTTATCATTTAGAGAGTCTTTTAATTTGGAAAAGGGAGGAAAGATATGCTACGTAAATTTTTTTCTTACTATAAACCGTACAAAGGTTTATTCGTACTCGATTTTTCCTGTGCAGTTATTGCAGGTTTACTCGAACTTGGTTTCCCGCTTATCGTAAATCAATTTATTGATAAGTTATTACCAGGACAAAATTGGACGCTTATTTTATGGGCTTGTTTCGGCTTGTTCGTAGTTTATGTGTTAAATGCAGGTTTGCAATATGTCGTTACATATTGGGGACATATGCTTGGGGTTAACATTGAAACAGATATGAGGCAGAAATTATTTGATCACATTCAAAAGCTATCATTCAGATTTTTTGATAATAATAAAACAGGTCATTTAATTTCACGTCTTACAAACGATTTAATGGAAATTGGGGAAATTGCTCACCATGGACCAGAAGATTTATTCATTGCCATTATGACTTTAGTTGGAGCATTTTCATTTATGATGATGATTAACTGGAAGTTAGCACTTCTAACATTCTTCGTAATCCCGTTCTTATTATGGTTGGCACTTTACTTCAATAAAAAAATGACAGGTACGTTTAGACGTTTATTCTCAGACGTTGCTGATTTCAATGCATGTATCGAGAACAATGTAGGTGGTATCCGCGTTGTACAAGCATTCGGAAATGAAAAGTTTGAGAAAGAGCAATTTGCTGTAAATAATGCTCGTTTCCGTACAACAAAATTAATGGCGTATAAAATTATGGCGTTAAATTCATCGATTAGTTATATGCTGATGCGTCTTGTAACACTCTTTGTATTAATATGTGGTACATGGTTTGTTCTGCAAGGTGAATTAACGTACGGTGGATTTATTGGATTCGTTTTATTAACGAATATTTTCTTCCGCCCAATTGAAAAAATTAATGCGGTTATTGAAAGTTATCCGAAAGGAATCGCTGGTTTTAAAAGATATGTAGAACTTCTGGAAACAGAGCCGGATATTGTAGATTCTAAAGATGCAATAGAAGTTAAACATGTACACGGCGATATTCAATACAATAACATCACGTTCGGATATGAAAATAAAGAGCCGATTTTAAACGATATTAGTTTGAAAATACATGCAGGTGAAACAGTTGCTTTCGTTGGACCATCAGGGGCAGGGAAAACAACACTATGTAGTTTATTACCTCGTTTTTATGAACAATCATCTGGATCAATTCAAATTGATGGCATTGACACCAAAGAGATGACGTTATCGTCACTTCGTAAGCAAATCGGAATTGTACAGCAAGATGTTTTCTTATTCTCAGGAACAATTCGTGAAAATATCGCTTACGGAAACTTAAAAGCTTCAGAAACTGAAATTTGGCAGGCGGTAAAACGTGCTCAGCTAGAGGACTTAATTTACTCGCAACCAGACGGTTTAGATACAGTTATTGGTGAGCGTGGTGTGAAACTTTCAGGAGGACAAAAGCAGCGCTTAGCAATTGCCCGTATGTTCTTGAAGAACCCGCCAATTTTAATTTTAGATGAAGCAACTTCTGCGCTAGATACAGAGACAGAACTTGCTATCCAAAAATCACTTGCAGAACTATCTGTTGGCCGTACAACATTAGTTATCGCTCACAGGCTTGCAACTATTAAAAATGCAGATCGCATCGTCGTTGTAAATAAAGACGGTATTGCAGAACAAGGTTCACATGAGGAACTAATCAAACGAGGCGAGGGTTACAGCCGATTGTATGAGGCGCAGTTTAGTTCGTAAATATAATTTCTGCTGAATTAGTGCACCATAAGTAAGTGGAAATCTTATTTGGGAGGCTACAAAGCATGATTGTAACAACAACTTCTACAATTCAAGGGAAAGAAATTATTGATTATATCGATATCGTTAATGGCGAAGCAATCATGGGTGCGAATATCGTGCGTGACCTTTTCGCTTCTGTCCGTGACGTTGTCGGTGGTCGCGCAGGCGCCTACGAAAGTAAATTAAAAGAAGCGCGCGACATTGCAATGGAAGAGATGAAAACTCTCGCAAGACAAAAAAATGCGAACGCCATTGTTGGTATCGATGTGGACTACGAAGTAGTTCGCGAAGGAATGCTAATGGTTGCGGTGAGCGGGACTGCTGTCCGTATATAAAGTGAAAAGCCGTGCTGGTGCACGGCTTTTTGTTGTTATTGTGTCTAACATGATAGGTAGGGTGATATTCTATGTCGAAGCCTCGATATTTCTTGGGAAATGTGGAAGGTCCCGTCGATATATGGGGAAGACATTAGAGTGCTTCTTTACACTGCCGAATTCGAACTAATAATTTTTCGTATTCTTGTTCGAGAAATGTGATGTCATCATGCTGATTTGGGATAGAAATCCGGCTGATGATTTCTGTTAATTTTGTTTGTAATCGTAATAATTCTTGTTCAGTAACGTTTACAGAAGCTTGGGTGGTTCTTTTTGTGTATTGCTCGTAATTGCCGTGGAATATTCTTGGTTCGCCCTCATCTACTTGTAGAATATGGTTTGCAACAGAACGAATAAAGGCACGGTCATGGCTAATGAAAAGTATTGTACCAGGATACTCCTGTAACATGCTTTCTAATTCTTCTTGCGTTGCCAAGTCTAAATAGTTTGTCGGTTCGTCGAGCAGAAGCATATTATAGTTTCCTAAAAATACTTTTGCGAGTGCAACCTTCATGCGTTCTCCACCACTTAAGATGTGCACAGGTTTATGAACATCTTCACGGCGGAATAGGAGCCTTGCAAGTATTGTTCGAACGAACGATTCTGTATAGTTTGTTTCTTCTAGAACGTTTTCTAAAATTGTTTTATCTGTTTTTAAAATAGATAATGTTTGTTCAAAGTATCCAATTTTACAACTTTTCGAAAGCTGAATGCCACGCTCGTTCGCGAGAAGCATTTTGAACAAAGTTGTTTTTCCGCTTCCGTTTTCCCCTAAAATAGCAAGCTTTGCCCCAGGGACAATTGTTCCATTCATATTTTTAAATAGTGTGCGATCCCCTATTTTCTTCGTTGTTTTATTAAACTGAACAACTGCTTTACTATGAATTGGTGTGTGGTATTGTACGTCAAACTGAGCTTGAGAAAAGTCCTTCGGTTTTTCTTTCTGTTCCAACTTTTCAAGGCGTGTTTCTAGTGCTTTCGCTACTTTGCTAACATTTTCTTGCCCATGAGCCCCGCTGCACTTATAAAGTTTAGATTCAGATGAACTGAACCGTGTTGGGATTTTTGTCATGCTAGAAGCACGTTGCTTTCTTTGTGAAATTGACTGTTCTAACCGATTTTTTTCTTGTAAATATTGATCATATTCTGCCTGCTTTTGTATTCGCTCACGTTCTTTTTGCTTTCGATAGTTTGAATAATTACCTTTATATTCTTGAATAGTACCGTCTTCAACTTCGATGATTTTTGTACATATGGCATCTAAAAGATCACGATCATGCGATATTAAAACAAGTGCACCTTTATAAGATAAAAGTGCCTTTTCTAATTGCTCTGTACCGAACATATCTAAGTGACTTGTTGGCTCATCAGCAAATAGAATGCCTGCATTTTGTTCGAGGGCATGGGCGATCTTTAGGCGCATTCGTTCACCGCCGCTCATTGAATTTGCGACGTTTGAAATATTCCATTTGCCCTTAGCGAGGGAAGAAGCGGTTTCCGGTATCCCCTCGCTAAGCTGTGGAATGATGGCGATAGAACTATGATGAGTTACTGTGCCTTTGTCAGCTTCTATTTCTTTACTTAATATTTGTAATAACGTAGATTTTCCAGCTCCGTTGACTCCGACAATTCCTATACGATCGTTTGCTTGGATTTCTAGTGATGGTAACGTAAATATGGTGCGATCACCAAAGCTCTTTTCGATATTACGTGCGATTAAAATAGTCATAAAAAAACCTCCCTAGTTTCACTAGAGAGGATAAATGTCGCCCTTCAATGTAAAAATCGTACATAAATAAACGATTTTTTACATGATCGTATCGAAAGAAAGTATCGACAAATGGACAGACTAATCCTCTGCTAGTTTTCATCATTTTTGTTCACTATTTGTGATGGATGAAATAAATAAGAGAATTAGAACTTCATTGGTCAAAGTACCTTCCTTTCATAATATTATTTTTATTGTATGCGCATACAAATGGATTTGTCAAACTTATTTCTGGTTGCTATTTTTGAATTTATTATTATACAATTGTGCTTTTGCCAGCGCCTCAGCATCGTTCTTGATTTCATCCAGTCCATTCGCATCCCCAATAATATACCCTTCAAATGATGAACCAACAAAATCAAAGATATATTGAAACTGGGCGATAAGCGGCAATGCTTTCAGTTTTGGACTGTCTCCGCCAACGATGACAACGTACATTTTTTTGCCTTTCATTTTTTCTTTGAAATGAAGAGATCTATCACGCAAGCTTTGTGACCAGCGATCAACGAAGTTCTTCATGTGGCCGCTCATTCCGTACCAGTATAGCGGTGTAGCGAAGATAATCGTGTCGTGCTCTAGCATGCGTTTGGTTAACTGCTCGTAGTCATCATTTACAGGTTGAAATCCTTCTACATCATGGCGCTGATCTATGATTGGGTGGACGATATGATCACGCAAGTAAATTTGTTCTGTTTCAATCCCATCAATCACCATATGTGTTAAAGCTTCCGTATTTCCGTTTTGTCTTGAACTGCCATGTATAACAAACATGTAATCATCCCTTTTCTTTTGCTTGTTTTAGGAGTGAAACGTGTTTTTGTAAATTCGTTTGAATGTTGGAAAGTAATGTGATTTGCTTCGTTACCTCATCAAGTTTGTCTTCGTAAAGTGCAAGGATACTACTACACGGATTTTCGTAAAGATGTGGCTCGATTTCAAGGCAACGTAGCATTCGTTCTGTTTCTTCTAAATTTAAGCCGATTTGCAAGTACATTTGAATCAGCTCTACTTTTTCGATTGCACTTTCATCAAAATCACGGTAGCCATTTGCTAGGCGTTTCGAAGGGAGTAATCCCTTTTCTTCATAATGTCTTAGTGCCCTTTCGCTAACCCCAGTTTCTTTTGATAACTCTCCAATTCGCAATGCGTTTCACTCCTTTTACATGTATTGTAAACCTTCACACTAATGTGAAGGTCAACTTTGTTTTTTCGCAAAAGAATTCACATGATTTAAAAACACTTGAATGGCTTTAGACGGGATAAAATATTTGCCGCGCACGATGGAGAATGGACGGATTAGCTCTTCGTTCGGAAGAGGGATGTGGAATATTTCTTGTGCCAACAGTTCTTTTCGAACAGTCCAATCTGAAAGGATAGCGATGCCAAGACCGGCTGCAACGGCTTCCTTCACGCTTTGAATACTGCTAAATGTAAAGAAGCGTTTCATTTTTAAATGATGTTGGTGTATAAATCGATCGCTATAGGCACGTGTGCCAGAGCCGCTCTCCCTTAATACCCAGACTTGGTCTTGCAATGCATTTTCGTTAATCCCCTTGATATGGAGCAATGGATGGTTTGGCGGGACGACGAGTTTCATTTCATCTTGCATAAAAGTTTCAACATCTACGTCAGCGTATACGACTTGGCCTTCCACTAAGCCGATATCAATTTGATTAGAGCGGAGGCTTTGCAAAACTTCTTCCGTATTGGAGATAAATGTATGAACTTCGACGTGTGCATTTTCATTGGCAAAGCGCGCAAGTATTTTTGGAAGTAAGTATTCGCCAATTGTAAAGCTAGCGCCGATGCGAAGTGTTCCTGTTACGACGTTATGCAGCGCATTAATTTCCTGTTTTGCATCTTCATAAAGTGAGAGCATCTGCTTTGCGTGTATGTATAATATGTTTCCAGCTTCCGTAACTTGGACGTGCTTTGGGGAGCGTTGAATAAGTGTAGTTCCAAATTCATTTTCCAAGTTGCGAATGTGCATACTAACGCCAGGTTGTGAAAGGTTTAATAGTTCCGCAGCACGCGAAAAATGTTTTTGTTCAACGACAGTAACAAAGATCTTCAAAATGTCGACGTTCATTTGTTAGGCCCCTTTATTTTTGCTTTTATTTTATCATAAGTATTTCTGATGATAGGGATTCAATATTGATATTAAACTTATTATTAAAACTCTCTTATAATGTAACTAGAAAGAACATGCATGTTCCAATACGATTATTGGGGTGGTACAAAGTGGAACAAACACTTGTTATACAAAAGAAGAAGGGCTTTGGATTTTCGCAAGGTATTGGGATTACGTTATTAATCGCAATCGCCGCGAAATATTTAGCAGAGCTTCCATTTTTAAATATTATGGGACAATTAGTAATCGCTATTCTAATCGGGATGGTTTGGCGCGCTGCAATCGGGATTCCTCAAGAAGCGATAGTGGGAACGAACTTTGCGAGTAAGAAGTTGCTTCGCTTTGGGATCATTTTACTTGGAATGCGGTTAAATCTTGTAGATATTGCGAAGGCGGGGCCGAAAGTATTGGTCATCGCAGCGGTTGTTATTACATTTACAATTTTCGTTGTATATGGACTAACGAAAGTATTTAAAGTAGAACAGAAACTTGGAATTTTAACAGCATGCGGGACGGCAATTTGCGGAGCTGCAGCGGTCGTGGCAATTGCACCGCAAGTGAAAGCGAAAGATGAAGAAACAGCAGTCGGGGCAGCGATTATTGCAATTTTAGGTACAATATTTACACTTATTTATACGCTATTATACCCAGTGCTTGGCTTCTCACCCTACGGTTACGGGGTGTTCTCAGGTGCGACGCTGCACGAAATCGCTCACGTTATCGCTGCTGCAGCGCCAGGAGGTAGCACGGCTGTAGACATCGCGGTTATTGTGAAGTTAACGCGCGTAGCGATGCTTGTGCCAGTAGCGATTTTAATTGGATTATGGTTTGGTAAGAGCGAGGAAAGCAAGGAAAAAAGATCGTGGCGCGACCTTCCGATTCCTTGGTTCATCTTCGGATTTTTAGCAATGAGTGCGGTGCATTCGATTGGGATTATCCCAGAAGTTGTTGCCGGATATATTGTAGTAATTGCGTACATGCTTATTGCGATGGCAATGGCAGGACTCGGTTTAAATGTAGAGTTTAAAACGTTCCGCAAATTAGGAAGTAGGGCATTCGTGGCAGGATTGATTGGCTCGGTTTGCTTATCTGTTCTTGGGTACGTTCTGGTATATGCATTAGGATTTATGTAGCAAAAAAAGAGGCATCTTATAGATGTCTCTTTTTTTACCTTTTTTTGTAAAGGTATCTTTACTTGCAATTGGAAAATATTTATAATTAAAGTAAAGATATCTTTACTTTCGAAGGTGGAGCCTATGGGTGTGAAAAATAAAATTAAAGAATTGCGAAAACAACATCATATAACGCAAATTGAAATGGCAAAGGCGATGCAAGTGACGCGGCAGACAATTGTGGCGATTGAAAACCATCATTATAACCCGAGTCTAGAGTTATCCTTAAAAATCGCCAAATATTTTGGGATGAAGGTGGAGGAAATATTTACGCTAGAGTAAGGGGAGAAAAAATGAACGATACTAAAAAATTATTTACCGGTGTGACTTTTGGATTGTTTTTGGGAGACATTGTAGTTCATATTATGAATCCGGCTATACCAATTTTATCACTCGTAGTGAGTAACATTTTAGCAATTGCATTTTTGATAGTGTGTGTATTACAAAAAGCGTAAGTACAAAAAAGAAGAACTTCCAGATATAGATGAGCGAGTAAATGAAAACATAAAAAGGTATGTAAATGTTTCATTTGTATGCGCGTTTTTATTGCTTATTGTTTATATTGTTGCGAGTAAAGCAATAGGCAGAGCTGTTATACCAGTGCAAGAAATATTTATGATATGTAGTTCCTTATTTGCGGGTAGTCTCATCATAGGAGTAATGGCGGGAAAACGAGCATAACGATAGGAGGAATGAAAATGCAAGATGAGTTTGAGAGATTTCAGTCGGATAAAGCGTTTAAATATTTAGGGTTGTTTTTAACAATGAGTTTAGCGGTATGGAGTTTGTATAATTTAATTGTTTATGGAAATGCGGGCATGCCATTTGTTTTATTTGTATTAGGACAGTTTGTTTATTTCTTTGTGAATTATTGGCCGAAGTGGAAGTATAGAAATAAGAAAGAGGCTGGTAATACATGAATAAGCAAGAAGTTATGAGGTTTATAGGAAGCTTATCTTTAGCGGGGCTTATTTTAAATACAAGTTTAGTCATTTTAAATATTTCGTGGGGAGCGATATTGATTTCAAATGTAGCGCTAGTCATTTTATATGGTATTTCGGAATATAGAGAACAAAAGCGTTTGAAAGAAGAGGGAGTACCGTCGATTGATGAGCGAGTTGTGAATAAGATAAAGTCGTATTTTACGATTTGTATTACAAGCTTCATTTTCTTGTTCATTATGTATCTTTGTGTAAATAAGTATTTAGATAGGCAAGCAGTACATGAAAATGAGTTATTATATATTGCTATTTTTGGTTTATTAATAAGTATGGCATCGACGAGTGTGTTAGCAACAAGGAATAGATAGAAAAAGGGGAACTGGGATGGGAGTACCGGTATTATGTGTCGCTACGGCTATTTTTGCTTTGTTTTGGGGGATGCAAAACTTCTCTCGTAATCCAGTGCCAAGTATTTGTATTATGCTTGGTACTGTAGGTTTATCATATTATTTATTAGTTTCAGCTCATTATCATAAAACAGCAACGAGTGTTGTTGTTGGCGCACTTATTTTATTTTGTGGGCGCTCTATACAAAAGGGATTATTTCCGTAAAAGCTGTTGATACAAAGAGTATAAACAGCTTTTTGTATTTTTTTTACAAAAGTCTTGAAAGTTACGTAACGTCATCTTTTATAATGAAGGGGAAGAGGTGATGGTAGTGATTTCAATACAACAATTGACGAAAGAGACAGGGGTAACAGTACGTACATTACGTTATTATGATCAAATAGATTTATTAAAGCCGAGCGGGAAAACGGAGGGTGGACATCGGTTATATAGTGAAACTGATGTCATTCGACTACAACAAATTTTGTTTTTAAAGGAAATGGGATTTTCATTAAAAGAGGCTGCGAATATGTTAGTAAAAGGTGAGCTTAACTTAAAGGATTCTCTTGAAAAACAACTTCGGTTTGTACAGGAAGAACAAAGGAAATTCAATCGAATGGAGCGTGTTTTACAAGCTGTTGTTTATTCGGTAGATGTGGAAGGAGAACTTGATTGGAAAGTTATGTTTGAACTTATTCAGCTTTCGAAACAGTCGTCTCGTATACGTGAAATATTTCAAAATGAAGTATTTTCAAAGGAAGAACAAAAATTGCTTCATAACTTGCCGAATATGAGTGAAGAGGATCCGAATATTTTAGAATGGGTAGATTTATTAAAGCAATTACGTACTTTTATGAAAGACGGCAAAGAAGCCGTGAGTGATGAGGTACAAGGGGCAACGAAGAGATTAATGCAGAAGTGTTTAGAAATGGCCAATGGTGACGAAGCGTTTTTAGATAAGTTATGGGAAGTTAGAAAATCGAAGGAAGATTCACAGAAAATGAGCATGTATCCAATTGAAGAAGAACTTTTATTATATATGGATGAGGCTTTTCGTATATATGATGAGAAGGAGAGGGATAAATGAGTATACTCGCAGAATATCGTTGGTATTTTTTAATTGGGGCAGAAATTGTATTTTGGTTATCAGCTATCGGTTTCTTTTTACTTCGTTACGGATTCCGTTTGAAAAAGGCGAGTTTTATAATGGGGATTGTACTCCTCGTAAATGAAGTGTTTATTTTAACTTTAGGGGTAGTGGACTATTATCAAACAGGGAAGTTCTCTAATTTTCAAATCATTACGGTAATCATTTTATTATATGCAGTTTTTTATGGGAAAAAGGATTTGAAGAAATTAGACATATATGCACAAAAATTAGTTGCGAAGTGGCAGAATGAACCGGCGCCTATTATCGAAGAACCATTTGAAGTAACAGGGATGGCGCATGCGAAGCAGGAAATAAAAAATTGGATTTTACATCTTATTTTGTTTATTGCGGTTCATATATTCTTTTTCTTCATGTATGGGCTTATTCCAGTAGAACAGTGGGGGAATTGGTTAGAGTCAGGAATCGTTTTAAATAAAACAGCAAGCCGTGTAAGCCAAGTATGGGCTATTATTCTTTTAGCGGATACTGTCATTTCATTTTCATATGTGATTTTTCCGAAGAAGGAGAAAGGGAAAGAAAAGCTACTTTCATAGAGGAAAGTAGCTTTTTTCTAGTATACCAATAGTTTGTATAGGAGAGGATAACGATAGGAAAAAAAACAGGTTTTATATGCTTATTTCTCTTTAGTTTAGTAGCATGTTCACAACCTAACAGTGCAATTGATAAGAAGAATGATGTCGTTGCAAAGGGGGCAGAAATTTCTAATCTAGATAAATTCGAGAAGTTCATTTGGAGCGTGGAACAAGGGAAAGTTGATAAAATAAGAATTGTACAGTATACACATGAAGGTGATCCGATTTTTCAAACGTTAGAGCATAGTGAGAAAGATATACTTTATGTGTTAGATAATAGACAAGATCAATTTGCTGGTGACCATAAAGGGTTACATAAAGATAGTTGTAAAAGGATTGTTAAAGAGCAACGTGAATCAGAAACGGCATATAGGTTAATAGATTGTACGAATGAAAATGGGCGCAATGGATATGACTTATTATATGTACTTAAAAAATAGAGTTAGTAGAGGAAGGAAGTATTTATTCCTTCCTTTTTCTATATATAACTTGTCGAAAACTTTACCGAATATCTGTTCGTTTTTTTAGGTTTTTTATGGGCATTCGTGGTAAAATAATAATACAGATTTTTATGAGGAGGTCGGTTTTTAGTTGGAACATCCATTTGAAATTATCTCAGAGTATTCCCCGCAAGGTGATCAGCCGGGAGCGATAGAGAAGCTTGTAGAGGGAATTAATAGTGGAAAGAAAAAGCAAGTGTTGCTTGGAGCGACAGGAACGGGTAAGACATTTACGATTTCAAATGTCATTAAAGAAGTGCAGAAGCCAACACTTGTAATGGCTCATAATAAAACGTTAGCAGGACAGTTATATAGTGAGCTGAAAGATTTCTTTCCTAACAATTCTGTGGAGTATTTTGTTAGTTATTACGATTATTATCAGCCGGAAGCGTACGTACCACATACGGATACGTTTATTGAAAAAGATGCGCAAATTAACGATGAAATTGATAAATTACGCCACTCGGCAACGTCTTCCTTATTTGAACGAGATGATGTTATTATCGTTGCGAGTGTTTCGTGCATATACGGTTTAGGTTCTCCGGAAGAATACCGCGAGTTAGTTGTTTCGCTTCGAGTTGGTATGGAAAAGGACCGCAATCAATTGCTTCGTGAACTTGTTGATGTACAGTATGGACGTAATGATATTGATTTTAAGCGTGGTACATTCCGTGTGCGCGGAGATGTAGTTGAAATCTTCCCCGCATCACTTGATGAGCATTGTATTCGAATTGAATTTTTTGGGGATGAAATAGATCGTATTCGAGAAGTAAATGCATTAACGGGTGAAGTATTAGCAGAACGTGATCATGTAGCAATCTTCCCGGCATCTCACTTCGTTACACGTGAAGAAAAGCTGAAGGTCGCTATTGAAAATATCGAAAAAGAATTAGAAGAGCGTTTAAAAGAATTAAATGATAACGGTAAGTTGTTAGAGGCGCAGCGCATAGAACAGCGAACGCGTTATGATTTAGAAATGATGCGCGAGATGGGCTTTTGTTCAGGGATTGAAAACTACTCCCGTCATTTAACACTTCGTCCAGCAGGTTCAACGCCGTATACGCTTTTAGATTATTTTCCAGAGGATTTCTTAATCGTTATGGATGAGTCGCACGTATCGGTTCCGCAAGTAAGAGCGATGTATAACGGGGACCAAGCACGTAAGCAAGTGCTTGTTGATCATGGATTCCGTCTGCCATCAGCTTTAGATAATAGACCGCTCACGTTTGATGAGTTTGAAGAGAAAACGAATCAAGTTATTTACGTTTCGGCAACGCCAGGACCGTACGAGTTAGAGCAGTCACCGAAAGCAATAGAACAAATTATTCGTCCAACAGGGCTTTTAGATCCACCAATTGATATACGACCAATTGAAGGACAAATAGATGATTTATTAGGAGAAATCCATGACCGGATTGCGAAAAATGAACGTGTATTAATTACGACTTTAACGAAGAAAATGTCAGAGGATTTAACGGACTATTTAAAAGATGTAGGAATTAAAGTGAATTATCTTCACTCTGAAATAAAAACATTAGAGCGTATTGAAATTATCCGTGATCTTCGCCTTGGTAAGTTTGATGTACTTGTCGGTATTAACTTATTACGAGAAGGATTAGATATTCCAGAAGTATCACTTGTAGCTATTTTAGATGCTGATAAGGAAGGGTTCCTACGTTCAGAGCGTTCATTAATTCAAACAATTGGTCGTGCGGCGCGTAATGCAAACGGCCGCGTTATTATGTACGCAGATCGCATAACGAGATCGATGGGAATTGCAATTGAAGAAACACAGCGTCGTCGTAGTATACAAGAAGCTTACAATGAAAAGCATGGTATTACGCCGAAAACGATTCAAAAAGGAGTACGTGACGTTATTCGTGCGACAACAGCAGCTGAGGATACGGAAATATATGAAGTAACACCAGCTAAGAAGATGACGAAAAAAGAACGTGAAAATACAATTGCGAAGATGGAAGCAGAGATGAAAGAAGCAGCAAAGGCATTAGATTTCGAGCGTGCAGCTGAATTAAGAGATTTACTATTAGAATTAAAAGCGGAAGGGTGAAAAGAGTGAGTAAAGATTTTATTGTTGTAAAAGGTGCTAGAGCGCATAATTTAAAAAATATTGACGTAACCATTCCGAGAAATCAGCTTGTTGTTGTGACGGGATTGTCTGGTTCGGGGAAATCATCGTTAGCATTCGATACGATTTATGCAGAAGGGCAGCGTAGATACGTGGAATCTTTATCTGCGTATGCGCGCCAGTTTTTAGGGCAAATGGATAAGCCGGATGTTGATATGATTGAAGGTTTATCTCCAGCGATTTCAATTGATCAAAAAACGACGAGTCGTAATCCTCGTTCAACGGTTGGAACGGTAACGGAGATTTATGATTATTTACGTTTATTATTTGCACGAATTGGTACGCCGATTTGTCCGAATCATGGAATTGAAATTACATCACAAACAGTGGAACAGATGGTAGACCGTGTTCTTGAATATCCTGAACGTACGAAGTTGCAAGTGCTAGCGCCTATCGTGTCAGGGCGTAAAGGTGCGCATGCGAAAGTATTAGAAGATATTAAGAAGCAAGGTTATGTTCGTGTGCGCGTTGATGGAGAGATGCTGGATGTATCGGAAGAGATTACTTTAGAAAAAAATAAGAAGCATTCAATTGAAGTTGTTATTGACCGTATTGTTGTGAAAGAAGGAATTGCAAGCCGACTTGCAGATTCACTAGAAAGTGCTTTAAAGCTTGGCGGGGGCCGAGTTTTAATCGATGTAATGGGAGAGGAAGAACTTCTATTTAGTGAACATCATGCTTGTCCACATTGTGGTTTTTCAATCGGAGAATTAGAGCCGCGTATGTTCTCGTTTAATAGTCCGTTCGGCGCGTGTCCTTCTTGTGATGGACTTGGATCGAAGTTAGAGGTAGATTTAGAACTTGTTATTCCGAACTGGGATGTATCATTAAATGAACATGCGATTGCTCCTTGGGAACCGACAAGTTCACAATATTACCCGCAATTATTAAAATCTGTGTGTAATCATTACGGCATCGATATGGATATGCCGGTGAAAGATATACCGAAGGATTTATTTGATAAAGTGCTGTACGGAAGCGGGGAAGAGAAGCTTTATTTCCGCTATGTGAATGAATTTGGTCAAGTAAAGGAAAATGAGATTTTATTTGAAGGTGTTATTCCGAATATTGAGCGTCGTTATCGTGAGACGAGTTCTGATTATATTCGTGAGCAAATGGAGAAATATATGGCAGAGCAAGCTTGTCCGAAGTGTAAAGGTGGACGCTTAAAGCCTGAGAGTTTAGCTGTTTTCGTTGGTGATAAAACGATTGCCGATGTAACGAAATATTCTGTTCAAGAAGTACAGGAGTTCTTCTCAACTGTTGAGTTAACGGAGAAACAACAAAAAATTGCTCATTTAATTTTAAGAGAAATTCAGGAACGTGTTGGGTTCTTAGTGAACGTCGGTTTAGATTATTTAACGTTAAGTCGTGCCGCAGGAACTTTATCAGGTGGTGAGGCGCAGCGTATTCGTTTAGCGACACAAATTGGTTCTCGCCTTACTGGCGTACTTTACATTCTTGATGAGCCTTCTATTGGTTTGCATCAGCGTGATAATGATCGTCTTATTCGTACATTGCAGGAAATGCGTGATTTAGGAAATACGTTAATTGTTGTTGAGCATGATGAAGATACGATGATGGCTGCTGATTATTTACTTGATATCGGACCTGGTGCAGGTATTCATGGTGGTCAAGTTGTATCAGCAGGTACACCAGCTGAAGTTATGCAAGACGAGAATTCATTAACTGGGAAATATTTAAGCGGTAAAGAGTTTATTCCGGTACCACTTGAAAGACGTAAAGGTGACGGACGTAAAGTGGAGATTGTCGGTGCGAAAGAAAATAACTTAAAGAATGCGAAAATGTCATTCCCTCTAGGAACATTTGTAGCAGTAACAGGCGTATCTGGCTCTGGAAAAAGTACGATAATTAATGAAGTACTATACAAATCATTAGCTCAAAAGCTATATAAGGCGAAAGCGAAGCCAGGGGCTCATAAAGAAATTAAAGGTCTTGAGCAGTTAGATAAAGTGATTGATATTGATCAATCACCAATCGGGCGTACACCACGTTCAAATCCGGCGACATACACTGGCGTATTTGATGATATTCGTGATGTATTTGCGCACACGAATGAAGCGAAAGTACGTGGGTATCAAAAAGGACGTTTCAGCTTTAACGTAAAAGGCGGCCGTTGTGAAGCGTGCCGTGGTGATGGAATTATTAAAATCGAAATGCATTTCTTACCAGACGTGTATGTTCCGTGTGAAGTTTGTCACGGTAAACGTTACAACCGTGAAACGTTAGAAGTGAAATATAAAGATAAGAATATTTCTGAAGTGTTAGGGATGACAATTGAAGATGGGGTAGAGTTCTTTGCTAATATCCCGAAAATCAAGCGTAAACTTCAAACGCTTGTAGATGTAGGGCTTGGTTATATGAAATTAGGACAACCAGCTACGACGTTATCAGGTGGTGAGGCGCAGCGTGTGAAATTAGCTTCTGAATTACATCGTCGTTCTACAGGGCGTACGTTATACATTTTAGATGAGCCAACGACTGGCTTACATGCACATGATATTGCACGCCTTCTAGAAGTGTTGCAACGTCTTGTTGAGAGTGGTGAGACGGTACTTGTAATTGAGCATAATTTAGATGTTATTAAAACAGCTGATTATATTATTGACCTTGGACCAGAAGGCGGAGACAAAGGCGGACAAATCGTTGCTTCCGGAACGCCAGAGCAAGTAGTGAAAGAAGAGCGCTCTTATACAGGTAAGTATTTAAAAGAGATTTTAGATCGTGATAAAGCAAGAATGAAAGAGAAAATAAAAGAAGTAGAGTTATCACAATAAGTTGTTAATAAAAACCGAGTGGGAATTGCACTCGGTTTTTATTTCACTAAGGAAAACTGGTAAGGTTGTTAGTAGGTATACAAGCATGAAGGGTAGAATAAGTTGATATAAGTGTATGTATGTTACTTGCGTTTACTATCTATTAGCGTATGATGAAATATATATGTTAAAAGGATGTGTAAGGAAATGAGATGGATTGTATCACTTCTTGTAAATAGCGTTGTGTTAATCGCTGTATCTGGACTTTTAAAAGGGGTTGCACCAGACGCATTTTACATAGCCAATATACAAACTGCAATTATTGCGAGTATTATATTGGCGATTTTAAACGTATTTGTAAAGCCGCTTTTAATTTTAATTACGCTACCGATTACTCTTGTAACTTTCGGTTTCTTCTTAATTGTTATTAATGCGATTACGTTAAAGATGACGGATTCGTTATTAGGGGACGCCTTTAATATATCTGGATTTGGTGTAGCGATTGTTGCGGCAATTTGTATTTCTATTTTTAATATGATAATTGAAAAAGTAATTGTTGAACCATTACATGAAAAAAAGAGAAAATGACAAAAAGAAAAACATTTCATGATTCATATGAAATGTTTTTTTCTATTTATTAGAAACCGAGTTTCTTGTTTCCAGAAAAAAATGGTACAATATCCGATAGAATGGAATTTTACATCAAATGAGACTGAACCCGCAGCGGAGTGGAGGTTTATACATATGCCGAAAGTAAGGACAAAAGATTTAATTGAACAATTTCAATTGGAGTTAGTAAGTGGTGAAGAAGGGATTCATCGTCCGATTGATACGAGTGATTTATCGCGACCTGGAATTGAAATGGCAGGATTTTTTACATATTATCCAGCTGATCGCGTGCAGCTTCTTGGAAAAACGGAGCTTACGTTCTTTGATACGTTAACGACAGAGCAAAAGCAAGAGAGAATGAAAGCGCTTTGTACTGAGGAGACGCCTTGTATTATTGTAACTCGTAATCAAGATGTACCGGATGAGTTATTACAAGCATCACGTGAATCAGGCGTGCCTTTATTACGTTCTGCTCAAACGACGACGAGATTATCAAGTCGTTTAACAAACTATTTAGAAGGTAAGTTAGCGCCAACAACAGCTGTTCATGGTGTGTTAGTAGATATTTATGGTGTTGGTGTTTTAATTACAGGTCAAAGTGGTGTCGGGAAAAGTGAGACAGCGCTTGAACTTGTAAAGCGTGGTCACCGCCTTGTTGCGGATGATAGCGTAGAAATTCGTCAAGAAGATGAAGATACATTAGTAGGGAGCTCACCTGATTTAATTGAGCACTTATTAGAAATTCGTGGTCTAGGTATCATTAACGTAATGACGTTATTCGGTGCAGGGGCAGTACGAAATTATAAACGTATTACACTTGTTATTAATCTTGAAATTTGGGATCAAAAGAAAAATTATGATCGCTTAGGTCTTGATGAAGAGAAGATGAAGATTATTGATACAGAACTTACGAAGATTACACTTCCAGTTCGTCCTGGTCGAAACTTGGCTGTTATTATTGAAGTAGCAGCGATGAACTTCAGATTAAAACGTATGGGAGTCAATGCAGCACAACAGTTCTCTGAACGATTAATGAGTGCGATTGAGTTAGGAAATCAAGAGTAGACTCTGGAGAGGGAGGTCATATATATGCTGTTAGGTTCTGTACCACAGCTTGACCGTATAGCAGTCCAACTTGGGCCGTTCCCTGTTTATTGGTATGGGGTTATTATCGGTACAGGTGTGCTATTAGGTCTTTGGCTAGCAACTCGCGAGGGAGAAAGGCTTGGTATTCACAAAGATACATTTATCGACCTTGTATTAATCGCAGTACCAATTGCCATTCTTTTTGCGAGAATGTATTATGTCATTTTTGAATGGGAATATTATTCGCAAAATCCGAGTCAAATTATTAATATTCGTCAAGGTGGTTTGGCGATTCATGGTGGTTTAATCGGGGCTGTTATTACAGGAATCCTTTTTGCGAAACGACGCGGGCTTTCATTCTGGAAGTTAGCGGATATTGCTGCGCCGAGTATTTTACTAGGACAAGCAATTGGCCGATGGGGAAACTTTATGAACCAAGAGGCGCATGGTGATGAAGTAACGAGACAGTTTTTGGAAGGTCTTCATTTACCAGATTTCATTATTAATCAAATGTACATTGATGGTGTGTATTATCACCCAACGTTTTTATATGAATCATTATGGAACTTTGCAGGTGTTATTTTACTACTCGCTTTACGAAAAGTGAATTTACGCCGTGGTGAATTATTCTTCACATATTTAATTTGGTATTCAGTGGGACGCTTCTTCGTAGAAGGTTTGCGTACAGATAGTTTAATGTTAGGACCACTTCGTATTGCACAAGTAATGTCTATTGGAATTGTTGTTATTTCTATCATTTTCATTATTGTGAGACGAAAAATGGGGCAAGCTGATAAAAGATATTTAGAAAATTAGAGAAAAGTAGCATCTTATATAAGATGCTGCTTCTTTCATATTCAGGTAATGAAAGGATTAAGGACGATGAAAATAAATACAGTGTTATTTGATTTAGATGGAACGTTAATTAATACAAATGAACTTATTATCTCTTCTTTTTTACATACGTTAAATCACTATTATTCTAATCAGTATAAGCGTGAAGATGTATTGCCATTTATCGGTCCATCTTTGCATGATACTTTTAGTAAGATTGATGCAAGTAAGGTTGAAGAGATGATTACATGTTATCGTCAATTTAATCATGAGCATCATGATGAATTAGTGGAAGAGTATGAAACTGTATATGAAACGGTTCAAGAATTGAAGAAGCAAGGTTATAAGATCGGCATCGTTACAACGAAAGCGAGACAGACGGTTGAAATGGGATTAAAGCTTTCGAAACTTGATCAGTTTTTTGATGTTGTCGTGACGATTGATGATGTGGAACATGTGAAACCACATCCAGAACCACTTCAAAAAGCACTCGAATTATTAGATGCAAAGCCAGAAGAAACATTGATGGTTGGTGATAATCATCATGATATCGTCGGTGGACAAAATGCAGGTACGAAAACAGTAGCGGTTTCATGGACATTGAAAGGTAGAGCGTATTTAGAAGCGTATAAACCAGATTATGTGCTAGATAAAATGAGTGATTTACTACCGATTTTGTCCCGTATTAACGGGTAGTAAGATTCCTGCCGGTTAAAGTGTCACTTTATATAAGTAGAGGAGAGAGTTCAGTGCGACGGACAACGCGCTATCCTGTTTCAGGAGAAAATTCATTGTGGAATGTGTATAAAACAGTTTCTTTTTGGAAGGTAATGAAAAATTTTATTATCATCCAAATCGCACGTTACACGCCATTTTTATCCGTAAAGAATTGGTTATATCGCACGTTTTTACGGATGGAAGTAGGAAAGAAAACGTCGTTTGCACTTATGGTAATGCCAGATATTATGTTTCCAGAAAAGATTACTGTGGGAGACAATTCAATTATCGGCTATAATACAACGCTTTTAGCGCATGAATATTTAATTCGTGAGTATCGGCTCGGAGAAATCGTCATAGGGAATGAAGTTATGATTGGAGCGAATACGACAATTTTACCAGGTGTGACAATTGGAGATGGAGCTATCGTTTCTGCAGGCACACTTGTCCATAAAGATGTACCAGGCGGCGCTTTCGTAGGCGGGAATCCGATGCGTATTATTTATACGAAAGAGGAAATGGCCACTAGAGAAGGTTGATGTTAAAAATGTAACATTTCCCTTCTCTTTTTATGAATAAAAAGGAAATAATTGATTATAATATACTGTTTTGTTTTTTACGGAATCGTTTATACTTATAGATAGAAGAATGTGTGAACGAAGAAAACAAAAAACTGGAGGATATATGGGGAAAAATCAAAGAATATATAAGGAGAACGGACAAGTTATCTCTTTTAATCAGTTAGCGGACTTCTTTTATAAAAAAGGGATGAGGGCTTATAAAGGGCAAAAATTGCAAGATGCAATTAAATATTTTCGAAGAGCAGCACAAAGCGAGAAGGAGCCGTTTATTTTATGCCAACTAGCAATAGCATTATCTGAATCTGGTGAATATCAAGAGTCGAATCAGATATTTCTAAAGCTTGTTAGATCCAATCCTGAACTTGAGCAATGCTATTATTTTATTTCAAATAATTATGCATATATGGGCTTGTTTCAACAGGCGAAGAAGTATGCAGAGCGATATTTAGAAGTTGCGGAAGAGAAGGAATTTGTAGAAGATACATTAGAATTGCTTGAGATTATGGAAGAAGATGCAATGGGTGCGGAAGAGATTGAGGATGAAGATGAGCTAATTGTTATGCAAGAAGAAGCGAACCGCTACATTCGTAACGGACAATTAGAAGAGGCGATTGCTACACTAGAAGTTGTTACGAAAGAATATCCAGAATTTTGGTCAGGACATAATAATTTAGCGATTGCACATTTTCAATCAGGTAATGTAGATCAAGCGCTTAAGTTAACAGAAATGATTTTAGAGAAAAATCCTGGTAATATGCATGCGCTTTGTAATACGCTTATTTTTCTATATTCAATTGGAGAGCATAAGCAAGTAGAGTCATTAGCGGGGCAGTTAGTTTCGGTATATCCAATTTCATTTGAGCATCGTTTGAAACTTGGAACAACGCTTGCAACAATTGGTCATTTTGAACCTGCATATAAATGGTTCAAAGTATTAAAGCGTCAAGGGTACGAAGGAGACGTCAGTTTTTATTACTGGTTTGCATACTCTGCGTATATGGTGAAGGAACAGCAAGTAGCTGAAAAAATGTGGCAACATGTTGTAGAATTGCATCCTGATAAAAAAGGAAAAGAACCGTGGAATGCACTGAATTTAGCAGATGAAGGACAAAATCTTTTATTTGAAGAGTTACGAAAATCATTTCAGCAAAGTACGACGCTAGAAGAGAAAATGCTAGCTTTATATTTAATGAATGAATTGTCAACACCAGAGAAGGTTGGATTCTTCTTTGATGTAACGCAAGCGAAAAATGGTGTTCCAATCGTATCGCAACTTGCAAAATATTTCTTTTTACTTAATAGTCATAAAAGCATCCCAGCTGATTTACAGCAATTTGAAAAGTGCGTACGAATCGCGGATGCATTATACAATTATACGAAAAAAGACGATGAATTAATCGAAGAGTGTTTGAATTTTTGGTTTTGCACGTTCATACGTTTATATACATCTGGAGCGACTTTTACAAATGTGTACGGTTGGTCAGCGGCAATTGAATACATTGTGCGCGGCGAACAAAGAAATAAGATGACACAGGCAGAGCTTGGTGATGTATATAATGTATCTGTAGCGACTGTACGAAAGTATGTGCAGGCTGTTAAGCGCACGCACACGTAGGGTAGGCAAATCATTGGGAAAAAAATGATGCTAACAGTATAATGAGGGTAACTTAATGTGTATGAATGGGAGTGAATAGTGTGTCAGAAGAAAAAATTTATGATGTCATTATTATTGGTGCAGGACCAGCTGGTATGACAGCTGCGGTATATACATCTCGTGCGAATTTAAGCACATTGATGCTTGAGCGTGGTATTCCAGGTGGACAAATGGCAAATACAGAAGATGTAGAGAACTATCCAGGTTATGAGTCTATTTTAGGACCAGACTTATCAAATAAAATGTTTGAGCATGCGAAGAAATTTGGTGCTGAATATGCATACGGTGATGTGAAAGCAATCATCGATGGTAAAGAGTACAAAACAATTATTGCTGGTAAAAAAGAATATAAAGCACGTGCAATTATCGTTTCAAGCGGTGCAGAGTATAAAAAAATTGGTGTGCCAGGTGAAACAGAACTTGGCGGCCGCGGTGTATCATATTGTGCAGTATGTGATGGTGCATTCTTTAAAGGGAAAGAACTTGTTGTTATTGGCGGCGGAGATTCTGCTGTTGAAGAGGGTGTGTTCTTAACACGCTTCGCATCAAAAGTAACGATCGTTCACCGTCGTGACACTCTTCGTGCACAGAAAATTTTACAAGATCGTGCTTTCCAAAATGAGAAAGTAGATTTCATTTGGAATCACACTATAAAAGAAATTAACGATGCAAATGGTAAAGTAGGAAGCGTAACACTTGTAGATGTAAACAGCGGAGAAGAACAAGAAGTTAAAACTGACGGCGTTTTCATATACATCGGTATGTTACCATTATCAAAACCGTTTGTTGAGCTAGGTATTACAAATGAAAATGGTTATGTTGAAACGAACGAGCGTATGGAAACGAAAGTTCCTGGTATTTTCGCAGCTGGTGATGTTCGTGAAAAAATGCTTCGTCAAATTGTAACGGCAACAGGCGATGGTAGTATTGCAGCGCAGAGTGCACAGCATTATATAGAAGAGTTAGTAGAGGAACTAAAGACTGTAACAGAAAAATAAGGTTATTTTTCCTTTTGAGAAGAAAGCTACCGATAGGTGGCTTTCTTTTTTTGTCCAAATGTCAAACTATTGTCAAAAACAATTAAGAATATAATGATTCTTATTGTTATACTAGAATTTACGGGAAAAATCATTATAAGAAATGAGGAATTTATTCAGTATGGAATGGCGTAATATATATCGTGGATTTTGTATGGGCGTTAGTGATTTAATTCCTGGTGTGAGCGGCGGAACAATCGCTGTTGTGTTGGGGATTTATGAACAATTGCTTGCAGCAATTAGCGGATTCTTTAGTCGTGAATGGAAAAAACATTTAGCGTTTTTAATCCCACTTGCAGCTGGTGTAGCGGCAGCTTTTCTAACGTTAAGTCACGTTATTAAATATTTATTAGCAAATCATTATGAACCGACTCAATTTTTCTTTCTCGGTTTAATTATTAGTATATTACCGATGTTAATGAGAGAAGCTGATGCAAAGGCAACGTTTAAAGGTAGTCATATTGTCTTATTAATAATTGCAGCAATTCTTGTTGCAATAACAGCATTCTTTAAACCAGATAAGGCAGCTGATCCGATTACGACGTTAACAATTTTAAATGCAATTGGTTTATTTTTCGCAGGATGGATGGCTAGTATGGCTATGCTTCTTCCTGGAATTAGTGGATCGTTTATTTTATTAATTATTGGTGTGTATCCAACAGCAATTAACGCTTTAACTACACTCAATTTACCGTTAATCGTGGTTATCGGTGCCGGCGTGATGGCCGGATTTGTTGTAAGTAGTAAAGGAATTAGTTATTTGTTAGATCGTTATAAAAGTATGACATTTGCGGCAATTATTGGGCTCGTTATCGGGTCGATTGTCATTGTATTCCCTGGCATTCCGACTGGTGGAATTTCAATTGTAAGTTCAATTATTACTTTTATTTTAGGATTTGCGGTTGTTACTTATTTCGGTAAGAAATAAGTGTTTTAATCCCCTTAACGATAAAAATCGTTAAGGGGATTTTTATGTGCTATTCATGGGAAGTAAGGTATTTTGATTGCTTGTTATAGAAAGAATTTTTACAATTGCTTAGCGAAAGGGGACTGGCACCTTCGTTGTAGCAAACTGTTTTTGATAGTATAATGAAATGAGTATGCAGTGAGAAATTTTGCTGCAAGTAGCTGAGGTGAAGAAACATGCAAAGAGTGACAAACTGTGTGTTAATTAGAGATAATGAAGTACTCTTACTCCAAAAACCTCGCCGGAATTGGTGGGTTGCACCGGGCGGGAAAATGGAGCGTGGTGAGACAGTAAGAGATACCGTTGTTCGCGAGTATCGTGAAGAAACAGGTATTTATTTAAAGAATCCAGCATTAAAAGGGGTCTTCACTTTTGTCATCCAAGAAGGTGATAAAGTTGTTTCTGAATGGATGATGTTCTCCTTTTTAGCAACAGATTTTGCAGGAGAAAACAAATTAGAGAGCGAAGAAGGCATCATTGGTTGGCATACATTTGATAAAATTGATGATTTAGCAATGGCACCAGGAGATTATCACATTATTGATTATTTAATTAAAGGGAATGGTATAATCTACGGTACATTTGTATATACCCCAGATTTTGAGTTGCTTTCATATCGATTAGATCCGAGTTAAACCTGCAAGGAGAGGATACGATGACAGAGAATAATGATATAAAAATGGTAATTATTACAGGGATGTCTGGAGCTGGAAAGACGGTAGCGTTACAAAGTTTCGAAGATTTAGGATATTTTTGTGTAGATAATTTACCACCGATGTTATTGCCGAAGTTTATTGAACTTATGGCAGATTCAAAAGGTAAAATGAATAAAGTGGCACTCGGTATTGATTTACGTGGCCGAGAGTTTTTTGAATATTTATGGGGAGCGCTTGATGATTTATCAGAACGTACATGGATTATTCCTCATATTTTATTTTTAGATGCGAAAGATAGCACACTTGTAACTCGTTATAAAGAAACGAGACGTTCGCATCCACTTGCGCCAACTGGCTTGCCGTTAAAGGGAATTGAAGCTGAGCGTGGTCTCTTAACTGATATGAAGGCACGAGCGAATATTGTGCTTGATACATCTGATTTGAAACCGAAAGAATTACGAGAAAAAATTGTTCACTTATTCTCAACAGAAACTGAGCAAGCATTTCGTGTAAATGTTATGTCATTTGGATTTAAGTACGGAATTCCAATTGATGCTGATTTAGTATTTGATGTTCGTTTTTTACCAAATCCATATTATATTCCACATATGAAGCCATTAACAGGACTGGATGAAGAAGTTTCGTCGTATGTGTTGAAATTTAATGAAACACATAAGTTTTTAGAGAAATTGACGGATCTTATCACTTTCATGCTGCCTCATTATAAAAGAGAAGGTAAGAGTCAACTTGTAATTGCGATTGGATGTACAGGTGGGCAACATCGTTCTGTTACGCTTACAGAGTACCTTGGGAAACATTTGAAACCAGAGTATAGCGTTCATGTATCTCATCGTGATGTGGAGAAGAGAAAGGGCCATTAAGGGATGAAAAAAGAGAGAAAACCTAAAATTGTTATCATGGGAGGTGGAACTGGACTTTCTGTTTTATTAAGGGGATTAAAACAATATCCTGTTGATATTACAGCAGTTGTAACAGTAGCCGACGATGGAGGCAGTTCAGGTAGACTACGTGATGAGCTAGAAATTCCACCTCCAGGTGATATTCGTAACGTACTTGTTGCGTTATCGGATGTAGAACCATTAGTGGAGGCTTTATTTCAGCACCGTTTTACAACTGGAGACGGACTGAAAGGGCATGCGTTAGGAAATTTACTATTGGCAGGTATGACTTCGATTACAGGAGACTTTTACCACGCGATTACGGAAACGAGTAAAGTATTAAATGTCAGAGGACGTGTATTACCAGCAGCGAATCAAAGTGCGGTACTTCATGCAGAATTAGAAGATGGAGAAATTGTAACAGGTGAATCAAAGATTCCTCATTTCGGGAAGAAGATTAATCGTGTCTTTTTAACTCCAGAAGATGTAGAACCGTTATGTGAAACGTTGACGGAAATTAAACGAGCTGATTTGCTTGTTTTCGGTCCAGGAAGTCTGTACACAAGTATATTACCGAATTTAGTTGTTAACAAAATTGGAGACGCTGTTCTTGCTGCAAAAGCGAAGAAGGTATATGTATGTAATGTTATGACGCAAGCGGGCGAAACGAAGGGTTATACTGCATTTGATCATGTGCAGGCGTTACATGATCATTTAGGTAAACCATTTATCGACACTGCGATTGTAAATAATCGTGATATTCCTCGTGAATTACGTAAGTTATATGAGGAAGAGATGTCGGAACCAGTTGCACTGGATACAAATCGTTTTGCTGAACATAATATCGAAATCATTCAAGATCGATTAGCGAAATATGATGATCGTGTTGTAAGACATGATACATTAAAGTTAGCTTCTATTTTATATTCATTGTTATAAATGTGCGTTGCCTCATTTGAGGTAACGCTCCTCATTCATATAGGACAAGATTTTTGTTCCAAAGTAATAGTATAAGGAGGTGTTGACTGTGTCATTTGCATCAGAAACAAAGAAAGAGTTGACCAACCTTGAAATGAAGGAATGCTGCGAGAAATCAGAATTATCGGCGTTGCTTCGAATGAACGGATCGCTTTCTTTTTCAAACCGTCGCCTATCTATCGATATTCAAACGGAAAATGCAGCAATTGCAAGAAGGATTTATACGCTTTTGAAAAAAGGATATGATGTGACGGTAGAATTACTTGTTCGTAAAAAAATGCGATTGAAGAAAAATAATGTATATATCGTGCGGCTTGTTGAGAAGTCTCGCGAAATATTAGCAGATCTTCACATTGTTCGAGATGACTTTTCGTTTATTCGAAATATATCGCAGGAATTAATCGAGAAGAAATGTTGTAAACGATCGTATTTACGCGGTGCATTTTTAGCAGGTGGTTCAGTAAATAACCCAGAAACATCATCTTATCATTTAGAGATCTTTTCGTTATATAAGGAACATAATGATTCTATATGTGAACTGATGAACGGATTTGATTTAAATAGTAAGACGTTGGAAAGAAGAAAAGGGTACATTACGTATTTGAAAGAAGCTGAAAAAATTACAGAGTTTTTAAATATTATAGGTGCTCATAATGCACTTTTAAGATTTGAAGATATTCGAATTGTTCGCGATATGCGTAATTCAGTAAATCGTTTAGTTAACTGCGAAACAGCTAATTTAAATAAAACAATTGGTGCAGCGCTAAGGCAAATTGAGAACATCCGCTATATTGATGAGACGGTGGGGCTTGATATTTTGCCAGATAAATTAAGAGAAATTGCACAGTTACGAAGAGATTATCAAGATGTAACATTGAAAGAGTTAGGTGAGATGGTATCCGGGGGGAAAATTAGTAAATCGGGTATTAATCATCGTTTGCGTAAAATCGATGAAATTGCAGAGAAATTACGCGCGGGGGAAACAGTAGCAAAAAAATAAAAGGTTAAAGGGGAAATGGAGCTGTGGTTCAAAAACTGGTTAAAGTGGCATTAAAAAACGGCTTACAAGCACGTCCGGCTGCGTTGTTTGTACAAGAGGCAAATCGCTTTCATGCGGATATCTTCATCGAGAAAGATGGAAAGACAGTGAATGCAAAGAGCATAATGGGGATTATGAGCTTAGCAATCGGAACTGGTAGCATGATTACAATCACAACAGAAGGTTCAGATGCAGAAGAGGCTTTGGAAGCATTAACTGCATATGTACAATAAAGGGTTATCGCGAATGTGCGATAGCTTTTTTTATTTTTCTGTTTGTGGGGTGCGTGGTTGGTGTGATAACGAATGATCGGTGGGTATATAGCTGGTTCGCGCTTGTCGGGAATGGTCGGTAAGTCGATAAGTTGTGTCGAAACGCCGATATAATTTGAGTTGTGGTCGATAAAATTGAAAAATCACCGATATATTGGATTAGATACTAGGTGGGGTATGTGATACCCTTGTACATAATAAAAAAAGCGCCCTGTAATAGGGCGCTTCCGCTTATAGATGTATCCAGCTCCAGCGGCTAGAATGGTCGGTGGCTTCGCTTCTTCCGTCGAGGTAAAAAGCACCTCTTTGTCAGAAGCTCCATCCCCCTCTCATTCTGAACGAGCCGCTTCCGCTTTTAAGTATATCCAGCTCCAGTGGCTAGAATCTCCGGTCGTTTCGCTTTTACATTCGAGGCAAAAAGCGCCTCGGATGTAAAAGCTCCAACGCCCTGCGATTCTGAACGAGCCACTTCCGCTTTTAAGTATTAACGATTTGTAAAGATCTTATCGATTAAGCCGTATTCTAGAGCTCTTTCTGCTGTCATGAAGTTGTCGCGGTCTGTGTCGCGTTGTAGAACTTCAAGTGGTTGACCTGTGCGGTCAGCAAGAATTTGGTTTAATTTTTCACGTAAGAATAGGATACGTTTTGCAGCGATTTCGATTTCAGTCGCTTGACCTTGTGCTCCGCCAAGTGGTTGGTGAATCATAACTTCACTGTTTGGAAGTGCGTAACGTTTTCCTTTTTCACCTGCTGCAAGTAAGAATGCACCCATAGATGCAGCCATACCGATACAGATTGTTGATACTTGTGGTTTAATAAACTGCATTGTATCGTAAATTGCCATACCAGCTGTGATAGAACCACCAGGGCTGTTGATGTAAATGTGAATATCTTTTTCTGGATCTTGAGATTCCAAGAATAAAAGCTGGGAAACGATTGAGTTTGCTACGTTGTCATCAATTGCGCTACCAAGCATAATGATGCGATCTTTTAATAGTCGAGAGTAAATATCGTAAGCGCGTTCTCCACGATTTGTTTGTTCAATTACTGTAGGAATTAAATTCATCTGTTATTTCCTCCTTTAAAAGCTTTCTTAGTCTTATAATACAATTATGGTCAATGAAGGTCAAACGAAACCACTTTAAATCAAAAAATATGTAGTTGTATCATGATTTATTCGCTATGTTTTTAAAATTCCCTGCTTATGTATCTTCAACATCATAACCGAATTACATAAATTTAAACGTGATTAATGGTGTGGGAAAGGCAAAAGAACGCCTTTTGTATAGAAGCGTTCTTTCATTTTTTATTCTTTTAACAGATAGGTTACTTTATTTAAGATTTTCTCGATTTGTTTTGCGTTTTTACTATACATATCACTCGCTGATTTTGATTTCGTTTCTAAAGAGAATAATTCAAGATCTGCATTGCATTTCTTTAAGGATGCCAATAGTAAAGGCTTGTTTTGAGGAGAAGGCATTTGGAGTTTATCATTATAGATGTCGATAGTAAGTTGTCCGTATGAATCAACTTGACCAAGAAAGACATTTTCAATGACAACACCGAGTTTTTCTAGCTCAGAATGTAACCAAGCGCGATTATGCCCGCTAGCAGAAAGAGGTTCATCTAATACATTTCCATCCATAATAACAGTTTGCGGTTCTTTTTCGTTTGGCACTTTTAAGCTGATATCTTTTGCTGTAAGTGGTTGGCGATCTTTCTTTAATAATACATTTAATTCACCGCTCGGTTCTAGTACAGCAAATTCAACATCAGCTACGCTGAACGCATTTTTTCCTCTGAGAAGCTCAAGTAATTCATCACTTGTATACTTTTCTTTCTTTAAATTATCTTCAAGTATTTTGCCATCTTTTATTAATACGGTAGATTTTCCTTCAAAAAAATCTCGAGCTGTTTTGTTCTTTAAAGAGAGGATTCCAGTGAAAAAAGGTACCACAGCGAAAATGAGTATCGCAAAGACGCCGTGGAAAAATTTTGAATCAAGCCCTGTAGATACTTGGGCAGCGATGTCACCGATTGTCATTCCGGCTATGTATTCAAAAAAGGAGAGCTGAGAGATTTGTCTTTTTCCTAACCATTTCGTAATAGCGAATAAAATAATTAATATGAATACAGAGCGAAGAATGACAAGTGTCCATTCCGGCAGGTGAGACATAGTCATTTCCTCCAGTCTACTTAAAACCCTTTATATTGAGGTTCTTCACGTTCTAATACTGAAACTCTATTCTGTAAATCGGTGATGATGCTGTCCATTTCTAACATACATTCATGAAATACACGTTTTGATTCCGCGTCCTGTGAATTTAGTGAAAGGGAGCTTAAACTTGCTTGAGCGCCCCTTACACTGGCAAGGCAGGTTTTAACGCTAGCGATAACTGTCATACGAACACCTTATCCTTTCGGTTTGAATAGCAATGCTCCAATGAAGCCGAAAATAATGGCAGCTGATACACCAGCACTCGTTACTTTAAACATGCCGGTAATAACGCCGACGATGCCATGTTTGGCTGCTTCCTCCATCGCGCCATGAACGAGGGCATTACCGAAACTTGTAATAGGTACAGTTGCCCCAGCGCCTGCAAAGTCGATTAATGGTTCATACAGATTGAATCCATCTAATATAGCTCCAGCAACAACGAGTGTTGCCATCGTATGAGCGGGGGTTAGTTTGCCGACATCAAACATAAGCTGTCCGATTACGCATATGAGTCCACCAATGACGAAAGCCCAGAAAAAAATCATTGCGTTGCACCTCCAAATTCAATCGAAACAGCGTGAGCGATGCACGGAATCGTTTCTTCTTGTTGGAATGTAAGTGGAGATAGTAAAGCGCCTGTCGCAACGACAAGTATTTTCTTGAATTCTCCTCTTTTCATTCGGTTTAATAAATGTCCGTATACGACTGTTGCTGAACAGCCGGGACCACTTCCACCAGCTATGACAGGTTGACCTTCTCTATAAATGATGATTCCGCAATCTTGAAATTGCTCGCTCTTTACCTTTGTTCCATGTTTATGTAGTAGGTCGTAAGCGATTTCGCGACCGACATGTCCAAGGTCACCTGTTACGATTAAGTCGTAATAAGAGGCGTCAATTTGTCGTTCGCGTAAATGAGCTTCAATCGTATCGACAGCAGCTGGCGCCATCGCACCACCCATATTAAAAGGATCTGTTAGTCCCATATCAATAACTCGTCCAATGGTGGCCGATGTTACTTGTGGACCATATCCAGTGTCGCTTAAAATAGCCGCGCCTGCACCGGTCACTGTCCACTGAGCCGTAGGAGGTTTTTGACCACCATATTCAGTTGGATAGCGGAATTGTTTTTCTACCGCAGCGTTATGACTTGATGCCCCAGTTAATAAATACTTTGCACCTTTTGCATTTACGATACTTGCGCCGAGTGCTAAGCCTTCCATAGAGGTAGAACAGGCGCCGAATAAACCGAGATAAGGTGTTCCGAGTGTGCGGCATGCAAAGCTCGTTGGAGTTATTTGGTTAATTAAATCCCCTGCGAGTACGAATTGAATATCGTCTTTACGGAGCTTTGCCTTTTCGGTAGCGCGGCTACAAGCTTCTTCAAATAAAATTTTATGCGCCTTTTCGTAAGAATCTTGTCCGAGCCATAAATCTTCATGCAGGGTATCGAAGTCTTCAGGAATTTTTCCATTTGCCTCAAATGGGCCACCGACTACACCTGTTGAGATGATAACTGGTTTGTTTTCGAATACCCATGTTCGGTGTCCTTGTAACATTTACAGCCCTCCCCATTGAAAGAGAATCGTTTTAATAAGAGCGATGACAAAAGCTGAAAATACGCCAAATAAGATGACCGATCCTGCTAGTTTAAACATGTTACCACCAACGCCGAGAACGAACCCTTCTGTACGGTGTTCAATACACGCGGCAATAACAGAGTTACCAAATCCAGTAACGGGAACTGCGGTACCAGCACCAGCAAATTGTCCGAGGCGATCGTAGACGCCAAATCCCGTCAGTAGCATGGAGATAAAAATAAGAGTTGCAACGGTAGGGTTCCCGGCAGATCTTTCAGTGAAATCAAAGTACGTAATATAAAAGGTGGAAATCAGTTGGCCTATTAGACAAATTAATCCCCCGACGAAAAAAGCTTTTATACAATTTTTTAAAACGGGGCGCTTCGGTTCGCGCTGTTGTTCGAATTTTTTATATTCTTGTTGTACAGGTGTTAAATTTTTATCTTTACTAGACATTTGAATCCTTCCTTCTCTTTTAGAAAGCTTAAATATTAGATCCCATTTCTGATTGAATGAGTTTTAACTGTTCTTTAATGCCATCCTTACTCACTTTCTTTTTCTTAATTTTGTTTTCAAGTTCTTCTATGAGCATAAAGATCTTTTTGTCTGTACTTACACGAATATCGAAAGTAGGGTTTTCATCACTTAGCTTCTTTTTTAATTTACTTCTTAAAGGCTTTAAACCAAATCTTTCGTGATGTTCAGGTTTAACGGCTATGTAAAGATCTAAATTTGTATTAACTGCGGTGGCTTCTGTAATTCCCTCTATAGTGAGAGCTTTTTTCTTAGCTTCTTGCGATATAGATTGATTAAAGGATTCTGTACTCATTTTTGTTAATTTAGGGCCCTTTTTCTCATCTGTTCGCTTAGCTTCTTCTTTCTTTACTTTTTTATCTAACGGGCTATTATCACATCCGGTAAGTGAACCGAATAGGAGCATAAATAACGCGGTTATGATTCCGAGTTTTCGCATTATAATCATTCCATTTCTATTGCATTATGTAATTTGAGAAAAAAGGATGATTGCATATCACCCTTTTTCTCAAATTGTGTACCATTAGATACAATGGCACCTTTGGTTATTGCTGTGTGTATTGTGGTTCTTCTTGCTGGACTTCTTCAACACGTGGGTTTAAAGAATCAATAATTGTTTGTGTTTGCTGCGCAGCTGTTTGGAAAAGTTGCTTTGCTTGTTGGTTATCCGTATCAAGAGCGAATCCCTCTAAGCTAGCTTGTGCACTTTTTAATCCAGAAACAGTTTGCTTTAGTTTTGTAATTACAGTCATTGAATGAAGCCCCCTTTGGAATATCAATTCAAAGATTATAATTTGTGGGTTTGGGTGAATTTATGATTGGAAAATTTAGGTTTTTGAAGTTGAAGCTTTGATTCAAGCGTCAATGAATTCTTTGTTATAGTGGCGCTTTATAAGATGGAAGAGGATGATATGTAATTCATGATGTAGGTATGTTACCTGTTGAAGATTAAAAAGTAACTGAAAATTACATGAGGCTAAATTTCTAATTATTCACAAAAAACACATCGATAAAATATATATATTTCTATTCTTGTAGTTATTTTCAATTTAAAATAAAATTTTCTTGTATAGTAAAAAAAAGATGTATCCAGTTTTAAAAAAATAATATCTTCATTATCTTATTCATTCAATCGAAGTCATTCACGAAAGAAGAACGTTATTAAATCAACGTTTCTTTTAATGCATAAAACATTTACGAATTGTTTTGTTCATCGAAAGTCTTGCGAATTCTTTTAAATCAACGTTTAGAAGAGAAAGTCGAAAGTAACAAAAGTCATTTATGTTGTATTCGTCATTCATCAAAATGAATACGCTATTCACCACAAGCCAACCCAAACGAAAATTTTCCGAACCCTCCAAGCCACCCCGCTGAGCCGTCGCAGGAGTCCCTTAGAGATAGTATTTGTGATTTTTAAATCAGGGGGTTGATCTCTCGCGAAGTCCTGACGTAGCCCAGCGAATTGTCTTTTACCCAATCCTCGCCGAGTTTCTACTATCAAAGAAAATAACGTTTCTAATGCGATTGGGCAGCCGTTATCGGAACTTACCCCCGACAGTGTGTTAAAATTAATCGAAGCGGAAAACGAGGATCTCCAATTGACTGGACGTGTGATCGGTTGGACAGTTTAAGAGGGTTGTATAAAAAGGGAGATGGCGCAAAGATGGTGAGATCAAAAGAGAATGATTTAACGGAGAAATTGGCAGAAGGTCACCGAGAATATGGTGACGGCAACTTTACAGTACAGAACATAGGTGATGAAACTAACCCGAATTGGACTGTCGTAAAAAATGTGAGGAAGGGATCGGCAGGCATTCGTGAAGGGGAAGATATATTTAGCCTGCGATCAAAATATATAAAATAGTGCGGAGATGGGCGGGCATCACTTCGCCTGTCTTTTTTTTATAGACTATATGCGAAAAGTGCGATGCCGAGAGATGTAATTCTAGACGATTAGATTTAATATGATGAAGTTATGAGCCTATATGCGTTCTATTTCGATTTAAGTAGATTAAGGGGGAATGAAAGAAGGAAAACTGCGCGCTAAAGCTAGTGTAGAAGAGGTTTTTATGCTTGCGTATTAGGTTAGCGTCAGGATATAATATCCATATGTAAAGAAGCGAACGTCTACGTGTTGGTGTTCGTATCCTACGTTTAACTTTCGGTAAGAACAAATCGGAAGAAGACGGAAGCAAACCGTTGATATTATCATAATCTCATGCGCCCATAGCTCAGTCGGATAGAGCGGTGGTTTCCGGTACCACGTCTGCCGGGGGTTCGAATCCCTCTGGGCGCGTTATGTATTGTTGTTGTGATGTGTTCTATTTAAAAGTATTGAGTAAATAGCACATAATAGCGTGAAGAACGTGTTGAAAATTAATAGCAAATCTAAAAAAACCCCTTGTATGTGATTAGAAATAATCGTGTATAGGGGGTTTTTCGTTATGAAAAGAATTAAAGAGTGAAATGCAATTCAAATCAGAACAGATTTTAGCACTAAAAGAAATTGTAACGAGATATATTGCACAAGCGTATTGTTAAGTTGCTGAACGAAGATATGACACGTAAGATAGTAGTGATTCACAAAGCAATAGGGGCAGGCTAGCCGTCTTTGCCAGTAAGCTGAAGTTTAATAAAAGTGATCATCTTTCGTTGGCATTATCGGACTTTCTTGACCGTTATGAAGGAGAAGAAGAATGAAAAAAGGTTCTCGCAAGCTATTTGAAATAAAATCGTTTCTTACATGTATTGAAGAAGAGGAGTGCGGAGAAAAGGTCTATTATGTAACGATGGAACATCACAACAGTAGTGTGACTCGTCACAAGATAACGAAAGATGATGCATTCGAAATGTTAGTTGCGTATGCAAAAGGAATACCTGAAATCATGGAGGTCTTCATGGAAGATGAAAATTTCAATGAAGTTTATAAGATAACGGCATCGCTAGGTATTTATTGCAGTTAAGTAAAAAGTACATGTCATAAATGTTGTTCACTTGTACGAATAGACCCTGGAAAAAGAACTCAGAGGTAATCCAAGTCACAATTCGAAAATTACACAAAGCAGATAAACAAGAAAGTATCTTTATAGCAAATCGCAACGCTGTGAATTTGGTGCGTGTGGTACTCGTAGAGGATACGAACGGAATTAATCTATCAAATGAAAATGCGACAATGGTGAAGAAACGTGTAATATTCGATATGTACTCGCCATTGTAAAAAAGGTCTGAACTTACAAGTATAAGTTCAGACCTTTTTTTATTATCACTTGTTATATCTGATAATAAGATTTACTATTAGTATGTGGTAATAATTTTTATGCGTTATTATTTTCTTTCAATATTATTCAAATTTCGGTTGTAAGATCTAAATCTCATTAATACATATAAATTAATAATATTTTGGAATGGGTGTCTGCGTGAGGATTCTCCTTTTACCAAACTTATTGTACAATAGAAACAAGGGGGAGATTAGTTTGAAGGCAAGTCTTTTACAAGAACAAAGCTTACGTTTGGCAATGACACAAGAGTTAAGGCAAGCGATTACAATGCTCCAGTATAATGTACAAGAATTATCGGAGTTTTTGTATGAGCAATCGTTAGAGAATCCCCTTATTGAGTTAGGTGGTTTTGAGAGGGAGAAGAAAAAGAGCTCTAACACAAGTAAAAGTACCCGCAAACAAGTCGAGAATCAAATGGAAATCTACAGTGTGGATTCTACAACGATTCAGCAACATTTATTAAATCAACTACAGTATTATAAAATAGATGAAGAAGAGCGAAAAGCAGCTTCTTTCATTATTATGAACATGGATGGAAATGGCTATTTACAAGAAACAAATGAAGAGTTATCAGAGCTTCTTTCTGCGCCAATTGATGTAGTGGACTGTTCCGTGGAGCTTGTTCAATCGTTAGAGCCAGCAGGGGTAGGTGCGCGTAATATTCAGGAATGTCTATCAATCCAATTGAAGCGCTTACAAAGAAGGAATGGGTTAGCGGAAGAAATTATAGATGATCATTTTAATTATTTCGTTAAGAAAGATTGGCGAAAGCTCGTACAAGTGTTGAAGTGTACCAACGAGGAATTACAGGATGCGGTGAACTGTATTACATCATTGCAGCCGAAACCAGGTCTTGCATTTTCTTCTGATAAACCACTTTATATTGTGCCTGATATGGCGGTAAAAAAAGATGGCGATCATCTCGTTTTACAGATGAATGAGAGAAATATGCCAAGAATTGAAATTCACTCTGAGTATAGTGCGTTACTAAATAATAGTGAAAGTGAAGTGGCTTCTTACGTATCGGAGAAGTATCAGCATGTGCAATGGATTATGCGCAGTTTGAAACAGAGAAAACAAACACTCTTACAAGTGATGAATATTATTATGGAAAAACAGCATGATTTCTTCTGGGGAGGTCCAGAGTATTTAAAACCACTTGCATTAAAAGAGGTGGCGGAAGAGTTAGGTGTGCATGAGTCTACAATTAGTCGTGCAACGCGTAATAAATATGTGCAAACGCCGTACGGTTTATTTGAGATGAAATCATTCTTTAGTAATTCTATTTCTACGACGGAAGATGAGGCGGTTTCTACAAAGCGTGTGAAACAATTCATTCAAACGCTTGTTGGAGCAGAAAATAAGAAAAAGCCACTTTCGGATCAAAAGATTTCAAAATTATTAGAAGAAGAGCATGAAATCGTTATTTCTCGAAGAACGGTTGCGAAGTATAGAGAACAAATGCATATTCCTGCTTCGTCTCTAAGAAAAACAATTGGATAGGTGAAGAAGATGAAGGTTGTACTATATACAAAAAAAGATTGTGGTCTTTGCGTGAAGGCGAAACAAGTTTTAAAAGAAGTACAATATGAATATTCTTTTCAAATTGAGGAAATAGATATATATGAAGATAATGACCTTTTAGAGAAATACCATCTAATGATTCCTGTTGTAGAAATAGGCGGAAGACAAGTGGAATATGGTAACATTCACAAAGGTGTCATAATAAACTATATAAAGAATGCAGTTAAGAGTTGAATAAGTTTCTGTCTCCTGTTACAATAATACACGTAGCAGGGATTATTTTTTTAACCTAAGTGGGACACAAAATGTCACTACGGGACATAAAGTGACCACGAAGGGGAATGAACCGATGCAGTGAGGAGAAAAGATATGCGCTCATGGATTCAGAACACAAAAAAATTATTACCTGATCTGCTACCTGTTATGCAAACGAGAATGCAAGTGCTTCAGTACATTAGGCTTATGCAGCCGATTGGAAGAAGAAACTTATCTGCAAGTCTCGGTATGACAGAACGAGTATTGCGAAGTGAAGTTCAAGTTTTGAAAGAACAAAACTTAGTTCACGTCGCTTCTTCTGGAATGACTTTGACAGAAGAAGGAACAGCTTTAGTTCTTGCTTTGGAAGACTTTATGAAAGAAATTTCCGGGTTAAAGGTTTTAGAAAAACAACTTAAGGAAACATTAGACTTGGATGAAGTTTTCGTTGTCCCTGGTGATAGTGATGAATCACCTTGGGTCAAACTGGAGATGGGCCGTGCTTGTGTGACTTGTATAAAAGACCGTCTGACAGTGAATAATATCGTTGCTGTGGCTGGAGGAACTACGCTAGCTGCTGCTGCGGACATGATGCAACTTGATTGCAAAGATTTACATATGCTATTTGTCCCAGCACGTGGTGGAATTGGAGAAGGTGTCGAGTTAGAAGCCAATACCATTTGCGCCAAAATGGCACAAAATACGATGAGTAATTATCGCTTATTGTATGTTCCGGATCACGTTAGTAGCGAAGCATATGCGTCTATTGTAACAGAGCCCTCCGTGAAAGAAGTTCTTGAGTTGATTCGATCTTCCAATATCGTCATTCATGGAATTGGTGATGCGTTAACAATGGCACGTCGCAGAAATACTTCAGAAGCAGATTGGTTAAAGATTCAGGCAAGCGAAGCAGTTGGCGAAGCTTTCGGTTACTACTTTAATGAACAAGGAAATGTTGTTCATAAAGTAAGAACAGTTGGTATGCAACTTGAAGATTTACAACATGTATCTCACGTTGTCGCAGTCGCTGGAGGTTCTTCAAAAGCAAAAGCAATACAGGCTGTAATAAAGCAAGGGCACACTTCAATTCTAATTACAGATGAAGGTGCAGCAAAACAATTAACAAAGGGTATTACCCTTTAATATAATCCCCCAAGGAGGAAATTTAAATGACTAAAATTGGTATTAATGGATTTGGACGTATCGGACGTAACGTATTCCGCGCAGCTCTTAACAACTCTGAGGTAGAAGTAGTAGCAATCAACGACTTAACAGATGCTAAAACATTAGCTCACCTTTTAAAATATGATACAGTTCACGGAACTTTAAATGCAGAAGTATCTGCTAACGAAAACAGCATCGTTGTTAACGGTAAAGAAATTAAAGTTATCGCTGAGCGTGACCCAGCTCAATTACCATGGAGCGACTACGGAGTAGAAGTAGTAGTAGAATCTACTGGCCGTTTCACTAAAAAATCAGACGCTGAGAAACACTTAGGTGGATCAGTTAAGAAAGTTATCATCTCAGCTCCAGCTTCTGACGAAGATATCACTGTAGTTATGGGTGTTAACCACGAACAATACGATGCAGCTAACCACAACGTAGTATCTAATGCTTCTTGTACTACAAACTGTCTAGCTCCATTCGCTAAAGTATTAAACGAAAAATTCGGCGTAAAACGCGGAATGATGACAACAATTCACTCTTACACTAACGACCAACAAATCTTAGACTTACCACACAAAGATTTACGTCGTGCTCGTGCAGCAGCTGAAAACATGATCCCAACATCTACTGGTGCTGCTAAAGCTGTAGCATTAGTATTACCAGAACTTAAAGGTAAATTAAACGGCGGCGCTGTACGTGTTCCAACTGCTAACGTTTCTCTTGTTGACTTAGTTGTTGAACTTGACAAAGAAGTAACAGTTGAAGATGTAAACGCAGCATTCAAAGCAGCTTCTGAAGGCGAATTAAAAGGTATCCTTGGATACAGCGAAGAGCCATTAGTATCTATCGACTATAACGGATGTACAGCTTCTTCTACAATCGATGCATTATCTACAATGGTAATGGAAGGTAACATGGTTAAAGTACTTTCTTGGTACGATAACGAAACTGGTTACTCTAACCGCGTAGTAGACCTAGCTGCATACATGACTTCTAAAGGTCTTTAATTCTTAAGTATATAAGCAATCAATGACAAAACGAGGGAGAGGGTTTGTTCCCTCTCTCTCTTCTTTCGTTTTAGAAGCAAATGTGTTAAGCTTTTGAATGGGTTTTGTCAATCCTAACTAGTAGTCGGAGGGAAATCCAATGAACAAAAAATCAATTCGTGACGTAGATTTAAAAGGTAAGCGTGTATTTTGCCGCGTTGATTTCAACGTACCTATGAAAGAAGGCAAAATTACAGATGAAACTCGTATCCGTGCAGCTCTTCCTACAATTCAATATTTAATAGAGCAAGGTGCGAAAGTAATTTTAGCAAGTCATTTAGGCCGTCCAAAAGGTCAAGCAGTAGAAGAATTACGTCTTACTCCAGTAGCAGCACGTTTAGGCGAGCTTCTTGGTAAAGATGTTAAAAAAGCGGACGAAGCATTCGGACCAGTTGCACAAGAAATGGTTGCAGCAATGAACGAAGGCGACGTATTAGTTCTTGAAAACGTACGTTTCTATGCGGGCGAAGAAAAGAACGATGCAGAACTTGCGAAAGAATTTGCAGCTCTTGCTGATATCTTCGTAAACGATGCATTCGGTGCAGCTCACCGTGCTCATGCTTCTACAGCAGGAATCGCAGACTACCTACCAGCAGTATCTGGTTTATTAATGGAAAAAGAGTTAGATGTATTAGGTAAAGCACTTTCTAACCCAGAACGTCCATTCACAGCTATCATCGGTGGTGCGAAAGTAAAAGATAAAATCGGTGTAATTCGTCATCTATTAGACAAAGTAGATAACTTAATCATCGGTGGCGGACTTGCTTACACATTCGTTAAAGCATTAGGTCATGAAATTGGTCTATCTCTATGTGAAAACGACAAAATTGAACTAGCTAAAGAATTTATGCAACTTGCAAAAGAAAAAGGCGTAAACTTCTATATGCCAGTTGATGTTGTAATCACAGAGGAATTCTCTGAAACTGCAACAACTCAAATCGTTGGTATCGACTCTATCCCTTCTACATGGGAAGGCGTGGACATCGGTCCTAAAACACGTGAAATTTATGCAGATGTAATTAAAAACTCTAAGCTTGTTGTATGGAATGGACCAATGGGTGTATTCGAAATGACTCCATTCGCAGAAGGTACAAAAGCAGTAGGGCAAGCATTAGCAGATGCAGAAGATACATACTCTGTTATCGGCGGTGGTGACTCTGCAGCAGCTGTTGAAAAATTCGGTATGGCTGATAAAATGAGCCACATTTCTACTGGCGGCGGTGCGTCATTAGAATTCATGGAAGGTAAAGAGCTTCCAGGTGTAGTTTGTCTTAACGACAAATAAGTAGCAGCCAAAGAAAAAGGACGGTGCAAAGCATGCGTAAACCAATTATCGCAGGTAACTGGAAAATGAATAAAACTCTAGCTGAAGCAGTTAGCTTCGTAGAGGAAGTTAAAGGTCAAATCCCAGCAGCTTCAGCTGTTGATGCAGTAGTTTGCTCTCCAGCTCTATTCTTAGAGCGCTTAGTAGCTAAGGCTGAAGGAACTGACTTACAAGTAGGTGCACAAAACATGCACTTCGAAAAAAATGGTGCATTCACTGGCGAAATTAGCCCAGTAGCACTTAGCGACTTAAAAGTAGGCTACGTAGTACTTGGCCACTCTGAGCGTCGTGAAATGTTTGCTGAAACAGACGAATCAGTAAACAAAAAGACTCTTGCAGCATTTGAACATGGTTTAACACCAATCGTTTGTTGTGGTGAGACTTTAGAAGAGCGCGAAAGCGGAAAAACATTTGATCTAGTAGCAGGTCAAGTAACAAAAGCACTTGCAGGTTTAACAGAAGAGCAAGTTAAAGTAACTGTTATCGCTTATGAGCCAATCTGGGCTATCGGTACAGGTAAATCTTCTTCTTCTGCAGATGCAAATGAAGTATGTGCGCACATCCGTAAAGTTGTTGCAGAAGCTGTTTCTCCAGAAGCTGCAGAAGCTGTTCGTATTCAATACGGCGGTAGCGTAAAACCAGAAAACATTAAAGAGTATATGGCACAATCTGACATCGACGGCGCTTTAGTTGGCGGTGCTAGCTTAGAGCCTGCTTCGTTCTTAGGTCTTCTGGGGGCGGTAAAATGAGAAAGCCAACAGCTTTAATCATTCTTGATGGTTTCGGACTACGTGAAGAAACTTACGGGAATGCTGTAGCACAAGCTAAGAAACCTAATTTTGATGGTTACTGGAACAAATTCCCTCACACAACGCTTACAGCTTCTGGTGAGGAAGTAGGTCTTCCAGCAGGTCAAATGGGTAACTCAGAGGTTGGTCACTTAAATATCGGTGCTGGCCGCATCGTATATCAAAGCTTAACACGCGTAAACGTTGCAATTCGTGAAGGTGAGTTCGATCAGAACGAAACTTTCCAAAATGCAATTAAAAGCGTGAAAGAAAAAGGTACTGCTCTTCATTTATTCGGTTTACTTTCTGATGGTGGTGTGCACAGTCACATGAACCATATGTTTGCTCTTCTTCGCTTAGCAGCAAAAGAAGGCGTGGAGAAAGTATATATCCATGCATTCTTAGATGGCCGCGATGTTGGACCACAAACAGCAAAAGGTTATATCGATGCAACAAATGAAGTAATTAAAGAAACAGGAGTAGGACAATTCGCGACTATCTCTGGTCGTTATTACTCCATGGACCGTGACAAGCGCTGGGATCGCGTAGAAAAATGTTACCGTGCTATGGTGAATGGTGAAGGCCCTACTTATAAATCAGCAGAAGAGTGTGTAGAAGACTCTTATGCAAATGGTATTCATGATGAATTCGTATTGCCATCTGTAATTGTTAACGAAGATGACACGCCAGTTGCAACAATCAATAATGATGATGCAGTTATCTTCTATAACTTCCGTCCAGACCGTGCAATTCAAATTGCTCGTGTATTTACAAACGAAGACTTCCGTGAGTTCGATCGTGGTGAAAAAGTACCTCACATTCCTGAGTTCGTTTGTATGACACATTTCAGTGAAACTGTAGATGGTTACGTGGCATTCAAGCCAATGAACCTTGATAACACATTAGGTGAAGTTGTTGCGCAAGCGGGATTAAAGCAACTTCGCATCGCGGAAACTGAAAAGTATCCGCACGTTACATTCTTCTTTAGCGGTGGTCGTGAGGCTGAATTCCCAGGAGAAGAGCGTATTTTAATTAACTCACCGAAGGTTGCAACATATGACTTGAAACCTGAAATGAGCATTTATGAAGTAACGGACGCTTTAGTAAATGACATCGAAAATGATAAACATGATGTTATCATTCTTAACTTTGCAAACTGTGATATGGTTGGCCATTCTGGGATGATGGAACCAACAATTAAAGCAGTAGAAGCAACTGACGAATGTTTAGGAAAAGTTGTAGAAGCGATTCTTGCAAAAGATGGTGTAGCACTTATTACTGCTGACCATGGTAATGCCGATCAGGAGTTAACTGCTGAAGGTGGACCAATGACAGCTCATACAACTAACCCGGTTCCTTTCATCGTTACAAAAAATGATGTAGAGCTTCGTGAAGGTGGTATTTTAGGAGATATCGCCCCAACAATGCTTACACTTTTAAATGTGGAACAACCGAAAGAAATGACAGGTAAAACAATTATTAAATAATTTGCTTATATAAAAAGGAGAGAATTTATTATGTCAACAATTATTGATGTTTATGCTCGCGAAGTCCTTGACTCTCGTGGTAACCCAACTGTAGAAGTAGAAGTTTACACAGAAAGCGGCGCATTCGGACGCGCTATCGTACCAAGTGGTGCATCTACTGGTGAGCACGAAGCAGTAGAATTACGTGACGGTGACAAATCTCGTTACCTTGGTAAAGGTGTTCTTAACGCAGTAAACAACGTTAACGAAGCAATTGCTCCAGAAATCGTTGGTTTCGACGTAACTGACCAAGCTGGTATCGACCGTGCTATGATCGAATTAGATGGCACTCCAAACAAAGGTAAACTAGGCGCTAACGCTATCCTTGGTGTATCTATGGCAGTAGCTCACGCAGCAGCTGACTTCGTAGGTCTTCCATTATACCGTTACCTTGGTGGATTCAATGCAAAACAATTACCAACTCCAATGATGAACATCATCAACGGTGGTTCTCACGCTGATAACAACGTTGACTTCCAAGAGTTCATGATCTTACCAGTTGGTGCTCCAACATTCAAAGAATCAATCCGTATGGGTGCTGAAGTATTCCATGCACTTAAAGCTGTATTACATGACAAAGGTCTTAACACTGCAGTAGGTGACGAAGGTGGATTCGCTCCAAACCTTGGTTCTAACCGTGAAGCATTAGAAGTCATCATCGAAGCTATCGAAAAAGCTGGTTACAAAGCTGGCGAGAACGTATTCTTAGGAATGGACGTTGCTTCTTCTGAGTTCTACAACAAAGAAACTGGTAAATATGACCTTGCAGGCGAAGGCCGTACTGGCTTAACTTCTGCAGAAATGGTTGATTTCTACGAAGAGCTTTGCAAAGACTTCCCAATCATCTCTATTGAAGATGGTTTAGACGAAAACGACTGGGATGGTCACAAATTATTAACTGAGCGTATCGGTGATAAAGTACAATTAGTTGGTGACGACTTATTCGTAACTAACACGCAAAAACTTGCTGAAGGTATCGAAAAAGGTATCTCTAACTCAATCTTAATTAAAGTTAACCAAATCGGTACTTTAACTGAGACTTTCGAAGCTATCGAAATGGCTAAACGTGCTGGTTACACAGCAGTTGTATCTCACCGTTCTGGTGAAACTGAAGATGCTACAATCGCTGACATCGCAGTTGCAACTAACGCTGGCCAAATCAAAACTGGTTCTATGAGCCGTACTGACCGTATTGCTAAGTACAACCAATTACTACGCATCGAAGACGAACTAGGCGAAATCGCTGTTTACGATGGTATCAAATCTTTCTACAACATCAAACGATAATTGTAGAAAATAACGACAGACCGTGAGAAATCACGGTCTGTTTTTTTTTGCTAAAATTGTTCGTCTGTCATAAGTGACATGAAGTATTTAAAGAAGAGATTATAATCAAAATCGATAGCAATTTGCTGCGAGGGCCGATTGGTGAATGGGCTTGATCCTACTAAAGAGCGGAAATCACCGATGCTTGCTCCTTGAGCGTAAGATTCGGTCATGACGGTAATTGGTGATTTGTAGTAGGTAAACATAGAATTATCAAGTAAAGCTAATATCGGTATCGTGTCATGAAAAGGGCAGCCTTTTAATTGTGGTAAAATTTTTTCGTAATATCCATAGTAGTAATGATCGAATAGAGGTTTGACGAGAGAAGCCTTTCCTTTCGCCTCAATATATTCAGCCATATCAGGTGTAACGATGGAATACTGAGTTACATTTAACGGGTATATGTACATGTTGGATGCAGATTGTAATACAATGTTAGCCGCGATTGGATCGCCATAAAAATTCGCTTCTGATACGGGAGTTACATTACCTGGGTGCAGAAAGGAACCACCCATTACATAATAAGATTTAATTTGCTGCATTAAGTTTTTACATAAAATAAATAAAGCAGCTAGGGAAGTGAGTCGCCCTAAACTTACAATGATTAGTTCGTCTTTATACTGCTCGATAAGAGGGATAACTTCAAAAAAATTCTCCATTTCCCCGTTTTGTAACTTTTCATTTGGGATGATTGGGCCTAACCCTTCTTTACCGTGAATATTAGTAAAAAAAGCGGGTGGACCTCCATTGAGAGGACGGTCTGAACCACCAAATATTTTCATATCTCTATTTCTTGATTTTTGTTTAAGAAAATGAGCATTTTGTACGGCCATTTCTTTTGGAACATTGCCGTAATCAGCGACAATCCCAATAATTTCAATTTCATCGATAAAGAATGCGAGGAGGAGGGCTATCGCATCGTCGATTCCAGGATCACAAAAAATGAGAATTTTTTTAGACATGCGTTCACCACCTATCTTTATATATATATGTGTGCTAGAGAGAAGGCAGAATAAAAATGGAGTGAAGGATTTTGTTTTATTAAAATAATAACCATCAAAATTCAGAAAATATAAACTTTATATATTAGGTCAAGGTTTTTGACATAAATCACATTAGGAAACGCAGTCATATCAAGGGTGTAAGCGTATAATATAGTGGGTTTTCGTTGTCGATTTGATAAATTGCAGGTTTTTACAATTTATACTATGATAAGGATATTAACAGAAGATCGTATAAACATGAGGGATGATGAACATGAAACTTACAAAGATTCTTGTCCAAATTGCTGCTCTTTATGTATTTTATATGGTTGGAAATTGGGTGCAAGAAATGTTGAATCTTCCGATTCCAGGAAGTTTGATTGGGATGTTCCTCCTACTTGTTTTGCTTAGCCTAAAAGTACTTCCAGTGAAATGGTTTGATTTAGGAGCAGAAACACTCGTTGCTATTATGCCGTTTTTATTAATTCCGCCAACGCTTGGCTTAATGAATTACGGTGCTTTTTTTATGAGTAAAGGAATTTCCCTTTTCATTACAGTTGTAGCGAGTACGTTTTTAATTATTATTGTCGCAGGACATACAGGACAATATCTTGCGAATAGAAAGGAAAAAGAGACACAATGAGCCAAATATTAATCGGAATCGGTTGGGTTCTTTTTACGGTGCTATTATATCAATTATCTAAAAAAATCTACAAATTATTTCCAACACCATTTACCATTCCAATGCTTGTTGCAACAGGATTAATGGCTTTCTTATTTATAATGCTTGATATACCATATCAAAATTATATGGAAAGTGGTGGTGGCTGGATTGCGAAGCTATTAGGACCAGGTGTTGTAGCATTTGCAATCCCGCTTTATAAACAACGTCATGTTCTGCAAAAATATGTTGTACCAATTGCTGGTGGTGTATTAGTAGGTACAACAGTTGCTATTGCAAGTGATTTTGCTATCGCCACACTTATGGGAACAGATAAAAGCTTAATTTTATCTTCTTTACCAAAATCAGTGACAATGCCAGTTGCGATGAGTGTATCTGAACAAGTTGGTGGTGTCCCCTCCTTAACAGCAGCATTCGTCGTTATCGCAGGGATTACTGGAACGATTTCAGGACCAATTTTATTAAAATGGAGCCGTGTTACAAACTCAGTTGGTAAAGGGATTGGCTTTGGATGTGCGTCTCATATTATGGGTGTTATGAGAGCGATGAAAAATAATGAGCATGAAGGTGTTATTGGATCGGTAACAATGACATTAACAGCAATTTTGACATGTTTGCTTGGACCGTTATTCGCAATGATGTTCATGTAATAGAAGAAAAGCGAGAGCGATTCTATAGCTCTCGCTTTTCTATAGGATTTATGCTACATTTAAAATAACTGAATCTTTGTAGGAGGTACGCCAAGTGCATACGTTATTATCAGTTTTACTTATTATTGTATCGATTTTAATGATTGTTATGGTACTTATGCAGTCTAGTAATAGCTCAGGCCTTTCAGGCGCTATTTCAGGTGGTGCAGAGCAATTGTTTGGTAAGCAAAAAGCACGTGGAATTGAAGCGGTATTAAACCGTGTTACAGTTGTCTTAGCTGTACTATTCTTCGTACTAACAATTGGTGTTACGTACTTAAATTTATAAAATTAAAAGAAGAAGCGTTAGCGGATTATGCTAATGGTTCTTCTTTTTTTGATTTGTTATTCAAAAAAAGTTTCTAATTAGATTATAGAATTATAAATATGGTACACTAAGAATAGAAAGAATACGACTAGATTACAGAAGAGAAAGAGGAGAAGTACATGATGAAATTAGCATCTCCAAAACCATTTACATTTGAAGGTGGAGACCGCGCTGTTTTATTATTACATGGATTCACAGGGAACTCAGCTGACGTACGCATGCTAGGGCGTTTCTTAGAGAAGAAAGGCTATACTTGTCATGCGCCAATTTATAAAGGACACGGTGTACCACCAGAAGAGCTTGTTCATACAGGTCCTGAAGACTGGTGGAAAGATGTAATGAATGCCTACCAGCATTTAAAAGATCAAGGTTACGAGAAAATAGCTGCGGTTGGATTATCATTAGGCGGAGTATTCTCATTAAAACTTGCTTATACATTACCGATTTTAGGTGTTGTACCAATGTGTGCACCGATGTACATTAAAAGTGAAGAAATTATGTACCAAGGTATATTGGCATATGCCCGCGAATATAAAAAGCGTGAGCAAAAATCACCAGAACGAATTGAGCAGGAAATGTTTGAATTTAAACAGACACCAATGAATACATTAAAAGCATTACAGGAGTTGATTCGTGACGTACGCAATAATGTTGATATGATTTATGCTCCAACATTCGTTGTACAAGCACGTCATGATGAGATGATTAATACAGATAGTGCTAACATTATTTATAACGGTGTAGAATCTACGTTAAAAGACATTAAATGGTATGAAGACTCTACGCATGTCATTACACTTGATAAAGAACGTGATGTGCTACATGAGGATGTATATAACTTCTTGGAGCAACTAGATTGGTAAGGTCTAGTTGCCTCTTTTTTTCATAAGGGAATTTTTATCCCGCTATTTGTGGGCTAATAATCAGTGGGGACGGACAAAAAACCACTGGTTAAAGTTACACTTTATGAAAGCTGTAAAAAATCATTGGGAGATGATTAAAGTTTCACTTTATACATCCCCCATCTTTCGGATACACTAAATAATATAAGGGTTTAAAGGAGGTATTTCTGCTTGGAAGAAATCATGCAAGAACATATTGATAAGTTGTTATTATTTATGAGGGAAGAAGCGTATAAACCGTTAACGATACAAGAATTAGAATCGGCATTTGGAATCGAAGGCTCTGAGGGCTTTAAAGATTTCGTAAAGGCACTTGTAATGATGGAGGAGAAGGGGCTTGTTATCCGCACACGTAGTAACCGCTACGGTCTTCCAGAAAAAATGAATTTAGTACGCGGTAAATTAATTGGGCACGCACGTGGTTTTGCGTTCGTCGTTCCAGAAGAGAAGAAAACAGGAGATGATGATCTTTTCATCCCGCCGACAGAATTAAATGGTGCACTTCATGGTGATACAGTATTAGCACGTGTTAGCGCACAATCAAGTGGATCACGCCAAGAAGGCGCGATTGTTCGTATTTTAGAGCGTGGAACGAAGGAACTAGTTGGTACATATACAGAGTCAAAGAACTTTGGATTTGTTATACCTGATAATAAACGCTGGACAAGTGACATTTTTATCTTGAAAAGTGCATCTATGGGCGCTGTAGAAGGCCATAAAGTAGTTGTGAAAATTACGGGCTACCCAGAGAACCGTTTAAGCGCAGAAGGTGAAGTTATTCAAATTCTAGGTCATAAAAATGACCCAGGAGTAGATATTTTATCTGTCATTCATAAACATCATTTACCTTTAGCATTCCCTGAAGAAGTGATGGAGCATGCAAACAGTGTACCAGAAACGATTTCAGAAGAAGATATAAAAGATCGTCGTGATTTACGTGATCAAATGATTGTTACAATTGATGGTGCGGATGCGAAAGACTTAGATGACGCTGTTACAGTAACGAAGCTTGAGAACGGTAACTATAAGCTTGGTGTTCATATTGCGGATGTAAGTCATTACGTTCAAGAAGGTTCTCCAATTGATGTTGAAGCAGCAGAGAGAGCAACGAGTGTATATCTTGTAGACCGTGTAATTCCGATGATTCCGCATCGTTTATCAAACGGTATTTGTTCATTAAATCCGAAAGTAGACCGTCTGACACTATCTTGTGAAATGGAAATCAACAATCTAGGTGATGTTGTAAAACACGAGATTTTCCAAAGTGTAATTAAAACGACAGAGCGTATGACGTATGCTGACGTAAGAAGCATTTTAGAAGATGAAGACGAAGCGCTAATTGAACGTTACGAGCCGCTAGTGCCAATGTTTAAAGAAATGGGGCAGTTAGCACAAATTTTACGTGAAAAACGTATGCGCCGTGGTGCGATTGACTTTGACTTTAAAGAAGCGAAAGTACTAGTAGATGAAGAAGGAAAACCGACTGATGTTGTAATGCGTGATCGTTCTGTATCAGAGAAGTTAATTGAAGAGTTTATGCTTGTTGCGAACGAAACAGTAGCGGAGCATTTCCACTGGATGAACGTACCGTTTATGTACCGTGTCCATGAAGATCCGAAAGAAGATAAGCTTGAGCGTTTCTTCGAGTTTGTAACAAACTTCGGATATGCAGTAAAGGGACGTGCGAATGAAATACACCCTCGTGCATTGCAGCAAATTCTTGAAATGGTTCAAGGTCAGCCGGAAGAAATAGTCATTTCAACAGTTATGCTTCGTTCTATGAAGCAAGCACGTTACGACTCGAACAGCTTAGGACATTTTGGTTTATCAACTGAGTTCTACACGCATTTCACATCGCCAATTCGTCGTTACCCAGATACGATTGTTCATAGATTGATTCGTGAATACATCATTAATGGTAAAGTAGACAACGAAACGCAAGCGAAATGGCGTGAAAACTTACCTGAGATTGCAGAGCACTCTTCTAATATGGAACGCCGCGCTGTTGAAGCAGAGCGTGAAACAGACGAAATGAAAAAAGCAGAGTATATGGTCGATAAGATCGGTGAAGAGTATGACGGTATGATTAGCTCTGTAACAAACTTCGGTTTATTCGTAGAGCTTCCAAATACAATTGAAGGTCTTGTACACGTTAGCTATTTAACAGATGATTACTACCGTTATGACGAAAAACATTTTGCGATGATCGGAGAACGTACAGGTAACGTATTCCGCATCGGTGACGAAATTACAATTCGTGTTATTAACGTAAATAAAGACGAGCGCGCAATCGACTTTGAAATCGTTGGCATGAAAGGCACACCTCGTCGTAAGTTCAAAGATCGTCCAGTTGTGATTGAACAGCCAAGAACAGGCAGAAAGAAACGCGGTGGACGTAGCGAACGTAGTAATGAGCGCGGTGGTGAACGCGGCACAGGAAGAAAGTTTGATCGTGGTGGACAAGGAAAAGGAAAAGCATCTGCATCTGCATCTGCATCCACATCCGCTAGTCAGCCAGGGAAAAAAGATGGTAATAGTAATGGTAATGGTAAGAAGAAAAAAGGATTCTTTGAAAATGTACCAGGATTCAAGAAGAAAAAGAAAAAGCGCAAGTAAGAAAAGAGTGGCTTCGCCTTACATTCTGAGCGAGCCACTTTCGCTTTTTGTGGAATCCAGCTACAGTGGCTAGAATGTTTGGTGGCTTCGCTTCTTCCCAGGAGGCAAAGAGCGCCTCAAGGTCAGAAGCTCCATCCACCTCACATTCTGAGCGAGCCACTTTCGCTTTTTGTTTACATTTGTTACAATGGTAAAAATAGAGGAGGGACGTTATATGCCAAAGGGTACAGGTAAGGTTATTGCGCAAAATAAAAAAGCATTTCATGATTATTTCATCGAAGAAACATACGAAGTAGGGCTTGTCCTTCAAGGAACGGAAATTAAGTCGATTCGCGCTGGACGCGTGAACTTGAAAGATGCGTTTGCACGTATACATAACGGTGAAGTATGGGTTCATAATATGCATATTAATACATATGAACAAGGGAATCGTTTCAATCACGATCCGCTACGTACAAGGAAGTTACTTCTTCATAAAAAAGAAATTGATAAGCTAGCAGGTTACGCAAAAGAAACAGGATATGCATTAGTTCCAGTTAGAATCTATTTGAAAAATGGATTTGCGAAAATGGCACTTGGTTTAGCAAAAGGTAAGAAGCAATATGATAAGCGTCACGATTTAAAAGAGAAAGAAGCTAAACGTGAAATTGCACGCGTGTTCCGTGATCGTCAAAAGATGTAATACAGATATTTACATTTGTAAAACGGCGCGCGTATGATATAATAACTTATGTAAGATTGTTGCACATTGAAAAACAGCTCTTAGTAGCTATCACGATATTTCTTCGTATGCTCCATTTTTATCATGGGGACGTTACGGATTCGACAGGGATAGTTCGAGCTTAGGTTGCGAGTCGAGGGGATCGGCCTCGTTAAAACGTCAAAGCCTATAATTGGCAAACAAAACAATCTTTCTTTAGCTGCTTAATTGCACTAAAGGTTCCTCCCTCCATCGTCCATGTGGTAGGGTAAGGGACTCAAACTAAGTGGACTACGCCGGAGTTCGCCGTCTGAGGGCGAAGGAAGAGAACAATCAGACTAGCAACTTGGAAGCCTGTCGATAGGCCGAAGAGTTCGCGAAATGCTAATATATCGACTACACTCGTAGAAGCTTAAGTGCCGATATTTTTGGACGTGGGTTCGACTCCCACCGTCTCCACCAATACATAACTGTTTGGTGGTTTTTTATTTTGTATGATATGAACCATAACTTTGCCAGAGTGGCGGGGGGATGGTTCTTTTTGTTTTGTGGTTTTATAAAATGCTTAAGTTGAGGACGGTACCCTTGAAACAGAAACTGAATGAATAGTTATTGATAATAAGCAACTAGATAATATAGTTGCTCTTAATGATTAAATAATATGTATTTAAATCTTCATATATTTTGTGTTTTCATCCATATCTATTGTAAGATTATATAGAGTTCTCCTAATAAACCGTTATAACGGCTTTTTTTAGGGATTTAATATTTATAAGTCTTAAATTATTTTTTGGGGATAACTTTTTATCCAACTAAGTTATATTGAAGTAGAGGTGAACCATCGGTGAAGCAGGTGTTAGTAATTAAGAATGAACGGTCTTTTGCAAAGAAAATCGTAAGCGGTCTAACGCAAGAGGGCTATTTCATTTTAAAACTTCACAATGAAAACCAAGGTTTAAATATAGTATATGAACAAGATTGGGATATTATCATATTGGATTGGGATTCGTTAAGTATATCGGGGCCAGAAATTTGTAGACAAATACGACTTGTTAAAACGACACCGATAATTATTGTGACCGACAATATTTCTAGCAAGGATTGCATAGCAGGGCTACAAGCAGGAGCAGATGATTATATTAGAAAACCATTTGTGAAAGAAGAATTAGTAGCAAGGGTTCAAGCTATTTTAAGGAGAAGTGACTGTATCCAGCAAAATGAGACAAACTTTTTTCAGTTTAAAGATCTCTTTGTTGATGCATCTAGCCATATTGTAAAAAAAGGTGGTAAAAATCTCACGCTTACTAAGCGCGAGTACGATTTACTTGTATTTTTAATCAAGAATAAAAATACAATATTGAGCCGTGAAATGCTTTTGAACCAGGTTTGGGGATATAACGTAGTAGTCAATCCCAATGTAGTGGATTTATATATTGGGTATGTAAGAAAAAAGTTAAAGTGCGAGAAGAGAGATAGATATATTCAAACGATACATGGCAGGGGCTATTCAATGATTGAATGATAAAATAAGATAATAGGTAAAGTACAGTTTTTTCTATTAAACCTGATAATCAAATAGTTTCTGTGAAATATTAAAAGACGGAAACTATAAAAAGAAGATTGCTACCAGGCAATGGATTATGAAAAATTAGCTATTCATGGGCATTTTTTTTGCAGTAGAAATCATGGTTTATAAGGTGCCCAATCTATTGATTAGTACGTGTGGGGGATGACTTTGGTGCGCATTAGATGAGACTGTATCTAATGTATGTTTAATTTTATTAACTCACACCATTCACAAGATTTTCACATAATTAATGACTATACTTATTAACAGGATGTTCAAATGAAAATGATTATCAATAGCAATTTAGATACATAAAAGTTACTATCTAATTTAATCTATGGACGTTATCATTTTCGAACTAAATTACATTATAAGGAGTATACGTATGAAAAAAACTATGCTTTTAAAATTAGTAAGTATTTTAGCAATTTTCACTTTAATGTTAGTGGCTTGCTCAGATTCAAGTAAGGAAACTTCGAAAGCTAATAAAGGTGATAGTAGTGATAAGCCAAAAACAGTTGAAATCACTGATGCACATGGAACTGTTAAAGTCCCTGTAAATCCAAAGAATGTAGTTGCTTTAGATAATAGAACTTTTGAAACTTTAGCTGATTGGGGAATTAAATTAGCGGCTGCTCCAAAGGATGTAATGCCTGCAGATTCAGCATATGTAAAAGATGATTCAGTTAAAAATATTGGGAATCACCGCGAACCAAATCTTGAAATTATTGCAGCGGCAAACCCTGAACTTGTAATCGTTGGTCAAAGATTTGCTGGTCATTACGAAGAAATCAAAAAATTAGTGCCAAATGCAGCTGTTATTGATCTTAATGTTGATGTTTCTGAAAAAGCTACTAAGCCTGGCGAAAACTTAGTAAAAGGACTTAAAGATTCTACAATTACTTTAGGGAAAATCTTTGATAAAGATAAAGAAGCTAAACAAGTAGTAGCTGATTTTGATAAATCTATTGAAAAAGTAAAATCTGCTTATAATGGAAAAGATAAAGTTATGAGTGTTATTGTTACTGGTGGAAATATTGGTTTTGCTGCGCCGCACTCTGGTCGCGTTTGGGGACCGATGTATGAAATTTTCGGTTGGACTCCAGCACTAGAAGTTGCTAATTCTACTGCAGGTCATAAAGGTGATGACGTTTCTGTTGAAGCTATTGCACAAACAAATCCTGATTGGCTTTTCGTATTAGATCGTGATGCTGCAACATCTGATGCTGCTACTTCAGCTCCTGCTCAAGATGTTATTTCTAAATCACCAGCTCTTCAAAACACAACTGCTGTTTCTAAAAAACAAGTTGTTTATGCACCAGCAGATACTTACACAAATGAATCAATTCAGACTTATATAGAGTTATTTGGAAATATCGCAAAAACTTTAGCTAAGTAGTGTAAAGGAGTACGAAACAGTGTCAAAAAATATGATTTCTAGGGTTGAGAATATTTCTCAACCCCAGTTTTATAATCACAATAAAATATGGACAAAACCTTTTATAATAGCGATTATAGTTGTTACAATTTTAGGGATTATATCACTGTTTACTGGAGTTTATGATATACGTGGACAAGAGGACGGAATGGAGATGTTTTTCATAACTCGTGTTCCGAGAACAGTTGCATTAATGCTTACTGGAGCTGCAATGGCGATGGCAGGGCTTGTAATGCAATTAATTACACAGAATCGTTTTGTTGAACCTACTACAACGGGGACTATTGAATGGTCAGGCTTAGGCCTGCTTTTTGTATATTTATTATTTCCTGCCCCGACGTTAGTTCAAAGAATGACTGGTGCAATCATTTTTTCTTTTATAGGAACTATGATTTTCTTTCTATTTTTAAGAAGAGTTAAACTTCGTTCGTCTTTAATTGTTCCGATTATTGGATTGATGCTTGGAGCAGTTATTTCTGCAGTGTCTACTTTTTTGGGACTCCTTTTTCAAATGACGCAAAGTATTGAAACTTGGTTCGTAGGTTCATTTGCTACCGTTCAGGTGGGAAGATATGAATATTTATGGCTGATTGTTATCGTTACTGTGCTTATTTTTATGTATGCTAATAGATTGACTCTAGCTGGACTAGGAGAAGATGTCGCAACAAGCCTTGGAGTTAATTACAATAGAATTGTTCTTTTTGGGACTGGCCTTATCTCTGTTGCAGTTGGAATTGTTGCAGCTGTTATTGGAAACTTACCTTTCTTGGGATTAATTGTTCCAAACATTGTTTCAATGTTTAGGGGAGATGATCTTAGGAGTAATTTACCTTGGGTATGTGTGATCGGAATGGGGACAATAACTGCCTGTGACATCATTTCTCGAACAATTATAAAGCCTTTTGAAGTACCTGTTTCTTTAATACTTGCAACAGTGGGAGCAGTCGTATTTATTACTATTTTATTGAGAAAAAGAAAACCAAGGAGGCTACGATGATCACATTAGACTATAGAAATAAAGAAAATGTCGAAATCGATTCTAGCCTTCATAATGAAAGTAGATCAGCTAGCGCTTTTCGTTCTAAGAAGGAAGCAAGACGTTATTGGATTGTACTGATAACATTGATCGCTTTAGGTCTCCTTTCTTCATATGGACTTTTAGTTTATAACAATCCAGTTCCGATAGATTCACCTTCTTTTATCCCAGTTGTTAAGAGAAGGATAATAGCCATTGTTGCGATGATTATTGCTGCAGTTTGCCATAGCTTGTCGACAGTTGCTTTCCAATCTATTACGAACAATAAGATTATTACTCCTTCGCTTTTAGGTTTCGAATCACTTTATTCAGCAATTCATACGAGTACAATATTCTTCTTTGGTGCTAGTGCATTAATAAACTTTAATGGAATTGGATCGTTTGTATTCCAAGTTGTTGTTATGGTCTTCATGAGTTTGATACTTTATGGATGGTTACTTTCCGGTAAATACGGGAATTTACAACTTATGCTTTTAGTTGGAATTATTATTGGTACCGGACTAAATTCTGTGTCAACTTTTATGAGAAAGCTACTTGCGCCTTCAGAGTTTGATATTTTACAAGCGAAATTATTTGGTTCTGTTAATCATGCAGATCCTGCATATTTTCCTATTGTAATTCCTATGATCATAATTGTAGCAGTATTAATTTTTGCTCATTCTAAGAATTTGAATGTTTTGTCACTAGGAAAGGATGTTGCTACTTCTTTTGGAGTTAAATATCAACCTAGTGTAATTTATACGCTTGTATTAGTTGCTATTTTGATGTCCATTTCAACAGCTCTAATTGGACCACTTACTTTCTACGGATTTTTAGTGGCAACTTTGAGTTATCAAGCGGCGTCAACTTATGATCATAGATATATTTTCCCAATGGCTTTTGCTATAGGATTTTTGATAATGACGAGTGCATACTTTTTAATGTATCATGTATTCCATGCTCAAGGTGTAGTTTCAGTTATTATTGAATTATTTGGTGGAATAGTATTCTTAACTATAGTTTTAAGGAAGAGGGCTTTATGATAAAAATTGATAATGTTAAAAAGTTCTATACTGATAAGGTAAAAATAGGACCTTTGGATATTGAAATACCAAAAGCGGGCTTTACTTCTTTAATTGGACCAAATGGCGCTGGAAAGTCTACGACACTTTTGATGATTGGAAGACTTTTAGATATGGATGAAGGTCAAATTCAGGTAGCGAATATGGATGTTTCTGAATCCAAATCAAAAGACTTAGCGAAAATTTTGACTATATTGCGACAAGAAAATCATTTTGTAACGAGGCTTACGATTAGACAACTAGTTGGATTTGGGCGCTTTCCTTATTCAAAGGGAAGATTAACTAAAGAAGATGAAGTTATCATTTCTAAATATATTGATTTCCTAGATTTAACTAGTTTAGAGAATAGATATTTAGATGAGCTTTCTGGTGGTCAAAGACAAAGGGCATATGTAGCGATGGTATTGTGCCAAGAGACTGAGTATGTACTTTTGGATGAGCCTCTGAACAACCTTGATGTTGCTCGTTCTGTTCAAATGATGGAGCATTTAAGACGCGCGGCTAATGAATTTGGAAGAACAATTTTGACTGTTATGCATGACATAAATTTTGCAGCTAAATACTCTGATAAAATTTGTGCTATGAAAGATGGACAAATTGCTGCTTTTGGAACAGTAGAAGAGGTTATGGACCCAACAATTTTGACAGATATTTTTGAAACAAAAATAGAAATTATCAATGGTCCTTATGGGCCAATCGCTGTTTATTAGTTACAAAGTGTAAAAATGAGTATGTCAAAAAAATACTGTAGCTTGCGTAAATCATGCCAGCTACTCTAGTTGAAGTTGCTGTCTGTATTTTATAGGCAGCAGCTTTTTTTATGCGGTTGCCCATGATAACTCTTAATATTTCTGGCTGCTCGTAACAGTCCTGCATGTATTTCATTACTTCCGGTCCTGCGATGCTTCCAACAATAAACTTGTAAATTACTCATGAAATGCAAAGGAACGCTTTGTGTTTTCAAGTATTTACCAAACGAAAAATTTATCTCTGTATAACTTTTTATAAGAATTCAGCTTGTTTTTTTTGTATGTAATATTGCATATAAGAGTGTATTGATAAAAGTGTAAGGGGTCACTATAATGAGGGCATAAAGATAAATCACATTTTCGTAGCAATAAAAAAGGAGGAAATAATATGGAAATCGCAATGGCAGTTTTGAAATTTGTAGGTGGCGTAATCCCGTTAATTCAAGAACTTTTGAAAGCATTTATGTAGGTTTATTAGTTAGCTATCATTTATCAATCATTATCATATCTTACTAAAAAAAGAACGGGGTGATTTTTCTGAATATTAAGAAAAACACTAAAAGAAGAAAGTTCCTTGCGTGTTTATTAGTTAGTCTATGCACTATTAATTATTCATCTATTTCCTTCGCAGAAACACAAGTAGGTAATGCAACTGATGTAACCAAAAATGCTAGTGGCATTGATACTGGTATAGCAAGCCTTAAATATAATAATCAAGAGGTTTTAGCTGTAAATGGTGATAAGGTAGAGAGTTTTGTTCCGAAAGAAAGTATCAATTCAAATGGTAAATTTGTAGTAGTGGAACGCGAGAAAAAATCACTTACAACTTCACCAGTCGATATTTCGATTATTGATTCTGTGGTGAATCGTACGTATCCAGGAGCGGTACAACTTGCAAATAAAGCTTTTGCAGACAATCAACCGAGTTTATTAGTGGCTAAGAGAAAGCCTTTAAATATTAGTATAGACTTACCTGGCATGAGAAAAGAAAATACAATTACTGTCCAAAATCCGACATATGGTAATGTGGCTGGAGCAGTAGATGATTTAGTATCTACTTGGAATGAAAAGTATTCTAAAACACATACGTTACCTGCAAGAATGCAGTATACAGAATCTATGGTTTATAGTAAATCACAAATCGCAAGTGCCCTTAACGTTAACGCTAAATATCTCGATAACAGTCTAAACATCGATTTTAATGCGGTTGCAAATGGAGAGAAGAAAGTGATGGTAGCGGCATATAAGCAAATATTTTATACCGTAAGTGCTGAACTACCTAACAATCCATCCGATCTTTTTGATAATAGTGTTACTTTTGGTGAGTTAACTCGTAAAGGTGTAAGTAATTCGGCTCCACCTGTTATGGTCTCAAATGTAGCTTATGGTAGAACTGTTTATGTAAAATTAGAAACAACATCTAAGAGCAAAGATGTACAAGCTGCTTTTAAAGCCTTACTTAAGAATAACAGCGTCGAAACGAGTGGACAGTACAAAGATATTTTTGAAGAAAGTACTTTTACTGCTGTAGTATTAGGCGGAGATGCGAAAGAGCATAACAAGGTTGTTACTAAAGATTTCAATGAAATCCGAAATATCATTAAAGATAATGCTGAATTAAGTCTTAAAAATCCAGCATATCCAATTTCATATACAAGTACTTTTTTAAAAGATAATGCAACTGCTGCTGTTCATAACAATACAGATTATATCGAGACGACAACTACAGAATATTCAAGTGCTAAAATGATACTGGATCATTACGGTGCTTACGTTGCGCAATTTGATGTATCTTGGGATGAATTCACATTTGATCAAAATGGTAAAGAAGTACTAACACATAAAACATGGGATGGTAGCGGCAAAGACAAAACGGCTCATTACTCTACAGTTATCCCTCTTCCACCAAATTCAAAAAATATAAAAATCGTAGCAAGAGAATGTACTGGTCTTGCATGGGAATGGTGGAGAACAATTATTAATGAACAAAATGTTCCATTAACAAATGAAATAAAAGTTTCAATTGGAGGAACAACATTATACCCAACTGCTAGTATTAGTCATTAGGTATAAAAAGGCGCCCTGTAAGCAGGGCGCTTTTTTACTTAGTCACAAATTTTACTCTTTCCAAAACTGTTCCAATAGAATGACAAGCATGGTACCCACAAGTAATCCATTACTTAAAACATATTGTAAGGAAGAAGGAATTCCGCTAAATGCACTTTCTGGAAGAAACATTATACCCAAACTGATTAATAATGAAATTCCTAATATAGTTAATCGGCGTTGATTTAATTCTTCACGTAAAATGGATTGGAATGAAATGCCTATTACTTGGACAAATGTTGCTAAAAGTGCGGCATTAGCAATAGGACCTGGTAGCAAGGATATAAAGTTTACAATTGAAGGAATAAAAGAAATTCCTGCTAATATAAGACTTGCTATAAGGAACGACTTCCCTTTTCTTTGTCCTGTTAGTTGAATAAATCCTGCTGATGCAGGTAATGGTACAATTCCAATTGTAGAAAACACCGACGAGATAATATGCGATATACCTCCGGCCCACACGCCGCGGTTCAGTATTTGCTTTTCATTTTCTTTAGATAACGGAGCCACTTGTTTTACAGCCGAAATAGCAGCGATTGTATTTGCAACTAAAAGAAATGTAAATAAAGTTGCAGTTAGAGCCATTCCAATATCTAATCTAGGTGTGCCCCAAGAAAATAGCTCTGGTAACTTAACTAACCGTGTGTGTGAAGGTATATGAGATGATTTTCCTAATACAGCATACAAAAGCCAACCACATGAAATTCCAAGTAACACAGCGTAACTTTTCATCCATCCGTTCCCTTTAATTGATAAGAAAGTAATAAGGGCAAAAACAAAGAGCGCAATAGCAGCCGTTGTATAATCAGGATGAGTTACAGCTCCTTGTAATCCCATCATTCCTTTTAGTAACACACCACTAAGCTGAAGAGATAATATTAAAAGAAAAGTTCCTGTAACCAAGGGTGTAAATAAACGTAGAATTCGATGAACAAGCCCTGTTATACCAAGGACGAAGAGTAATATACCTGCAATAATTAATCCACCTTCTAAAAGTTGTAATACATCCTTTGCACTTTGTCCCTGATGCATAGCGACTTGTCCCAATATGACAAATATACTTACCCATGAGCCGGCTGGCCCATCCGCTATGGGATAGCGATGCCCAAACCATGCTTGTATAAATGAACTTACTCCTACAACTAAAAAAGTTCGTTGCATTAATGTTGAGATATCTTCTATTGATAAATGGAATATGCCACCAATAATGATAGGCAATGCAATTGCATTTGCTAATAAAAACACAAACCACTGTAGAATACTAAAGCTCGTATCGACGTATTTTTTATTCATATTATTCTCCCTCGTATAAAAAGAATCTCATAGTAAAAATCCATCCTTTCTACACAGCTAGATTAAAAAGGATGGATTTTGTAAATTTATAAAATTACTTTAATTATATAAATAGATTTTTAATTAATTACCATGTACGGAACGGTAAGAATTTCCCGTTAAGTGTAATCACGATACGAGGGTCGCCACCTTTTGGATCTTCTTGTGTGTCCACACCTAGATTGAAGTTAATTGCACTCATTACACCTTCGCCAGCTTTTTCTAGGATTAATTCTCTAAGAGTTGGTGCGTATTGTAACATCATTTCATATAATCGATATAAGATTGGGTCAGTAGGAGGCATTTGCATTACTTGACCTCTAAGTGGAACTACTGTTAATGCTTGAACTACTTCTTCATCTAATTCTAATAGTTTACCGATTTTTTCTGCTTCTGGACGTGTCATTGTAGCTTGTCCTAATAACGCTGTTACAACCCAAGTCTCAGAGTTTTCACTTACTTTTGAAATTTCTTCCCATGTTAAACCTTTTGCAATTTTTGCTTCCATAATTTTTTGCGTAGCTTCTTGTCTATTCATATCTAATAACTTCCCTTCATTTAAGTAATAATTAATTTTTCATACCATTTAATGCTTTATATCCATCAACTATTAAATCTAATTTACCTGTGTGAGGATCAATAACTAAACCATGTACAGGAACATCTTTTGGAATAAGTGGATGATTTCTTACTAAATCAACATTAGCTTGAGTTGAACCGTTGACATCATCGAATCCAAATAACCATTTTTCAAGGTCAACACCAGCATATTCAATCGCTGATAAAATTTCTGGTGAAGCTACTCCACGATCTAATATTTTTTGAAGTGTTCCTTTTGGATTAGTTTGGCTCGCACCACATCTTTGGTGTCCGATAAGGAAGATTTCATCTGCATTTAGATCATATACTGATGCGACAACACTTTGCATAACACTATCGAAAGCAGAAGCAATTTTACCACCTGCATTTCTGATAACTTTTGCATCACCATCGTGTATATCTAAAGCTTTTGGAAGTAGCTCAATTAAACGAGCGTCCATGCAAGAAACAACAACCATACGTTTTTTAGGCATTTTTGTCGCTTCATGAGGAGCGTATTCTTTATTTTCTACAAATTGTTCATTGAACGATAAAATCTCTTGTAATAACATATTTGTAACCTCCTTTAAATCTAGATGTATTCTTTTGTTGCGTCCTCTGTGTTATAAGTAAATATAACTGATAAACAATGTGATGTAAGAGGATAAACTAAGTATAGTGAATTGTATCGACAAGCAGAATAAGTTGGCGAAACACTTTCTGGCTTTCTACTTTCACGATGAAAGGATTGGTTTATATCATTGATCAAACAGATTTTGAGATACTGAAATTATTAGGAGAAAACTCAAGAATACAATGGAAAGAACTTGGTCAAAAAATACATATGACAGGGCAGGCTGTAGGAAATCGAATTCGAAGATTAGAGGATTTAGGGATTATTGAACAATATACAATCGCAATAAACCGAATCAAATTAGGACAAGTAGTGACTGCATTTGTTACTTTATTCGTAACAACAGCTAATCATCAAGAGTTTATGAATTTCTTTCAAAAAGAAGAAGGGATTTCTGAAGTAGACCGTATAAGCGGTGAGGGATGTTATTTATTAAAAACACATTTTGCTTCTAATGAAGAATTGGATAACTTTCTGGGGCGACTATTAAAGTATGGGAATTATCGTGTTAACTTATCAATAGGAAAGTTAAAATAAGATTTCTTTTTTTGAGGTTATAGTAACATTATTTGCTAATCCCTATTTGTATAGAGATAATAAAGTCGTTTGATTTTTATCCCGCATTAACGGGCGAGTTAAAACGATTGGTAACTGGTATTACGCAAAAAATGCTTACTGAGCAATTGAAAGAGCTTGAAAAAGATGGGCTTGTGTCTAGAAAAGTATACAATCAAGTACCACCGAAAGTTGAGTGAAACAGGGACAATCATTAAAAGAAGTTTTAAAAGTACTTTGCGATTGGGGAGGCAACTATATTAAGCAAAGATATCCTAATGGTGATAGTGAAAGAGGACGATCATATATGATTTAACACTCCTATAATTGTAAGTTTGCTATAATGAACAAGTACTTATACGAAGGGGAGTTTAAAGAGAAAATGAAATCATTTAACATCGATCATTTTATTGCTAGTGTCTTGCAATGGATATTAAATATAGCTCTAATCATATTATCCATTGTCTTATCTATCTTTTTAATTAATGAAACGATTACTTTTATTCAATACATATTTTCGACGAAGAAGTATACATCTTATAAATTAGTTGAAAGTATTATCGTCTATTTCTTATACTTCGAGTTTATCGCATTAATTATTAAGTATTTCAAATCGAATTATCATTTTCCGTTACGTTATTTTATTTATATCGGAATTACGGCTTTAATTAGATTAATTATTGTATCTCATGAGGAACCGATGGAGACGTTATTATATGCGGGATCCATTCTTGTTTTAGTTATTGCTTTATACATATCGAATATGAGAGATTTGAGAAAAGAGTAGTGCAGACATAAGTTTGCACTATTTTTTGTACCTTGACCTTCAAGTTACTTAAAGGTTTACAATGTAATTAGGGCGTTTGAAATCGAAAAAAATTGAGAAATTAAGTGAAGAGGTTATTTTACTTGGAGGTTATAGAAATGAGTCAGGAATTAAAGTTACGTCCTTTAGAACGGGAAGATTTAAAGTTCGTGCACGAACTTAATAATAACGCACATATTATGTCTTATTGGTTTGAAGAGCCGTATGAGGCTTTTGTAGAACTACAGGATTTATATGATAAACATATCCACGATCAAAGTGAACGCCGTTTTATCCTGGAGAAAGATAATGAGATGGTTGGATTAGTTGAGTTAGTGGAAATTGATTATATTCATCGAAGAACTGAATTCCAGATTATTATTGATCCGAATTATCAAGGACATGGTTATGCAGCGGAAGCGACGCGTTTAGCGATGGATTACGCTTTTTCTGTATTAAATATGCATAAACTCTATTTAGTTGTTGATAAAGAGAATGAAAAGGCTGTACATGTTTATAAAAAGGTTGGATTTATGGTAGAAGGAGAACTTCTCGACGAGTTTTTCGTTGATGGAAACTACCATAATGCGATAAGAATGTGCATGTTCCAGAAGGAATATTTTAGAACGAAATAATGGAATGAAAAGGCTATAGACGATCATTGTCTATAGCCTTTTTTAATATGTTTAACAACAACTATTTATTGCAAAACAATAAATAGTTGTTGACTTAAAATGTTAGTGGGCTTATTATGATGGTATTGAGAATAGTAAAAAGGAATGCAGATAAATTAATTGTGAAATCAAAGGAGAATATATTATGAAAAAATATTTATTAGCTTCTAGTCCAATATTTTTAGGAGTGTTATGCATCATTATGTTTAATGTAATTGGTTCGGAAGTAAAACCAGACGGAACTTTAGTGGAGCCATTTTACTTAATTCCGTTAGCATATTTATTTACCTTCACTGGAATTGTTGCAATTTTATGTGTGGCTCTTTTCTCGGTGCTTCGAAACAAGACAGCGTAATAAAACACTTGCCATGAAATAGAAACATACGATAGGGAAGAAAAATAAAAAGTGAGCTGAATAATGGTGAATCATTATTGTTATCCTGAAAGACAAGTAGGATTGGCTATTACTTTGGCAGGAGCACAGGGGACAATTTATGCTGTGAATCAAGTGATTCAAATGCAGCAGCAAGCATATTTTGCACAAATGATGCAAGGACAGTATATGTCGTACTCACAGCCTCCGATGCAAATTGTACATTACGATGTGCATCCAGCGGGTTTATCCCGCATTAACGGGCAGTAAAACTCCCACCTCAAAATTCGGCAGGAGCAAAGAAGTTAGGTGGGAGATCAACTGCCCGTAAACGCCCGATTGGTGAAGGCTAATAATCAGTGGGTAAGAACAAAACCCCCACTGATTGCAGTGACCCCTGTCAAGTAGACAGTATTTAAAAAGCGCAACTAAGCAACCTGAGTTCTATATTTATATGGACTCAGGTTATTTAATTTCTTTTGAAATCTTTGATGATTATAAAAGTGCATATATTTACGCACGGCAAGTTTGACCTCATTCGCTTTACGGAAGGAGTATAAATGAAAACACTCTGCCTTAAAGTGACTGAAGAAGTTTTCCATACAAGCATTATCCCAACAGTTGCCTCTTCGAG